>CAMDLY010000063.1 GCA_945902115.1 Lishizhenia tianjinensis | reverse complement strand
GAACCAAATAAATCGGCACCCATTCCAGCAACGTCTCCAACATTATCTCCTACGTTATCTGCAATAGTTGCAGGGTTTCGAGGATCATCTTCTGGAATTCCAGCTTCTACTTTTCCTACTAGATCTGCCCCAACGTCTGCAGCTTTTGTATAAATACCTCCACCAACACGCGCAAACAAAGCAATTGACTCAGCTCCTAAAGAGAATCCAGCTAAGGTTTCAAGTACAATTGTCATTTTATCAGTGCCACCATTTGCCCAATCTCCTCCCATAAAGAAGTGGAAGAATAATATAAAGAAAGTTGTTAAACCTAAAACAGCTAAACCAGCAACTCCTAATCCCATTACAGTTCCTCCACCGAAAGCAACTTTCAATGCTTGTGGCAAACTTGTACGAGCTGCTTGAGTTGTTCGAACATTTGTTTTCGTAGCGATTTTCATTCCCATGTTTCCAGCTAAAGCCGAAAAGAAAGCTCCAAAAATGAACGCAACAACAATTAATATATGTGTTGTCGGTACAATGAACGAAATACCGGCCAATAAAATACTTGCTATGACTACGAAAATAGCTAATAAACGGTATTCTGCTTTAAGAAAGGCAAGGGCACCTTCGTATATATAGTCTGAAATTTCTTTCATTTTCCCATCGCCGGCGTCTTGTTTCAAAACCCAGGCTCTCTTCATTGCCATAAATAGCAATCCGATAACGGCCATTGCAATTGGCACATAAATCATCATTGATTCCATATTGATTTGTTAGTTTATTAAATTTTCGTGGGCAAAAGTATATTTTTCCGACCAACTATGCAAATACGCAAGTTATTATTGAAGGTTACTAAATCATTAAAGATACGTATGTATTTTGGCTTTTAGTGTAGAAATTGGAATAACGCCACTCTCTCTCCATATTTTTTTACCCTCTTTAAACAACATAAGGGTTGGCACACTTTGAATTTTAAATTGATTAGCTACTGCTGGGTTTTTGTCTACATCAATTTTTAAAATAACGAGTTGAGTCCCCAATTGTTTTTTTAAATCCTCTAAAATTGGATGAACTATTTTGCAAGGGCCGCACCATTTCGCATAGAAATCAACAAGTGTGGGTTTGTCATTTTTTATAATATCGCTGAATTTGCTCATTGTACAAAATTACTTAATTACATTACCATCCTTTGTAACAATTGATAAAAAAAAGCGCACAAAAAATGCCCTCTTAACTCTTTAAATGTTAGTTTTATTGTTTTGTGTATGTAGCTGTGCATTGGCCTGCACCACTAATAGCTGGTAAGTCGTTGTTGTATGTGTATGTAATTGTGAATTCATTTCCTGATGCGTTCATTGTTCCAGTCCCTGAATATGTTATTGTGCCAACTCCGGCAGCGTCATACGATTGGCTAGGTACTATGATTGTAGCACCATTTACTGTGGCATTTGCTGTCCCACCTGATGCGATTGTTAATCCATTAGGTAATATAATTGGAATTGATGGAATTGAAATCGAGAACATACCATCAATAACCAGTGTATTGGAATTCGTTCCTAAAGAAATTGTTGGTGTATTGTTTAGTGGAAATGCCGCTCCACAATCGCTGGAAACAACCCAATTTGCGATCCAATTATCTAATCCAACAACTACATGAACAGTTCTTTTCGCTGTTGATGTTCCATTTTCATTTGTAGAGGAGTAGGTTATTTCATAATCTCCAACAGTTGAGCTATTCACTTGACCAATTGAAGTTACATTAGCAGAACTTCCATCTTTATTTGTTGCTGTTGCACCTGGATCTGTAAAAGAAGTTCCAACTGAAATGGTAGAATCAGATGCTCCAATTACATTAATAAAAGGTTTATACAAACAGCTTCCATCATCTTTTTTTGCTTTTTCATTATAATTAGTCGCTGTTGCGTCTGTGCAACCTTTCTTCTTACAAGAAGTGACTAATATGGTTCCAATAAATCCGATGATAAGGAGCAACAATAATTTTTTCATGTTATTTTTTTTCAAATATATGAAAAATAAAAAACGGTAAACTAAGAGTTCACCGTTTTTTTACCAATCGACATGCAATTAGTCTTGGAGTACTTGAGCTTGAGCTTCAGGTGATCCAAGAGCTTCTTTTATTTTGGCTTCTAATTCCTCTGCAAGTTCTGGATTATCTGATAAAAGAGATTTTATAGCGTCTCTTCCTTGTCCCAATCTAGTTTCTCCATAAGAAAACCATGAGCCACTTTTCTTTAGAATATTCAGTTCAACACCTAAATCGATAATTTCCCCTACTTTGGATATTCCTTCACCATACATGACATCAAATTCCGCCTTTCTGAATGGAGGTGCTACCTTATTTTTTACAACTTTTACTTTGACACGATTTCCCATTACTTCTTCTCCGTCTTTAATTTGTGCAGCTCTTCGAATATCTAATCTAATAGAAGCATAAAATTTGAGGGCATTCCCACCTGTTGTCGTCTCAGGATTTCCAAACATTACGCCTATTTTATCACGTAATTGGTTAATGAATATACAACAACATCCCGCTTTATTTATTGAGCCAGTAAGTTTCCTTAATGCTTTAGACATTAATCTGGCCTGTAATCCCATTTGTGAATCCCCCATTTCACCCTCAATTTCAGCTTTAGGGGTTAGTGCTGCAACGGAATCTATAACAATTAGGTCAATGGCTCCAGAACGTATTAAGTTATCTGTTATTTCTAAGGCTTGTTCGCCATTATCTGGCTGTGAAATCAATAAATTATTGACATCAACACCTAATTTTTTTGCATAAAATTGATCAAAGGCGTGCTCAGCGTCTATGAATGCCGCAATTCCTCCTTGTTTTTGTACTTCTGCAATGGCATGTATAGCTAAAGTGGTTTTACCTGATGATTCAGGGCCATATATTTCTACAACCCTTCCTTTTGGATATCCATTTATTCCTAAAGCTAAATCTAAAGTGATTGATCCGGTCGGAATTACTTCAACTTTTTCTACTGGAGAATCTCCTAATTTCATTACAGCGCCTTTACCGAAGGTTTTATCTAGTTTCTCCATGGTAAGTTGAAGCGCTTTTAATTTTTCTACATTTAATTCTTTGTTTGCCATATCGTTTGTTGTTGTGAGCAGTGCTCGGTTAATTTATTTAATCAAAGGTGAGTGTTGTATATCGTAAACTATTTACGTTCTATAATTCATTGTAAGCATTTATTATTTCTTGAGTATGATTTTTTGTATCGGGCTTCTCAATAACGTGGACTAATTTTCCTTTCTCGTCGAAAAGGAAAGTCGTTCTGTGAATACCGTCATAAACCTTCCCCATGAATTTTTTTGTACCCCAAACACCAAAGGCATTCATTATCTCTTTTGATTCATCGGAAATCAACGTAAACGGTAACGTATATTTTGCCACAAATTTCGAGTGAGAACTGATAGGGTCTGCACTAATACCTATCACTTCAATTTCCTTTTGATTGAGTGTGCTCATTCCGTCTCTTATGCTACATGCTTGGGCTGTGCAACCTGGAGTATCATCTTTGGGGTAGAAATATATAACTATCTTTTTTCCAATGTAAGAGGATAGTTGTATATCTTCTCCCAATTGACTCTTCCCAGTTAAGCCAGGTAATGATGAACCTAAAGTTAATTTTTTCATAATGATTAAATAATAAACGTATATGTGACTAAAAAGTAATCAAATGTAAGAAACATTTTCAATTAAAAAACATGAATTTAAAAAAAGTTCAAAAAAAAAGAGGCCTACTTGGCCTCTTTTAGAAGTATATATAAAAAAATCACCTTCGCACGTCTATAACTTTTTCATATATGGTTTCATTGTCATATTTAAATTTGATCGTGTAGGTTCCATTTTCTAAGGAAGATAAGTGAATGGAATTGGCATCTAATACTGGAATTTCAGGCATAATTTGACCGTTGGAAGATAAAATTTCGATAGCTTCAATGCGTTTATCAGTCCAGGTGATACTCATTGATCCTTCTGTTATATGGGAAATAAATACTTTTTCTTCATTCCCTTTGGATTTTCTGGTTTTATCTTGCCCATCATTTGCATAAATGGTTACAAGATTTAAAAGAATTGCTAAAACAGTTATTTTGAGTTTCATGTGTCTTATTTTCAACAAATTTACGCTGATGCGAATGGATTCACTTGGAAAGGTCAGGCGCTTTAGTGTAAAATACAAAATCAATACTAAGATAAACTACGTAGATATACTAAATACTGTGCGTATATCTACTTGGTTTTTCGCAATACCTGAATAAGTAGGATACTCCATGCCAAAATCATCATTGAACCACCAATTGGTGTCAATGGACCGATGAGGTAATTTGGCAAACTAATATATTCAGAGAAAGTTAACAGATAAATAGAACAGGAAAATAATATTGTTCCCAGTGTATTTAAGCGTAAAAAAGATTTTAATGGAACCTCCAAAGTTTGCTGTAAACCTATCATAATTAACCCAAGCCCTTGAAATAATTGGTATCTAACTCCGGTTTCGAAGGAAGCCAATTTAGCGGATGAAACAACTTGTTTTAAGCTGTGTGAGCCAAATGCACCCAATAAAATTCCAGAAATAATAAAAATTATTCCAATTGCTACCATAGATTTATTCATTTACCAAATTTCACAAAAAAATATTGTTTTACAAACCTTATCTTTGTCATATGTCTGGTAAAAATAAACGAGTCTTTATAATAGTTGTACTTGTGCTATTCGTGCACATCATTGTCTTTTATTTTTACTTATCTGACAATAATAAGAATCAAGCAATCCAAACCGCAAGTCAAGAGTTCGATTATTATCAATTTAAAAAATTTGATTTAACGAAATATGATATAAACTCTCATATCATGCTTCCCGATGAAACGTCAGGAATTGGAACAGTTTTTTCTCCTGAAATGCTGCACGATGAGGGCAGTCACCTTTGGCAGTTGCAGTCCGGAAGAAATTTTATCATTTTTATAGAGGATTTAGGAGAGCTAAGAGATATTTTTCAGGACTTCAAAAACAATCTAACAAAGTCGACAGCATTTCTTATATCGCCTATCGTAAATAAAGACAGTATGATGGTATATAGCCGAAGTCTTTCCAAGCAGTACCAAAAAGTTAATACGGAGACCTTTCATTTATTTGCCGTTAAGCAGATCGATGGTAGACTTTATCAATTCAGGAATAGAGAGGAAGGAAACACAAAAGCAGAAATCCTGTTTATGCAAAAATCTATTGAATCCATAAAATGAGCAAAAAAATAGACAGAGAGGAGGTACTTGAAGTTCTCGGAAAAATAACAGATCCCGACCTAAAAAAAGATATTTTAAGTGCGAATCTTCTTGAAAAGTTGGAAATAAGTGATAATCGTATTGAACTAGCTTTGGTAATATCCAACCCTGCACTGCACGCCCGTAAGAGGATGCAAGAGGCTATTGTATTTAATCTAAAGAGAAAATTTGGTGAATCGATAGAGGTTAACTGTCAAGTTTCTGCAATGAACGTAGAATTGAAAGGGGTAAGAAGAAAAGTACTCCCTGATGTGAAATATGTTATTGCCGTTGCTTCGGGTAAAGGAGGAGTTGGTAAATCTACGATTACCGCTAATATTGCAGGAGGATTGAAGAAAATGGGTTATTCTGTGGGTATTGTCGATGCAGATATTTATGGACCCTCCATGCCAACGATGTTTGATGTGGTGAGAGAAAGACCAACAATGACTGAGGTAAATGGGGAAAGTTTGATTGTACCTGTTAATGCAAATGGTATTGGATTATTATCTATTGGATTTTTTACTGATTTAGACAATGCTGTTGTATGGAGAGGCCCTATGGCTTCGAAAGCCCTAACTCAACTTTTCACAGATGCTCATTGGGGGGAATTAGATTTTCTTGTAATTGATTTGCCACCGGGAACAGGAGATATACATTTATCGCTACTTCAAAATGTACCACTTGATGGTGTAGTTATCGTAAGCACACCTCAGGAAGTTGCTTTAGCAGATGCGAGAAGAGGAATTAACATGTTTAGATTAGATTCTATGAAAGTCCCCATTATAGGATTAGTTGAAAACATGTCCTGGTTTACTCCCGCCGAATTACCTGATAACAAATATTACATTTTCGGAAGAGATGGGGCAAGAAATCTAGCAGAAGGAATGAATATCCCATTTTTAGGTGCCATACCTTTAGTTCAAAGTGTTCGCGAAGCTGGAGACATAGGACGACCGGCGGTATTTCAAGAAAACACTCCTTCGGCTATGGCTTTTGATGAATTAGTTCGTAATTTAGTCGAGTCTTTGGAGCAAATTAAAAAGGCAGAAAAAAAATAACCATGAATGCTATAAAAGAAAAGGTATTAATTGCCATGGAGCAGTTGAGGCCGTTTTTACATGCTGATGGCGGTGACATCGAGTTTGTCGAGCTCACAGACGACAATACTGTAAAAGTTAGAATGTTAGGCTCTTGTGGCGATTGTTCTATGAGTACAATGACCTTAAAAGCAGGGTTAGAGGAGGCACTCAAAGTAGTTGCTCCCGAAATTAGATCTGTAGAAGCTGTTCATTAACAGACTATGCTTAAAGTCAAACTTTTTTTAGTTGGCAAAACGACCTATAATTTTTTAAAAGAAGGGGAAGCAGAATATATCAAACGTTTGGGTCATTACTGCTCATTTGAACGAATCGATTTTCCCGACATAAAAAATGGAAAGTCGCTACTCAGAGATGAACTAAAAAATAGAGAAGCCCAACAATTTCTAAAGAAAATAGATTCAACGGATTTTGTCGTTCTACTTGATGAAAAAGGAGACCAAAAATCTTCAAAACAATTTGCAGAGTGGTTATCGCATGAAATTATTCCAAAAAGTCAAACTCTTGTGTTCATAGTCGGTGGGGCATTCGGTTTTGATGACGAGATATTAAAACGTTCACAACGATTATTTTCGCTCTCTAAAATGACATTTTCTCATCAAATGGTTCGTATGATTTTCTTGGAGCAATTGTACAGAGCTTTTACAATAGTTAGAGGAGAACCCTATCATCACGAATAGATTTGAGATAATTTTGTTTCGGCAGTTGAGGATTCATCATTTTCTAAATCTGTATTCTCCTCTAAGTTGGGTTCTGTTGTCAAGAGCAATATTATAAATGGAAGTAATGGTGCCCTCAAACGCACCAATAGACCAAATATAATTGAGGTGAATCCCGTCATGAAGGCCATAATCATAACTAAATATAGAGAAAAAGTGAGCAATTCTGAATCTCGTATTCTAGCGAATCGTTTCTCTGGCCTCTTCCGCAGGAATTGAAAAAGTAAATAAATCAATATTACTGACTCTAGACCATTTAGGATGAGTCCTGGACTCAAGGCCTCCCATGGGAAGGGTCTAAAGATAGCGGTTACAATAGACAAGGGCATTGCACGAACAAGACCTGTTGGGGTAAAATTTGTTGAACCGAGACTATATTTTTTACCTTGATAGGATTTATTTTGTTGAAAGTCTGTTTGAATAATTTCAGCCTCTTTTAAGATTTTTTGCCCGGATGTCCCTAAGTAAATAAAGATAAATCCTAAACCCATCAAAAATATAAAAATCCTAACAGACCGCTGAGCGAATTTATTTTTGAATAGGAATTTAACAAACTTGACGTTTAACGCAAAAAGTACAGGAAAAATTAATACAATCAACATGAAGGATCTAATTTGTATTAAGAAATAGGATAGGATAAAAAGATACACAATTGATAAAATTCGGTTATTACTCTTTTTATTAATTAGGTTGAAAATTATCGGTATTCCAAAAAAAAGACATATCATAATTATAGAGTCTTTGGATACTCCAGAACACCAAAACGCGAGAGAAGGTATAAAAAGAAATAAAAATTTAGCACGATTATTTTTTTGAGGAAAAATATTATTTTCCTCGAAAAAAATGAATAATTTCATCGTGGAAAGGGTACATAAAAGTGCAATTATTACCTGACCTGCAAAATAACAATTGAAAGTTACAAGATTCAGAAAAGAAAAGATTTTGGCAGAGAAATAGGACTCATTTTCTCTACGAATCCATCCAGGTGGAAAACCGGTTTCGCTGGTGAAATAATTCACATGATTTGGAGTGTCTTGATTTTGAAATAATTCTAGCCAAAAGAAATCAGGATTATAATATAATAAATTGGTTAACCTAACAGAGCAATCAAAGAAAGCGATAGAATCACCCCCGCCTATCACTAACAAATAATAAATCCCAAATATAAATCCAAAAAATACTTTGAAAATGAAAACGGGAACAAAATATTTTGAGCAATTATCATTAGTGCTTACGTTTTTAACGTAGTTAACGACTAATAGGCAAATAAAAAACCAAAATATAGCTAATAATATATCTAATCCAGTAAAAAAAGTTAGTTTGTTTGTTTCACTAATTACGCTGAATTCTGTATCAATTCTCTTTGACCACTGTAATGCAAACAATGAAAAATTTAATAGCATAGATTCCAAAGATACACATTTCTTCCTCTAAAACTCCTACCTTTGTTTCATGTGTGGCATAGCGGGATTTATAGACACAAACTCGTCGAGTTTGTTAGAAGAATTAAATCGCATGACCGATGTAATGAAACATCGTGGCCCTGACGGTAGAGACGTTCAAATACTCCAAATTAGTGACGTTCAAGTGGGCCTTGGCCATAGAAGACTTTCTATCATTGACCTGACAGAAACTGGCACTCAACCGATGTACTTCAACAATCATTGGATTTGTTTCAATGGGGAGGTGTACAATTTTGCGGAAATAAAAGAGGAGCTCGTCTCACTTGGACATTCTTTCATTGGGAATTCTGATACGGAGGTTATATTACATGCGTATATTGAGTGGGGAGATAAATGCTTGCACAAGTTCATAGGAATGTTTGCTTTCCTGATCGTAAACGCAGAGAACGGAAATGTTTTCATGGCGAGAGATAGGGCAGGCATTAAACCTTTTTATTATTATTGGCACAAGGGCTTATTTTTATTTGCTTCCGAACTTAAGGCCTTTCATGAGCATAATCGTTTTGAGAAACGAATTGATCGATCGGCAGTTCAGGCATTTATTCAATACGGTTCTGTACCTACGCCACATTGTATTTTTGAAAACACGAAAAAGTTAGCCCCAGGACATTTTCTGCAGTTTAACATGCATGATTCAAGCTTCAAAGTAAATCATCAGCTTCCAAAGCCACAACAGTATTGGTCGGTTTACGATGCATACAATAAAGAGAAAATCTCAATTTCGTTAGATGAAGCTACGCAGAAAACAGAGGAAATATTGACATCTGCATGCCATTACAGAATGGTTGCTGATGTTCCCGTTGGTGTATTTCTTAGTGGCGGATATGACAGCGCTTCAGTTGCTGCGTTATTGCAAAAGGACACCAAGGAAAAACTAAAAACATTCACAATATCTGTTCCTGATATAGGATTAGATGAGGCCCCTTATGCCAAGGAAGTAGCAGCACATCTCGGAACTGATCATACGGAAATTGCCTGTACAGAAAAAGAGGCAATAGCACTCATTACTGATTTACCTTTTCATTACGACGAGCCCTTTGCGGATAGCAGTGCAATACCTACAACGCTCGTAAGTTTGGCAGCACGGAAACATGTTACGGTAGCTTTAAGTGCTGATGCCGGTGATGAGGTTTTTGCTGGTTACAACCGATACGACTTTCTTTTGCGCTATGGAAAAAAAATGAATGCGATACCAGGGTTCCTTAGAAAAGCCGCCGCCGGCACAATGGAACTTATTCCCTCAAATTACCTACCGATACTAAAAAATAAGTATAACTTTCATAACCGTTACGAGAAGTTAAAAGGTGTTTTGAAAGATCCATCACCTTCAAACATTATGTTGAGCTTATCACAACAATTCACTGATCAACAAATGTCGCGTCTCATGAAGGATAGACATGACTTTTTACAGACCTTGTATGTCTCTGATAAGTTAAAGGCTGAAAATTATTCTCCCTTGGCTTATATGATGGCAATAGATTACGAAACTTATTTGGTTGACGATATTTTGCAAAAAGTAGATAGAGCTACGATGACTGCTAGCCTTGAAGGCAGGGAACCATACCTCGATCATCGTGTAATAGAGTGGGCGGCTAGTTTGCCAGATGATTTTAAGTACCGAAACGGGGAGAAAAAATTCATATTGAAGGAAGTCGTACATCGATATATTCCAAAATCGATGATGGATCGACCAAAAATGGGATTTGCGATTCCTCTTGCACATTGGCTGAAAAACGATTTGAAAGACTTAGTGTTTTCTTTTATTAACGAGAGTAATATTGATTCTCAAGGAATTTTCAATTGGAATGAAATTCAAAAAATTCGTGATGATTTTTACCGAGGAAAAACCGAATATGATGCAAAGTTGTGGTACATACTCATGTTTCAAATGTGGTACGATCGCTGGATGAAATGAAGATAAGTATATCCTTTCTGGAGTTAATTTTTAAGGAACCTGCAGGAACGAGTCGAGGAATTCTGAAAACAAAGCCAAGTTGGTTTATTGAAGTCTCTGCTGATGGCAAAATTGGAAAAGGAGAGATATCCATAATTCCTGGCTTATCTATGGAGTATGCCGATAAAAACTCGTTTGAAAGAAAAATTAATCAAGTAGCAAATATTTTTCGTCAGTTTCCAGTTTGGGATTGGATGCTTGATAAAAGTTCCTTCACTTTTATACCTTTGATCGAAAAAGAATTAGCTAATTTCCCTTCTATACGAATGGGTTTTGAGATGGCTTATTTCAATTGGTTCAATGAGCACGGCAACTTTTTTCTAAAATCGCATGCGTTTTCCCGGATGCATATTCCTATAAATGGCTTGGTTTGGATGGGTGCTATTCCCACAATGCGTCTTCGGATGAGGGAAAAGATAGCTGAAGGATTTACCACTGTTAAGATGAAAATTGGTAGTTTGGATTGGAATTCAGAGAAGGAGCTATTGACCGAACTTAGAAATCAATTTGCACCTGCTGAATTGACTATTCGTGTAGATGCCAACGGAGCATTTGAAATTGAAAAGATTGAAGAAATTTTACATTACCTTAAACTATTGAATGTTCACTCTATTGAACAACCTCTCGCAAAAGGGAGCATAGAAGAAACGGCTAGATTACAAGATTTAGGCTTAGTTGACATAGCCATAGATGAGGAATTAATTGGGATAGAATGCGAAGAGGACATGTTTTCTCTTCTGGAAAAAATAAAAGTAACTTTTATAGTTCTAAAGCCAAGTATTCACGGTGGATTTAAAGGAACGAAGAAATGGATTTCTTGCGCCGAGAAATTAGGAATGGGATGGTGGATTACATCTGCTCTTGAGAGCTCCTGCGGCTTGCAAGCGATAGCAGAATTTACAGAGCAATTTTCAGTGAAAATACCACAAGGACTCGGTACGGGTGCGATTTATCAAAACAATTTACCCTCGAATCTTGTTGTGAATTCTGGGTATTTAAAGGCGCAAAAATGACATTGGCAAAAGAACATTGGAACAAGTTAACCAAACAAGAGGAACATATTCTATTAAATGCGGGAACCGAGTATCCTCATACAGGCGAATATGATCGTCATTTCCTTCCTGGTCAATATGTTTGCAAGCAATGCGAGCATCCGCTTTACGAAAGCAGTTATAAATTTCACTCGGGATGTGGTTGGCCTAGTTTTGATCAGGAAATCCCAGGCCATGTAAAAAGAATTTTAGATCCCGACGGCAGACGAATTGAAATACGTTGCGCCAATTGTGATGGTCACCTAGGGCATGTTTTTGAAGGTGAAATGATTACTTCGAAAAATACGAGGCATTGTGTGAATTCATTATCTATTAAATTTATACCTTCTACCGAGAGTGATATTTAATGTCGTCACATTGTTGATAAACGATTTCGTTTAATACCAGTTGTGCTGCCAACGCCAATTGTGAGTAATTCTGAGAGTTATTTCCAAACCCCCCTGCGGTATTCTGCCACATAGCTTTAATAATCTCTTGTGATCCTTCTTTTGGCTGAATTTTATTCATAACAGCAGACACATTACCTGCACCTGCGTGATACACGTGAAGAACAAATAAACGAAACCATAAATCATTTTCATTATAACTTAACTGATGCCTATTCAGTATCTTCTTGGCTTCTGGTATACAAACAGTATTTATGAGTCTTGCAGACCCATAGGCACACCTGTCAAAATCTTTGCGTTCGTCCAATTGGCTATTTACAGTCAGCCCTTGTGCTCTTGCCACATCGGGCATTAATTGAAAGGCTCCGTAGGCTCCAGATATGGATTTCTTCAATTGTCCTGGACTTTCAATTAACAGGATGGCTTGTGCGTACCATGGATCTACGCCATAGCGTTCAAAAGCTGCAACTCCTTTAGACAATTGAGGGTAGACCTCTTTAAATTTATAAAAATCGTTTTTACCAGATGTTACATATATTCGTTCTTGATCAGGAAGTTCTAACCTGCGTCTTGCCTCTGCACGATAAATAGATTTTTCTTCCTCCGTTTTCTTATTCCAATCTTTCAGCGCTATTTTTTCAATAATTACTCGCGAAGACGCCACATTGATTAGTAAAGAATCTGGGGACAAAGTCATTATTTGCTTCCAAAACTGTGCTTGAGGTAAAATATCCCAGTGGTCGTTAAATAATTCTTCGGCATGTAAAATAGTTGATACTTCACTTGCTCGTGTGACAATAATCTTCTCTTCATTCCAATTCATAGGCTGAGCGAATGAAATGGAGATAGTAATAAGCAAAAATGCCGTCAGTAGGTGTTTCATAAAAAATTGTTTGTTGTCTAAGTTACTCTCAACGATTTTTTTTTAAATAAGTTACGGCTTTAGTTTAACACATTGAATTGTTGAAATAGTATTAATTTTGATTATGAACGTCTTTAAATATTTTCTCAGCCTTCCAATAATATTTTTGGTGAGAATATATCAATTAATCATATCACCTCTTTTTCCACCCACTTGCCGATTCACGCCAAGCTGTTCTCAATATATGATAGAAGCACTGAAAACTTGGGGGCCAATTAAAGGATTCTGGCTGGGGATTAAGAGAATCTCTTCTTGCAGACCAGGGGGAGGGCATGGTCATGATCCGGTTCCGCCAAGTCAAGATTGAGTATTTATTCTCCATCCTCTGTTATGG
>CAMDLY010000062.1 GCA_945902115.1 Lishizhenia tianjinensis | reverse complement strand
TTTTGAGCTATTCGGACTTACAACAATTAGGCCCTTCGTTATAAGTATTAGTATTGGTATTAGTGCAATTACTAAGACATTGTTGTTTGAACTAAAGCCATAAACTATTAATACTGAACTTATTAATAGCATGACAACTGCTAAATAACCGTTAAACGGTGTAATAATTTTTTCTGTTTTCATAATTAGTAATATTTAAATGATATCATATTGATATCACAAATGTAAACAATAATTTAATACAAAAACAAGTATTTTAATCAAATGACCTATCTTGCTCGACTTCTGCATAATAACCAGCAGACACCGACACAAAAACTGAGTGAAACGGCCAACCTATAACATTACCTAAGCAAGATGCAGAAGTTTGTGCAAGTTGCAAATGCCTTTTTTAAAGGTGCGCTCCGCGCAACATTTTTTGCATTTGCTATTCAGTTCAGTGCTTTTAATTTATATTTGTGCGGCTAGACAGTTTAGTGCTTTTAATTTCCGCACCTCGCTTAGCTAAAAACCGTTATATGCCATTTTAGAACGATCGTGCAGACCTAAACATCAACCATTAGAACAAAAAAAATGACAAAGACACTACTGAAAATCTTATTATTTATACTAACGCTAGGTTCTGTTTCAGCACAAAAAAGTTTTTATGACAATCTTGCTGACTCAGCTTTAGTTTTAACATATCAAAAGGTTCAATATGACCCTTCATACTTTAGCCTTAAATATCCAAACGGAGATGTTCCAGCTGACAAAGGAGTGTGCACAGACGTAATTATTCGAGCTTACCGAAAACTTGGAGTTGACTTACAAAAAGAAGTTCATTTAGATATGAAATCGAATTTTGACAAATACCCTAAAAATTGGGGATTAAAACAACCTGACAAGAATATTGACCACAGACGTGTTCGAAATCTTATGACTTTTTACAAGAGACACGGAATAGAAATTAAAATTTCTCAAGACCCTGTAGACTATAATCCAGGGGACATCGTTTGTTGGAACTTAGGAGGTGGGATAACTCACATTGGAATAGTTTCTAGAAAAAAATCTGAGGACGACCAAAGATATCTAATAGTCCACAACATAGGAGCAGGACAAGTACTTGAAGACTGTTTATTCAGTTACAAAATAATTGGACACTACCGATACGAAAAGTGAAAAAACGATTGCTAGCAGCTCCCAAAAGCTGTGTTTCATTGGTTATGTAAGGCAACAAGCTGTTATAAACCATGCCAAGTAAGGAATGATAATTTTGCTAACATAATATTTACTGATTCACGAGCTATTACACTTCAAATTTTACTAAGATTACCCGCACTAATTAAAGTAATTGCAGGTAAATTATTTCATGATGATTGGTTGGTGTTTAACGATATAATCGCAATGAAATGGCTTGAATATATTCGCATAATAAATGATCGATTGACAGCTTAACTGCATACAATAAGTTCGTGTCCACTAGTTGCGAACCCTTTTCAGATTATTTCTTAACTTAGTTCGCTATGACCACAATTGAAAATTTTATAAAAGGCATCCCTAAGGCGGAATTGCATTTGCATATCGAAGGAGCTTTTGAACCCGCGTTAATGTTTGAAATTGCTAAGCGTAACAATCTTCAAATCAATTATAAATCAGTAGAAGAGATTAAAAAAGCCTACGATTTCAGCAACCTTCAAGATTTTCTAGATATTTATTATGAAGGAGCAGGCGTCTTAATCGAGGAACAGGATTTTTACGACGTGACATGGGCTTACTTGGAAAAAATGCACTCGCAAAATGTACTCCATGTAGAAATATTTTTTGATCCTCAAACCCACACCGATAGAGGTATTGAATTTAAGACCGTAGTTCAAGGAATAAATGCCGCATTACGCGACAGCCAAAATAATTTCGGAATGAGTACAAGATTAATAATGTGCTTTTTACGACACCTTGACGAAGAAGCGGCGCTAAAGACACTTGAACAGGCTCTTGATTACAAAGAAATAATTTTGGCAGTTGGTTTAGACTCCTCTGAACGTGGAAATCCCCCATCAAAATTTCAACGAGTCTTTAAAAAAGCTGCAGAAGAAGGTTTTCTAACTGTTGCTCATGCGGGAGAAGAAGGACCCTCTGAGTATGTATGGGAAGCACTAAATCTATTAAACGTATCTAGAGTTGACCATGGGAATAATTCACTTGATGATGAAAAATTAATACAGGAGCTACTGATTCGAAAAATGCCCTTAACGGTTTGCCCTTTATCAAATCTCAAATTAAAAGTTGTGGACGACTTAACAAATCATCCATTAGGAAAGATGTTAAAACTTGGCCTCCTAGCAACAATTAATTCCGACGATCCGGCGTATTTTGGAGGTTATTTAAATGAGAATTATTTGGAACTATCAAAGGCCTTGAATCTGTCTAAAGAGGAAATCACTCAGCTGGCAAAAAATTCATTCATTGCGAGTTTTTTGGACGAGGAGGAAAAGCGACAAATGATTGATAAAGTCGAGGCCTTTTATTTAGAAAATCATTAAGTTCAGGTATTTCTGCATTAAAACGGACTGAGATACAATACATAACATACTATCACACGCAGTATAAATTTGAGAACATAAGAACTATAAGATTGTTTATTCTTGTAACTATATTAAACTAAACCCATTCCTTTGAAAAATCATTTTTTCTTCCTCGCTGTTGCTGTTAGTATTCTAACGTTCTCATGTAACAAGCACGATGGACATCATGATGGCCATAGTATGTTAAACATAAATTACCCTGCTGCATATATTGTTAATGGGGGTTCAAATAATTTATCGGTGATAAACCTATCCGACAATAAAGTAAGTGAGACGATAAATTTAAATGGCGCTACATTTCCTCATCACGTTTATATAAATTCAGCTGGAACAAAATTGGCCGTTGCTATTACTTCGACTGATTTAAGTGGAGGACACGAAGGACATACGAATGCGACAAGTGGGCTGAAAGTTATGATTATCGACGCTGTTACGGGAATGATTGACAAAGAAATAGCCCTTTCGAAAATGCCACATAATGCTATTTTTAACAGCGATGATAGTGAGCTTTGGATTGGACAAATGGATAGTCTACAAAGTCAGGTGTTAGTATACAATACCGCCAATTGGACGCTCAAAAATACCGTTAATGTTGGTGCAGGATTATCTGAATTAACTTTTTCACATGATGGATCGATGGCTTTTGCATGTAATACAACAGATGGAACCGTCACACTCATTGATGCAGATACCAAACAAGTAGAAACGACCTTAACTGTGGGAACTGCGCCTGTTGGTGCTTGGAGTGCCAGTAATGGAAATATGTACGTAGACAATGAAATAAGCGAAACAATTTCCGAGATTTCTGTCTCCTCCATGTCCGTAGTAAGCACAATAGATTTAGGTTTTAAGCCTGGATATGTGGCATACCACGGCGGAAACGATGAACTCTGGGTTTCCGATGCCACCAACGGAAAAGTGTCATATTTTACAAAAGTTAGTGGCGTATGGGTGATACAAGGAAATATTGTAACAGGAGCAGACGCGCATGCCATAGCCTTAACCAACGATGGAAATAAGGCTTACGTTACCAATCAAGGGGCAGGTACGGTTTCAGTGATTGATGTTACGACACATAACATCATTCAAACCATTAACGTAGGGTCTAAGCCAAATGGTATTGCCCTAAAGCAATAAGTACCGAAGTTCTTAACGGATTAATTTTTAAATTACCGTCATTTATATATGCTGTTCTCAAAGAATATTCATCTCACCGAACTTAAGTCTACTATTTACACTTTATAGATAAATAATTCTTCATTGTCCTTGCAAGAATTGATAGGTGCTGAATCAACTACAAACAGAAAATAAACTAATATAAGAAATCATAATTTCCTATTTAGCATCTTTTTTTTTATTTTCACTAAATGTTTATCTGATTTCCCTAATTAATTATTTACATTTTTTTTGGTATATAACTTGATAGGGAATGTAACTTCAGGTGGATACGAACCATTGATAAAAATAAAATATTGTCTTTTTAAAAAGCGAGGATTCTGAAAATCGTTAAGAGTAGGAGTAAATAAAAATTTATACAATGAAAAAGTTATTGATAATGGCATCACTAGTGCTATCTTTTGAATACGTAAATGCTCAAAAAGTCTATTCAGTTGACTACGAGAATCAGGCAGATGTAAAAGTTTTTGTTGTTAATTACGAAAATCAAGCTGACTTGAAAGTTTATAAAGTAAAATATGAAAATCAGGCGGGAAATAATGACGGTAAGTGGTTTTTTACACAATACTCAAACCAAGCGAAAAAGAAGATTTACTTCGTAAAATATGAAAATCAGGCTGATTTAAAAATCTATTTTGTCGATTATGAAAACCAGGCCGGATGGAGAAATTCCTCAAAAAAAAGCATGCTATATTAATTTCTTGGTTCATAGATTGATTTATAATTTTCTTTTAACGCCTCAGCTAAATTAGTAGGGGTTTACAACTATGTAAGTTGATTTTGTTTAATTTCTTCGGGACTGCGTTTGCTTAGATAACTTCTCTACTTATAACTTTACAATATTTTAACAGAATTATTTGGATTTTTACCGGATCAAGAGTACTTTTGTGAAGAGCACATCTTGATGAATATCTTTAAACCGTTTTTTTTATTTTTGTTTGCCTTGCAAGTTTTTTGTAGCAGCCTAATAATTGACGGAAAGCCCATAAAATTATTGATGAAAGATTTCTCCGCGGAAGAGATCAGGGGTGATATTTCAGAAGGCTTCGAGGACGACACAAAAACAGATTTTTTTCAAATCAGTGAGCATCAATCTTCCGGAGGAATACCTACTTATCTCCTAGAAAATTTAAAATTACATGTGTTCCGACATGCAAAACATCCAAAACCTGGATTTTTAGACTCTCCCTACTCTCCTCCTGAGTTTTCCTAAGATTCGCGCTCAATATTCTACCTTGCATAATTCAACTTACTTACACCGGAAGTCGGTTTATGGAGAGTTGTACCTCGCGAAAGCTTTCACAAAAATGAACTCGTTTATCCAATTTCTGTTAATAAATATATCTATTTAGTAACATTATGTATTTCTAAAAATTGAAAATAACGAACTCAACTCACTGACGATTAAGTTAGTGGCATGTTAAAACAACAAGGACAAAAAATAATAAAAAAATGAAGACATTAACAAAAGAATTACAAGAAGCTATGAAACCAGCAATGGCTTTGAAATTGCTAGAAGAAGGAAACAAGAGGTTTGTCAACAATTTAAAGGCAAATCGCAACCTGTTACAACAGGTTAATGAAACATCCGACGGACAACATCCATTTGCCGTGGTTTTAAGCTGCATAGATAGCAGAACTTCTGCCGAGCTAATTTTTGACCAAGGACTTGGAGATATTTTTAGTGTGAGAATTGCCGGAAATATCATTAACGAAGATATATTAGGCAGCATGGAATTTGCCTGCAAATTAGTGGGATCTAAAATAATTGTCGTATTAGGACACAGCAAGTGCGGTGCAGTAAAAGGAGCTTGCGACCATGCCGAAATGGGTAATTTGACTGCCTTGCTTGCCAAAATAAGACCCGCAGTAGATGACGAAACGATAACAAAAGACAATCGTACCTCTGAAAATGCCATTTTTGTAGAAAATGTGGCCGCTATTAATGTAAAAAGAACCGTAAACGCTATTATGGAGAGAAGTACTATTCTTAAACAAATGATAGAAAGCGGAGAAATTGGAATTATTGGAGGAATGCACGATTTATCCACAGGACAAGTTACTTACTATTCAGATACGTCAATCATCAATCAGTCATAAGAACACACTATTTAAAAATAAAATCCGCATAAGATGTTTAAAAATAATTCTTTATTTTCCTCATTTAAGAATGACAGCTTATCAGGCCTAGTAGTATTTTTAGTGGCTCTTCCATTGTGTTTGGGTATCGCTGTCGCCTCTGGAGCATCTCCCTTCTCTGGTATTATTACTGGAATAATAGGTGGCGTCATAGTTGGGTACCTCAGTGGCTCGCAAGTAAGTGTTTCAGGTCCTGCTGCTGGGTTAATCGCTATTGTATTAGTGGCCATTCAAAACTTAGGATTCGAAGCATTCATTCTTGCTGTTCTACTAGCTGGGGTATTTCAGCTAATTCTTGGTTTTGCGAAAGCAGGAACTATTTCCAACTATTTTCCATCTAGCGTTATAGAAGGAATGTTGACGGGGATAGGTATAATTATTATTATAAAAGAATTACCTCATGCTATCGGTTACGATAATGAACACGAAGGCGACTTTTTTAATTACAACTTATCCGACAGTGCAGATAAAGGTTATATAAATGAACTCATCCATTCGTTAAATTTCTCTCATTCCGGGATAATAATTGTTACTCTAATTTCTATTGGGATCCTGATTGCTTTTAATAAAATAGCTTTTCTAAAGAAAATAAAGGTCCTACCAGGTGCCTTAGTGGCAGTTGTTGTTAGTATCGGTTTGAACGAATTATTCTACTATTTTAGTCAAGATATGTATATCACGGGAAACCATTTAGTAAAATTGCCGGTAGCAGGTACATTTAATGAATTCACCAGTCAATTTACCTTACCTGATTTTAAAGCCATTGGAAATCCAGCTGTTTGGATGACTGCAATTACTATCGCTCTAGTAGCGAGTATTGAAACCCTGTTATGTATTGAAGCAGGAGATAAATTAGATCCCTATAAAAGATTCTCTAACGGAAATACTGAGTTAAAAGCTCAAGGTGTAGGGAATATATTTTCGGGCCTTATTGGTGGCCTTCCAGTTACAAGTGTGATAGTGAGAACCACAGCAAATATTAATTCCGGAGCCAAATCGAAACTTTCAGCCATAATCCACGGAGTTCTACTTCTGCTGACGGTAATTCTAATTCCAGGATTACTGAATAAAATTCCTATGGCTACATTGGCGGCAGTGCTCATATTGATAGGAATTAAACTTGCAAGTCCTAAGGTATTCAAACATATGTGGCAGGCTGGTAAATTTCAGTTTTTACCATTTATAGCCACAGTTATTGGCGTTGTTTGTCTTGATTTATTGAAAGGTGTGGGCATTGGTTTGGCAATTAGCCTTTTATTTATTCTTAGAGGAAATATGAAGCAATCCTATTTTTTTGACAGAGAAAAATATAAAGAAGGAGAGGATATTCATATCAATCTTGCCAAAAAAGTTTCTTTTTTAAATAAAGCCGCGATAAAACAAACATTAGCACATTTACCTGAAAATTCTACTGTTGTAATTAGTGCAAAAAATTCTACTTATATCGATCATGATGTTTTAGAATTAATTAGAGATTTCTGCAGTTATGGTTCAAAAGATAAAAATATTAAAGTGGTATTGAGAGACTTTAAAGCCTCCTTCAAAATGGAAGGCAATATTAACGCATAATCTCCCACCGAATAAATCCATCGTTATCATTGCTATCTTGCCCATTGAATCAACATTCATTGGGCAGAGAGACACTCCTGTTTAAAGGGAATTTATCAATTAACGATAGTAATTGTTAAAACGCGATCAAATATGCGTATATCTTATTGCCGTAAACGATATTTAGTTGAATTGACGATTTGAATTCCTTAATTGCTAAATTTATATAGTTAAAAGCACTAATTTAAAACCAACTAACCATTATTGCTTACAATAATGTATTCACTCAAAATTTGAACACAACATGAACGAAATTAATTGTCCTCATTGCAAAAAAGCATTCAAAGTCGATGAGGCTGGCTATGCTGACATACTCAAACAAGTCAAGAACCATGAATTTGAAGACGAATTAAAAACACGACTTGCTCTTGCTGAAAATGATAAATTAAATGCTGTTAAACTTGCTGAAGCAACAACTAGAAATACATTTCAAGAACAGCTAGCCAAGAAGGAATTAGAAATTAAAGAGCTAAAATCTAAAAGTGAACTGACGTTAGCTGAAAAAATTGGTGTCAAAGAAAATGAAATAATACAACTCAAAGCCAAAATTGACAATGTTGAAGTAGCGAAAAAATTAGCCGTTAATGAGGCTATTCAAAAAATTGAGAAGGAAAGAGATGAGCTAGCCAATAATTTAAAAACCAAGGATCTCGAAAAACAGAATATTGAAAATACCCTGATACAGAAATACTCCACCGAATTGCAAAATAAAGACATCATTATTAAGTATAAAGATGATGAAATAGAACGTGTCAGAGATATGAAGCAAAAACTCTCCACGAAAATGATTGGTGAAACACTAGAACAGCACTGCGAAATTGAATTTGAAAAACTTCGTTCTACAGGCTTTCGTAAGGCCTATTTTGAAAAGGATAATAATTCAAAATTAGGAAGTAAAGGCGATTATATTTTTCGAGAATCTGATGAATTTGGTAATGAAATCCTTTCAATTATGTTTGAAATGAAAAATGAAAATGATGGCACAGCAACAAAAAAGAAAAATGAAGATTTTTTCAAAGAACTAGATAAAGACAGATCGGAAAAAAAATGTGAATACGCCATACTTGTTTCAGTTCTTGAGTCTGACAGTGAGTTATACAACTCCGGTATTGTTGATGTATCTCACAAGTATGATAAGATGTATGTTATACGACCTCAGTTTTTTATTCCCATTATCACAATTCTACGTAATGCCTCCTTAAACTCCATGAAAGCCAAAGCTGAACTGGCTATTGTGAAAAGTCAAAATGTTGATATAACTAATTTCGAAGAAAATATCAATTTATTCAAAGTTGGATTTGCGAAAAACTATGATTTGGCAAGTAGGCAATTTAAAACGGCCATCGATGAAATTGATAAAACAATGGACCATCTCCAAAAAACGAAAGATAATTTGTTAGCCTCAGTGAATAATCTAAGGCTTGCTAATAACAAAGCTGAAGAATTAACCATAAAGAAGTTAACCAAAGGAAATCCAACAATGACTGCAAAATTTGAGGAATTAAAAAACAATAGCGATAATCCACCCTCAATTTAATTGGATAGTATTTCATGCTTCTAGGTATTTAGTCCTAGTACGGAAGGTGCCACTACAGGGCACTTATGGCCATAGATTGTCCTCCTCCATAGGTAAAGTTATTGCACGAAAGGTTCGTAAACTTTAGAATAATTTTGACAGAATGAACGGATTAAATGGTTGGATGTATCCAATGAAAAATCTATGTTATGAAGAAAATTGCCCTATTGTTTTTGTTTGGAAGTTTCGCAGTACAAACATTTGCAGGAGATAAAGAAATTGTGAAATCGACGCTCAGCGATGTCACCATCTATGCACAAGGAGCTCAATTACACCACAAAGCCACTTTCAACTACAAGGTTGGTATCACTGAGGTTATAGTTGAAGGAATCAGTGCCTTTATCGACCCAAAAAGTATACAAGTAAAAGCGAACGGTTCAATTGTTATTTTGGACAGTAAATATACCTTATACTACCCACAAGTAGTTCAACTCACCGAGGATGGAATTCCTGTAAAAGTGAAAAAGGAAATGAGCTTACTTCGAGACTCCATTCGTCTGATGGGATACGAAATTCAAGATATTGAAGATGAATTGAGTGTTTTAAATGCTACAAAATCTATTATCATATCGAATGGTGTGATGCGGAGTCAAGGCAGGGTAAACGACTCATTAAACTTACTCAAATCCGCGGTAGAATACTATACCCTCAAATTAACCGAGTTGAATAAGAAGATTCTTTCTTTAAATAAGAAAAAATATGAGAAACAAGAGAAGAAGAGACAGATGGACGAGCGCATGCATGATTTGGAGAACTACCAAAACCAACAAAGACCAGCACAACAAAATAATAGTCCAATACCAAGAATCGTAGTAACCATTCAGTCGAAAGAGGTTGGCACAGGAAAACTTTCTCTGTCGTATGTTGCCTCAAATGCAGGATGGACACCTTTATATGATCTTCGAAGTGACGCCACTACAGGTAAATTAAGCCTTACCTACAAAGCTCAAGTGTTCCAAAATACAGGCTTAGACTGGAATGATGTAAAAATTAGTATTTCAACAAATAACCCTCGTGCAAACAAAACGAAGCCCGAACTAAATCCCTGGTATATTGACTACAATTCATACAAAGCTGAGGAGAAATCAAAAAAACGTAACTTGGATTACTTGACTCAACCAAGTGCAGTGCCTAATGCTGTTTTTAATTCAGGATTCTCATTTAGTGAATCAGCTATAAATAATGAAGATATTAAAGCTTTAACATCTGATCAATTCACAACAGTAGTGCACCATCTCATCGCAGCAGAATTTAAAATTGACCTACCATACACAATTAAGTCAAACAATGATCAACACATGGTATTAATTAAGCAAACGGAACTAAGTACTAACTTTAAGTATTTTGCTGTTCCAAAGTTAGATGCTGGAGTATATCTTGTTGCACAGATGACTAAATTAGATGAACTACAACTTGTTCCTGCAAAAGCTAATATTTTCTTCGATGGAACCTACATAGGAGAAACATTCATAGACCCTACTCAAATGGATGACACACTTAACTTATCACTGGGTAAAGATCCAAATATTGTAGTAAAAAGAACACTCGTGAAAAAAGAGTGTAAGGATAAAATCATCAGCGACCGAATAGAACGCATTTTTGCCTACAGTATAGAGGCGAAAAATAATAAATCAAGTAACATAGAACTAATCATTCAGGACCAATTACCACTCACCACCAACGCTGATATTACTATAGAAGCAATGGAAATTAGTAAAGGAGAACTGGAGGAAAGAACAGGTCTAATACAGTGGAAAATGACGCTAAAACCGAAGGAGTCTAAATTATTTGACTACAAATTTAAAGTCAAGCACAACAAGGACAAGCAGTTGTTTTTATAGAGATGGCCCCGAAAGGGGCTTTTTTAATACCCAAAAACTCGAATAGTTTTATCGTCGCTACACGTTACAAAACGCCATTCATCTAAAGCTATTATATTGTTTACCGAGTGATGATGACCATTCTTGTGTGCATCAATTTTCAAAAGTACTTCCAACGAATTTTTACTCCAGATTTTAATAGATTTATCCCTACTCACTGTTGCGAAATTTTTATCATTCAACTTCACAATGTCATAAATAACAAAGTTATGCGCGGGTAATACCTTAAGCTCCAGGCCTGAACTTAAGTCCCAACTCTTCAATAAAGCATCTTTACCCCCTGTGAACAAGCAATTTTCTTCCTCACATAACATGAGCGATGTGGCCCCGTCCTTATGGGATTGAAAATTATGAATTACATTGAAATAGTCTGTTTCTAAGATGGTAATGTATCCATCTTGAGAGGCAAAGAACATTTTTTTTCCCACTTTGTCGAGAACCATTCTGCGTATTTTCCCGCAATCCGTTGGTAGGAATAACAACAAGTTCCAAGTATCTAAAGACCAAACGGCTACATTACCTGAGGCGTCTGCAGAGTAAAATTGTTTTTTTGAAGGATTGCTTAACAAGGAAAATACCGCAGATTCGTGCTGAATGAAACATTTAATCTCCTTATTTAAAGCTAAATCAAATACATGTAATTTCCCCGTATTGGTGCCTACCAGCAAAAACTTATTGTCGTTAACTAACAATAAGCTGTATGGAACATCCTCAAATTTTATAGCGAATTTATCTTGCGTTCCATGGAGCACACTCCAACGCGTAACATACTTATCAGCTGATGCAGAGTATATGTATTCGCCGTCATATTGAAGGGAATAAATGGATCCAGCATGACCTCTAATGGTAAGTAAATGGCGGTATAAATCCGAAGAAAGTGGCGCTGTCAATGTGTTTACTATTCAGCCGACAAATTTAAAAAATCTTGGTCGTCTAGAAGTTTTGGATTTATTTCAAAAATTGATTTCGCCTTCGTACTATTCTCTTGCAAGCATTTCGCAAAAAGTTCTATTGCTTGAGATTTTTGTCCTAACATCCATTTAAGGTTTACCTCTAGAACCTTTGCAATTCGATTATCAATATTATCAACCATGAATTCTTGTAGTACCTTTAATGCCTCCAGCGGAGATTCCTCCATGAGTAAATCCACGTAATCTGAAAGACATTCTTCGTCATTAGGGTCTAAATCCAAGGATGTAATGTAGTTTGCTTTGGCTAAATCTATTTCGTTTAACTTTTCGTAAGCTCCTGCTAACACGTGATAGATTCCTGCATTTTCTTGATCGTAATGCAGCGCTTTTTGTATCAAGGTTATTCCTTCGCGTGTGTTTCCTTCTATATCTGTAATGATTCCCAAACCTAACCAGGCCTCGGAAAGCATTGGGGTAAGTTCTAGTGATCTCTTATAATAATGCCGCGCCAATTCTAATTCATTGAGCTGCTCGTGTGCCTCACCCAGGTAACATAAGGCCATCGCTTCCTCTCCGTCCAACTTGATACACTCATGAAAATGCTCAATTGCTTTATGAAATTTTTCCTGAGACAGATACGCATTTGCCATGTTGAAATGAGCAGGGCCAAAATTTACATTAATAAGTATGGCGTAGTCATATGCAATTACCGCTTTATCAAAGTCCTCAAGCTTGCTATGGGCATTGCCAAGGTTGTACCAAGCGGTATACGAATAAGGATTTTCGTCTATAAAATCAGTGTAACATTTTATTGCATTTTTGTAGTCGCCTAATTGGTCATATAAAAAAGCAATTTCATAGAGCGCTCCTTCGTTTTGGGGGTTCGTGGTAATAGCCTCTTTCAAAACATCAATAGCTTCTCTCGTCTGACCTAAATTTTGATATTCCATGGCTATATCAAGGTATATTTCATCTTTATCCTCAGGTTCGCACAATATAAGCGCTGATTTGAAATATTTAATAGCATTTTTCGAGTCGCGCAACTGTGAAAATAATGCCGCTTTTGTTAAGGTTACTTCGAGTTGGTTATCTCCTATTTTCTCTAATTGATTGACTAGGTCCATAGCCTCATTAAGCTGCCCTAAACCACTTAAAGACTGAGCTTTTCTAAGTATAAATAATTGATTGTAACCAAAACGTTCCATTCCGTACTCGGCTGCTTGTTTTGCTTTTTGATAGTTACCATTAATTAAAAAGTGATCAAGGATTCCCTCTATTCTGTCGCTATCCAGAAAAACACTAGATTGCCCCTTTAAATGTAATTCAAACTGCTGAAGATCCTCGTTTAAATTTTGTTCCTGAAAATCATCGTCCTCATCGTCGAACATACACTAAATTTTAATTAAAATTACGGAGATTGAATCAAAGAGAAAAATTTAGTACTCCTAGTTTTCCACAAATTCATATTTTGTTGAAAAAAA
>CAMDLY010000061.1 GCA_945902115.1 Lishizhenia tianjinensis | reverse complement strand
AGGAAGACAATCCGATTATGTCTTGGGAAAATGGACGAAGGAGGAAGAACTTGATTTACCGGTAAGAATTGGCGTGGCAATTGAATTTATTAAGAGCTTTTCAACGCAAGGCCTGGCACTCACCATGACCAATTGGAATAATAAATAAGTTACATATAAAAAAAGCCGTCTTGTTGGACGGCTTTTTTTGTGAAAATAAGTATTACCTCATCTCATTCATTTTTTCCATTGTCTTTTTGAATTCTTCAACTGCTGGACAATCCTTGATGTCTTCAAGTTTTGATTTAGGAAATTTTTTATCGCAATGTTCTCCAATTTCCTCCATCTTTTTTTCTAAGGGTTTCGCCTTTTCCTCCATAGCTTTCTTGTCTTCGTCAGACATGTCGGCTGGTTTTTCCCCATCCAATAGGCCAATCATTTCTTTCATGACAATATTCATGGATTCTACACATCCGCATTCAGAATCAATATCAGCCACCTTAAGATCTTCAGCTTTATCACTACAAGAACTCAATGCTAACGAGCTTAAAACAAGTAAGCTTAAAAATATTTTTTTCATATTAATTTTTTCCATTAAAAGTTATCTAAGTGATTATAGGTTTTCAACTTATTGGATTTCACCTATTAAAAATAGTTAATAGATTGTTTTATTAAAATAATGTTGTTCCCTTCAGGGCATTAATTTCCCTCTGAAGAAGCGTCACCTCCGCCAGTATCAGGCATTTTGGGCATTTTGATATCTTTCATCATTTCTGCTGCGCATTCTCCAGCCATTTTTTCACCTGCCGCACCATTGATGTTTTTATCAGCATCTTCGAAGCCTTCATACTCTTTCTCCATCTTCGTAGTCAAACAATCACAAAAGCTTTTACTCTTATCACCTAAAACCTTCCCAATTTCGGTATTACATTTAGTCTTGAATTTGTCTTTGTCGTCGTCGGACCAAGCACCTTTTTTACTTCCTCCGCATGCTGTTAAAATCAATGCAGATAACGCTACCATTAATAAATTTTTCATATATATAAGTTTAAATTTCCCGAAAATTAAATATAAATATGCAATAAATGACAAGCAATCAAGGAATTATTTTTCTACAATTTCTTCGTGCGAAATTTTTCCACCACTGTTTCCTGTTTGTAAGGAAAAATACAACAATATACAGCAGAGAATCATCGAAACAAATGTGGTAATATCAGCAAACGGTTTTTTCTTCCAATTCAACCAAAAAGCGACCACCGCAAAGACGGCACTGAAATAGCTGAGTAGTGAAAAGGTTTCTGCTGTCTCTTCGTGTTCGTGAATTAAGTCGTGGCTTCTTCCCATTTCTTCTACTATTTCTTCTGCCCCTTCTCCAGAATTCATCATAAGAAATGTAAAGATTCCTGAGGCTATCATCATACCATAAGCTAGGCGCTTTACAAGATTATTTTTGAATAGCAACCCAAAGATTAAAAGTATAAGGGCAATCAGAGGCAAAATCAATGGAAAATGGTTCAAGGTTAAATGTACGTGTGCAGCATTCATATTTTAAAATTTGATTATCCTACGAACAACAGAAAAAAACGTTACCCTTGTCAAGTTTTGGAATAAGAGTGGAGCCCCACAAATAGAGTTAATGGACGATGTGAAAAAAGCTTTTATACGTAGTTTGGGTATCTTTAATAACTAATAAATAATAATACACGCCATCTGTAACATCTCCCCCGGACCAATCATTAAGGTAAGGACTTGCCTGATAAACTAAATTTCCCCATCGGTTGTAGATAGCGATTTCCGTTTCTTCGTAGGAGTCCAAGTAATCGAAATAGAGCACATCGTTTGAATTATCGTTATTAGGAGTGATGATATTTATATTTTCAATAGCTGCGGGAATTATAGCTAATTGTTGACATGTGGTATCCACACATCCAAAAAGATCTTCTACGGACAAGCAGATAGTATAATCTCCCGGGATTGAAAGCATAGAAGTGTAGCCGCTAGTCGAACTAGCAAACGATCCATCAATTGACCAAGATTGTGAGGCAATAGGACCAAGCACCGCAGAGGAGTTACTAATCATAGAAAATGGGGTTTCAACAATGCAGGGATTAGGGGAAATAGTAAAAGCTGCAACGGGGTTTGGAATTACATATACAGGGAGCAATAAAGTATCTGATGTACAGCCGTTAAGGGTAGCATAGGAATAATAATCGTAGATTGTGATACTGTCGTTAACCGCTGATAATTCTTGATTAATATTCCCCTGACCACTTAGGCCATTCCCAAAATAAGTAATGGTACCTCCAGGTAAACAGGAGCTTAAATTCAAGTTTAAATTTGTTCCTTCACACAATGTAGAATCGTAAACAGCAACTGGTCTTGCAGCCGGAATAATAGGTTTCGTAGCAAACGGTATATTTACTACTTGTGTTCCACAGGCATCATAAATCACGGGCGGCGGCACTGGTAATTCAGTGAACGCTGCCTCACAATAAATTGGGCAGTTTGGGTTAATTAAGGTGAAGACATTGTTCTTACTTCCTACACTACACCCCTCATTTTCCCCTGCAATCACAGTATCCTGACACCATGGATGGGTAAAGGTGTAAGGAGGAACACCATACCTGGCATATCCTGTAGCGGTAAATTCGCAGATATTGGAACATATAGGCGATTGGGGGACATACCATTCATTGCCATATGGTTCAGGTGTTTTTCCATACATTACTACTTTGAATGGATATTGCGTGAATTGATCATATCTGAGGTAATTGATATTACATCCTGTGCCGAGAGAATTACGACCTAAATGAAATCTCACATATATAGAAGTATCATTGCAGCTTTTAGAGAAGCAACAACTAAGGGGGTTCAATAAATTAAAGCTATCCAAGTAAGCGGTTCCAGGCGAATTGGCAAGGGCGCCGGTAATAGTAAAATATTGAGAACCTGCACAACTCGTACTGAAGTACATTGAACCCATACCCATTGTCGCCGGAGTAAAAGGATCAGCATAGAAACTACTTGAAACATAAAGCCCTGTTAGTGTTACTCCCGCCGGGATGCTTACCAGCAGACTATCTTTGTTGTAGGTAGGCATAAAGCAAGAAGGCATATTTCCCCCAGACCATTGGCTAGGAATACCGGCAACCACTGGGTCAATGATCACGGGGAAGCTTCTATTATCCTGCAACCAAGCTGAATTAATAACCAATTTCACCAAGTAGTCATCCCCAATTTTTTCGAAGTCATAAACCCCTTTAAACACAGCGTTCTCTTGATCAAAACACAAGATGTCACCTAAAATAGCCACATCTATCTTTCCATTATTTATCGTTAAGGCATCTACTTCTTTTCGCAATAGCCACCCTTTTGGGAGGGAGAGTAATTCTTGGATAATATAGTTTTCACCGGTAATGCTTGGCATGTTCTGTAGGATAAAACTGGTTTTAAAACCACCCTCAATAAACCTCACAGACTTTAAGATTTCGTTATTACCGAAAAATAAATACTGGTCATTACTGTTTTCCTCTAAAAGTTGCGCATGGTATGGGGAGCCATTCAATGAATTTGTTGACAGCTGAATGCTATTTTTATCAGGGAATAGAAGAGTTAAGGCCCCAAGGCTATCCATCACGGTTCCGATGGGTTGATTCAAAGCTGACCAACAATTCGAGTTGTTTTTTTTCGGATTAAATAAAATAGGCTCTAAACCCGCCGTGGTCTGAAAACATATTGGTTTAACGCAAAATTCACTTCTAACATCCCCTTTTTTGTTTTTGAAGGTCCGCGAATGCGTGGTTCTAAGGTCTTTCGCTTCAGTAAACCCTTGGTAATCTAACGTATCATATTTAGGAGAAGAAATTATGGAGGCGGAGGGAAAGTCAAAAGAAAAATTCCTACTTACTTGGCCATACGATGTGAAAAACACAACATAGAAGATAAAAAAAGCTTTCCACTTAAACATACTACTAGTAAACTTACAAAAAAAGTTGAAATGATTTCTCTACACATTTGAGTATATGTATTTTTGTACCATGAAAAGATGGAGAATAAGTCAGCTTTTAGGTCAAGAAGGACAAACGTTAATCAATCAAGAAATAACTGTAAAAGGTTGGGTGCGGGCATTTCGCAGCAATCGGTTTATTCAAATAAATGATGGTTCCTGCATGGCCTCTTTGCAGGCAGTTGTGGATTTTGAGCAGTTCGACGAGGCCTTACTAAAAAGAATAAATACCGCTGCGGCTCTTTCTCTTACGGGCATTTTGGTTTCCTCACAAGGGGCAGGTCAGGCAATTGAATTGCAAGTAAGCAACATAGAAATTCTGGGCGATGCACATCCTGACGATGTTCAAAAAACAGTGATGCAACCCAAAAGACATAGTTTAGAGTTTTTGCGCGATCAAGCCCACTTGAGGTTTCGGACGAACACGTTTGGCGCTGTTTTTCGCATCCGACATGTCTTAGCATACGCCATCCATAAATTTTTTAACGATCGAGGATTCTATTGCTTACATACCCCTATAATTACTGGTTCCGATGCGGAAGGTGCCGGCGAAATGTTTCGTATAACTACCCTAGACGCTAAAAACCCACCTTTAGATGAAAATGGGGAGGTGGATTATGCCAAAGATTTTTTTGGAAAACCAGTAAACCTTACCGTTTCTGGTCAGCTTGAGGCCGAGTTAGCAGCATTAGCTTTAGGCCAAGTGTATACTTTTGGCCCGACATTTAGGGCAGAAAATTCAAACACATCACGCCATCTCGCAGAATTTTGGATGATAGAACCAGAAGTTGCTTTCAACGACTTGAAAGACAATATGGATCTGACAGAAGACTTTTTAAAATTTGTTTGTGGCTATGCTATGGAGCACTGTGCAGAGGATTTAAATTTCCTAAATGACCGCGACCAACAAGAACAGTCGCAAAAACCTCAACACGAGAGAAGTGACTTGACTTTATTGGATCGCTTAAAGTTTGTGAGAGAAAACCCTTTCAAGCGCTTGACTTACACCGAGGCAATCGACGTATTGAAAAATTCAAATCACTACAAGAAAAAGAAGTTTCAATACGATGTAGAGTGGGGGATAGATCTTCAAAGCGAACACGAACGCTATTTGGTTGAGAAAGAATTTAAATGCCCGGTGATATTAACCGATTATCCGGCTAAAATAAAAGCTTTCTACATGCGTCTGAACGACGATCAAAATACAGTGGCTGCCATGGATGTACTTTTTCCAGGAATTGGAGAAATTGTCGGTGGATCCCAACGGGAGGAGCGTTTTGATGTGTTGAAAAAGAAATGCGAAGAGTTCGGCATTCACTCAGAAGAATTGTGGTGGTATATGGACACGCGTAAGTTTGGAACGGTTCCCCATGCTGGCTTTGGGCTTGGCTTTGAACGCCTGGTGATGTTTGTGACAGGCATGACGAACATTCGTGACGTGATCCCTTTCCCACGGACTCCTCAAAATGCAGAGTTTTAACGCGAAGTAACAGCCGACTTTCCCGCGATGTAACCTGTGGTCCAAGCGGCTTGGAAATTGAATCCACCTGTGATGCCGTCAATATCCAATATTTCCCCCGCGAAGAATAATCCCGGAATTTTTTTCGTCTCCATGCGATGTACATCTATTTCTTGCATGCTTACACCTCCAGCGGTAACAAATTCCTCCTTGAAGGTGGTCTTTCCTGAAACCTCATAACGGTCTTGTAGCAAAATGTTTATCAGTTTATTCTCGCTTTTTCCAGCTAACTCTTTCCACCGCATTACCGTCGGAATACCTGCTTTTTCTAATAAATATTCCCATAAACGTTGCGTTATGGGGAGGCCAGAAAAGTTAACCAGCATCTTGTTTTCATTAGAGCGTCGTATTTTTTGTAGGGATCTTTTTAATTCCTCTTCTTTTTGGTCATGTAACCAGTTTACCAGTATAGCAAATTCATAGCCTTTCTCTTGTAGTACGCGTGCTCCCCATGCGGAGAGTAATAAGATGGCAGGCCCGCTCATGCCCCAATGGGTAATAAGTAAGGGTCCGGAAGCTTGTAATTTCGTTCCTTCAATTTTCACATGTGCAGGGTTGATAACGGTCCCCATCAACTTGCGTACGGGATGGTTTGGCATATTAAAGGTAAACAAGGAAGGTACAGGATCAACGATGCTTAACTCGCAGGAATCTAGCCAATCTAGCCCGCTTCTTTTTGGGTGTCCTCCCGTTGTTACAATCACTCGGTCGTAAACGCATTCTTTCTCGTTAACCAGCAAACTAAAAGAATTATTTTTTCTATCAATTCTGGCAACTCCACTGCTCGTTTTTACTTGAATCCCGAGACGATTAGCCTCCTCTAAAAAGCAATCGATGATGGTTTGAGAATCATTTGACACCGGGAAAACACATCCGTCGGGATATGTCTTGGTTTTTATCCCCCTTTTTAAAAACCATTCCAGCGTATCGACCACATGAAATTGTTGAAACGCTTTTTTTAGGTAATTCCCTCCTCTTGGGTAAAAAGTCGCTAATTCATAAGGGTCTTTGCAATCGTGTGTTACATTACAGCGACCACCTCCCGACACTTTTACCTTTGAGAGCAACTTCGTGGATTTTTCTAAAATAGTGACTTCTGCACTTGGTAGATGTTCCTTTGCCGTAATTGCTGCAAAGAATCCCGCCGCTCCACCACCTATAACTGCTACTTTTAGTTTCACCTAACAAAGTTCAACAATTTCTTCGACAAGTTGGAAATCTTTTCTGCCGTAGCTGCGATACAACTGAACGAGGCAACAATTTCTTTACCTTTGCACTTCAAAAATTCCTAGATGCAACAAAAATACCGTGAGCACAAGGGGCTAAACTTACCCTTAATAGCCGATGAACTGCTGGTAAAGTGGAAGAGAGAAAACATATTTGAAAAGTCCATTCAATCAAGGGAAGGGAATCCGAATTTTGTTTTTTTCGAAGGGCCGCCCTCTGCTAACGGGTTACCTGGGATACACCACGTCATGGCGCGAGCAATCAAAGATATTTTTTGCAGATATCAGACATTGAAAGGCAAACAAGTGAAGCGGAAAGCAGGTTGGGATACCCATGGCCTTCCTGTGGAATTGGGTGTAGAAAAAGAATTGGGAATTACCAAAGAAGACATTGGAAAGAAGATATCCATCGATGAATACAATGAGGCGTGTAAAAAAGCCGTCATGAAATACACGGATATTTGGAACGACTTAACAGAAAAGATGGGTTATTGGGTAGATATGGATCATCCATATGTCACCTATGAGCCGAAATATATGGAGTCTGTATGGTGGTTGTTGGGCCAGTTATACGATAAAAACTTGATTTACAAAGGGTACACGATACAACCATACTCTCCAAAAGCAGGAACGGGCTTGTCTTCTCATGAATTAAATCAACCGGGTTGCTACAAGGACGTTAAGGCCACCACTGTTGTTGCCATGTTTAAGATATTAAAAAACGAAAACATCACCCTCCTTAATCCTCCCTCAAGAGAGAAAAATTCCCCCTTAGAAGGGGGATGGGGGATGACCAATACCTACTTCCTTGCTTGGACCACAACGCCTTGGACCTTACCTTCCAATACGGCATTGACAGTAGGCCCCTCCATTGAATATGCATTGGTTTCGACGTTTAACCAATACACGTCCGAAGCTATTCAGGTTATTTTAGCCAAAAAGTTGATAGGAAATCAATTTGGAAAAGGGTTTCAGGCTGTTGAATCGGCAAGTGAATTGTCTAATTATTCATCTGGAGACAAAATAATTCCTTTCTATGTCGTCAGCACCTGTTTTGGGAGAGACCTTGTAGGTATTGCATACGAACAATTACTGCCGTATGCGCAGCCTGCAGAGCACCCTGAAAAGGCGTTCATTGTCATCCCGGGTGATTTTGTAACTACGGAGGATGGCACAGGAATAGTCCATACCGCACCCACATTTGGAGCAGACGATGCCAAGGTAGCGAAGGATGCGGGAGTGCCTGCTCTGCTTGTGCCTGACGAAAATGGAAATTTAGTTCCACTCGTAGATTTACAAGGGCGTTTTAGGATAGAAGTACAAGACCAATTACTTGGATTGGCGGGAGAATACGTGAAAGCCGAATACCTCACCGAAGAAGAAAAATCGCAGGAATTACAAATCCAAAGAGAGAAATTAAAGGCATTAATCCCCGATTTGAAAAGCTATTTATCAATTGATGAACGTCTGGCATTGAAGTTAAAATTGGAAGGGAAGGCATTTAAAATAGAGAAATACGAACACAACTATCCTCACTGCTGGCGAACTGACAAACCGGTTCTTTACTACCCATTAGATTCATGGTTTATTAAAGTTACCGAGTGCAAAGAGCGAATGGTAGAGCTGAACAACACCATAAATTGGAAGCCGGAAGCCACAGGCTCAGGGAGATTTGGAAAATGGTTAGAGAATGCAAACGATTGGAATTTATCTCGATCACGTTATTGGGGGATACCGATTCCTATTTGGTCAACGGAAGAAGGAGATGAGCGAATATGTATCGCTTCTGTTGCACAACTGAAGGAGGAATGTCATCGTGCCGTTCAGGCAGGATTTATGCAGGCGAATCCCTTGGCATCTTTTCAAGAAGGAGACATGTCGGAGGAAAATTACAAGCAAATAGACCTTCACAAACATGTGGTGGATCATATCACGCTGGTTTCCCCCTCTGGAAAACCGATGCGCAGAGAGGCTGACTTGATCGATGTATGGTTCGATTCTGGAGCTATGCCCTACGCGCAGTGGCATTACCCTTTTGAAAATAAAGAAGCCTTGGATAAAGAGCTAGCTCACCCTGCAGACTTTATTGCCGAGGGTGTGGATCAAACCAGAGGATGGTTTTACACACTGCACGCTATTTCCACGATGGTCTTTGATAAAGTTGCCTATAAAAATGTAGTTTCAAATGGGCTTGTTCTAGATAAAAATGGTCAAAAAATGTCTAAGAGACTTGGAAATGCAGCTGACCCTTTTGATACCTTAAAAAAATACGGACCAGATGCCACTCGTTGGTATATGATTACCAATGCGCAGCCATGGGATAATTTGAAATTTGATGAAGAAGGGATTCAAGAGGTTCAACGTAAGTTTTTTGGCACATTGTATAATACCTATTCATTCTTTTCGCTGTATGCCAATATTGATGAATTTGACTTTTCTTCCGATGAGATCTCCGTGAATGAGCGTCCGGAAATAGACCGTTGGATTATTTCGAAGTTACACTCGCTAATAGAGGAAACCAACGAGGCATATACGCAGTATGAACCCACTAAAGCAGGGAGACTTATTCAAGAGTTCGTAACGGAACAACTGTCAAACTGGTATGTAAGGTTGTGTCGAAGAAGGTTTTGGAAAAACGACGACCCAAAAGATAAAGAAGCGGCGTATCAAACATTGTATACCTGTCTTGAGACTATTTCAGTATTGGCATCTCCAATTGCACCATTTTACATGGATCAGTTATTTTGCGATTTGAACGAAACGACGCATCGCCAATCCTTTGCTTCGGTGCACTTGGCTAATTTCCCTGAGGCTGAAAACGACCTAATTAATAAAACATTGGAAGATCAAATGAGTATGGCGCAGAATTGTTGCTCATTACTCTTGGGATTGCGGAAAAAGCAAAACATTAGAGTACGACAACCACTGCAGAAAATAATGATTCCTGTATTGAACGAAACCGTAGCCACTAATTTGCTGCACGTAAAAGACCTTATCTTATCAGAAGTCAATGTAAAAGAATTGGAATTACTCAGAGACAGCTCTGTTTTGGTGAAGAAAATAAAACCAAATTTCAAGACTATTGGCCCGAAATTCGGGAAGCAGATGAAAGCGATTGCTTCTTTGGTTGAGACATTTAATGCGGAAGACATTGCGCAAATTGAACTCAATAATGGCTGGCGGGGCGATATTGCTGGAGAGGAAATCACATTACTTACAGAAGATTTCGATATCAGCGCGCAGGATATTCCTGGATGGTTGGTTGCAAGTGAAGGAACGTTGACGGTTGCCCTTGATATAAGTATTTCTGACGCCTTAAAACAAGAGGGTATAGCCAGAGAATTGGTAAATCGTATACAAAATTTACGCAAGGATATAGGCTTGGATGTAACAGATAGAATCCGCCTTAAAATCAAGTCTACGGAAGAAATAGAACATGCTGTAATTGAATTTAAGCGCTACATCCAAGACGAGGTGTTGTCAAACGAGATTTCTTGTTCTGCTGAGCTTGAAAATGCTCATTTATTAGATGTTTTAGCAGAGAAAGACACGCTGCTATCACTAATGAAGGATTAGTTTAAAATAGTTTTAATAAAACCTTCATTCTTCATTTTATGAAATAACATCATTTAGTTTTATCTTAGCAATCCAAAATTTTACCAAACATGCACAAAATAGTACTTTCCGCAATACTACCTTTTTTTATTTTCTATTGCATCACATCCTCCTATTCTCAGACCACCGGTATGATTGTGGAACCAGCTACTGGAGCTTCAGCCCTTGTTTTAGATCCGAATTCAAATGGTTACGTTTCTGCAACAACAGCAGGTTTTTTAGGAAATGATCAGCTTGTAGCGAATAATGAATTACCTTGGCAAACACTTATTCCTGCTGGATCCGAACCAAATTCTGATGTTCAGAATGGTCCGAATTGTGGTTTTACGGATTTCGTTGAATCTTCTGTCGGGGGTATCGATCCTGTATTTCATTTAACAACTGGAGGTAATTGGTTGTTCCGATTCAGAATGGCGAGTATTGCGCCTAATGCTAAGTCATATTCGATAATGGTGGATATTGACAACCTTATTGGCCCGGGAGATGATTGTTATATCCCTGGTGTAAATCCTGGTTTTGAATTAGAGATTGTTCTTGCAACAAAATTTGGAGTTAGAATTTATGATCATCGATTACCATGTGGTTCAAATCTTATTTATTCATACGGACCGGAGCGAATACAGAAATCTATTGCAGCTTCAGCTGTATGTAGTCAATTAAATTTCTTTTTAGAAACATATGTGAGTTGGGCAGATATTACGGCACAGTTTGGAGTTAACCCATCCACACCGATGCGTTATGCGATTGTGGATAATATGGCAGCAGATAAATCAACCATCTGTAATCCTTCATCTGCATCAGACATAGGTGGAGTGGATGACAATGCTTGCGGTAGTTTAGAGGCTTGTTTTACGCAAATAGTAAATTTACAACCACCATGTCCACCTAATAGTATTTCTCCATGTATATATTCTGCATGTCCTGTAATTTCAGGTACGCCTATCGCAGCAGGAGCTACTTCAATTAGTGGTACATCAACCGAAGCCAATGGTGCCGTCATTCGTATATATGTCAATGGCGTTCTGGCTGGTTCTGGAACGGTCACTGGAGGTAGTTGGACAGTCTCAGGTCTCGCTCCTTTAGCTGCTGGCGCCCAAGTTTCTGCGACAGCGCAGGCAACAAATGAGGTAGAATCAGGTACTAACTGTAATAATGCTCAAGTTGCGGGAGCGACGTGCACTAACCCGGTAACAGACATTTTACAATGTAATGCCAGTAAAGCTTTTACAGGAACCGCCGACATAGGTGCTGTAATAAATCTATATAACTCCTCTGGAATCTTACAAAACCCTACCAGTGGAACCGTATTCGCTGGTGGTCAAATCACGGCCTCATCATTTCCGAGTGGTTTAACTCCGGTCACCTCAAATTTTTTATGGAGATGTGTTGGCACAGGACCCACCACCAGTTGTACTGCTGGAGGCGGACCTTGTATTACTGATGGAAATTATTACGTTACAGCGCAAGTGCCGGGGCAATGCGTTTCTTCTCCAACTTGGTTTTGTGTTGGGCTTACAGGTTCGACCAACATTCCCCAAATTGTTACCTCTATATCAACAGGGACTGTAATTGTTTCAGGGACTCTTACAAATAACGTCGCTGAGAATAACGGGGTAAGTATATTTTTTTATGTGAATGATATCCAAATCGCAACAGCAATCACTGCGACTAATTTGGGAGATTGGAGCATTACTTTTCCTTCAGGTACTTTCAACGCATGTGACGAAGTTTATGTTGTTGCTGCGAGAAATATTACTACTCAAAGATGTCCTTCTCAAAGCGTGATAAAAATTGTTTCAGCGGGAATTACCTCAACTCCCACTGTTAGCGCTCCGCTATGTGGAACTACGACCTCAGTTTCTGGAACAGTTAATGAACAAAATGGAACTCAAATTCAAGTTTTCTCAAATGGAGTGTCAGTAGGAACAACCACTTCCGCTGGTGGAACGTGGCAGCTTACAGGACTTAATATTCAAGCTGGTGCTGTTATAACGGCGCAAGCAACAAACTCAATAGGATGTGAATCTGTCAGTGCCACATCAGCAGCAGTTACCGTAGGATCACAAACTTCAAACCTTGTAACTATAACCCAAAGCCCGCTAACTGAAAGCAATTTGGTTATTTCTGGAACAGGAACAAATGGAGATTTAGTAACATTATTTATTGATGGGTGGCCCCTTTACAAAGATTTTGCAGAAACAGCAGCTGCAACAGCAACTGTATCGGGAGGCGCTTGGTCCGTAACTCTAACGCAAAATACGCTTTATGCAGGGGGAGTAGTGACAGCTTCTGTCTCCAATGCAGTGACATGCAGTAGCACACTTCAAGATCCCACACCAGTGATTTGTACTCCGCCATCTTCATCTTTAGTTGTCTCTCCTGACAATTCAACAATTTGTTCGGGAACTGCTGTTACGAATGTAATGATTCAAAATTCTCAAACCGGAGTTATATACCAACTTTACAATAGCGGCCTTTCTGCAAATTCAGGTTCTTCATTGCTTGGAAATGGAGGTAACTTAACCCTAACTTCCGCTCCCATTTCATCTAATACAACCCTGACAGTACTCGCGATAAAATCTCCTTTCAATGGCTCTTGTAATCAGTTTTTAACGGAGAACATTCCAGTAACAGTTGCTTTAGTTCCTACTTTATCATTTGTTTCTCAAGCCAACCCAGGGTGTGGTGCAACAAATGGAACTATAACAATTTCTGGCCTAGGTAACAATTTAACATATACAGTAAATTATTCACTAAATGGGATATCAACTAGTGGAAATTATACCTCAAATGCAAGTGGCCAAATTGTTTTAAATAATCTTGGAGGAGGAACATATACTAACATTAGTACAACCGCCTTCGGTTGTAATTCAACAAATATATTAACGGGACCATTTACATTAACAGCTCTAATTGCTCCATCTGCTCCAACTGCAAGTGTGACGACTCAACCAACATGTGCAGTTCCAACTGGAACAATCGTAGTTACTGCTCCAACTGGCGCGAACATTCAATACAGTGTTAACGGTACAACTTACCAAGTGAGTGGAACATTTAGTGTTCTTG
>CAMDLY010000060.1 GCA_945902115.1 Lishizhenia tianjinensis | reverse complement strand
AAACCAACTATGAAGATTTTTATTGTACAATGAATTTGATTGTCTGTGTGTGGTCTGCTGTCACCACTTGTGCTACGTAAACACCTGCTGTTAAACCATCAAATGTTGCGCTTGTTGTGTTTTCTACTTGGATGCTGCTCACTACTTGTCCAGCTGCATTAACGATGTTTATTTGTTCTACTGTCGCATTGTTCCATGTAATTGTCCCATTTCCGTTTGATGGATTTGGATACAACTCAAAACTTGCTGTTTCCTCTACGATACTCGCTGTCTCTAAGGCTACGTAGCTTCCGATGTTCAATTGACATCCGTATGCATCCGTTACGTTTACCTCATACACCCCTTCCGTGGTGATTCCTACTAAATCCTCCGTAGACTCTCCATTGTTCCATTCGTATGTGTATGGTGCTGATCCTCCTTGAACGAATACATCTAAGTTTGCTGCAGTGAATAAGTTATCTTGTGTAATCATTCCTTCTAATACTGCTGGTGCCTCAACGGTGAAAGAAGCATATATCACCTCTCCCAAGTTTGTCTCCACTTTCACCCGGTATACTCCCGCAGACAAGCCGCTGATGTCCTCAACGTTCATTCCGTTGTCCCAAGAGTAGAAAAATGTAGCACCATTTGCCGCTTCGATGTCGATACTTCCGTTTGAAGTATTTGCACATGTTACGTGGTGTACTGTATAGCTTATAACTTCTTGGCTGTTCGCGTTTACTACTGATCCTGTAGTGATGTTCTCTGCAACTGCAGTAAATGCTGTTGTTCCGATGAAGAGGCTCGTGATGATGTTGCGTAAGGAAGTTTTCATTTTGTTTCGTTTTGTTATCTGAAACAAAATTGTCACATCTCAAAAGGGTATGCACCATATATTATAGGTTACCCTAACAAAATACACACTCGCACACACCATGAATTAGGTGTTTTGACTATGGACCATAAGTGGTAGTACGTAGGAAGTGGATTAAATAGTTAAATTTTAATGAAATTTGTTATATTCGTTCAACACTTTAGCGATTTTAAAGGAAATAAAAGAATAAAATGGTCATAACTAAGTATTTTCTACTATTGTAAAAAAGGAAATACGTAAACCATCGTAGGTCATAACTACTAATTATGATATGATATAATTTTAAAAGGAAAACAATACAGTTTCTAGTAATTACATTTGTTCAATAAACACAAAGTCATGAAAACAAAAATTATTTCTCTAGCATGTATTTTAGTAATTTCTTTAAATGCATTCTCTCAAAAAATTAAACCAAGAGCGGTTTGGTTAAAAATTGAAAACAAAGATCTTGTTCCCACTAAAGTCGGTTCAAAATTAAAATCAAAAGATAAATCTTTACAAACTTTATTGGTAAAACATAAAGTAAAAAAGGTTGAATACCCTTTTTCGAACTCAAAAAATCCAGAATTACAAAAAGTGGTCCAACTCACTTGCGATTGCATTGCGCAAAACCTTTATGCGGACATCGTAAATAAAACAAAAATATCTAAGGAGGTATATTTAGCGCCTACTTATGAGTTGTTGCATGTACCAAACGACTATTCGCATGCTTTCACGAATGATTATGCATTAAATCTAATAAATGCCCCAGGAGCATGGGATATAACAACCGGAAGCTCTGAAGTGGTCTTAGCTATTTCGGATCAAAATTTTAGTGTAAATCACGAAGAGCTTGTTGGCAAAGTGCTTTATTACGATCCAACAAATACAGCACCCACGACTCACGGTACCGCAGTATCAACCACAGCAGCGGGTAATACAAACAATTCTATAGGTAAATCATCAATCGGTTACAATTCAAGTTTGAAGCTGTATAGAATGAATTTCAACGACGTTTTAGCTGCTTCATATGCAGGAGCTAAGGTTATAAATATAAGTTGGGCTTCTGGTTGTACTTTTAATCCGTATGTACAAGATGCAGTAAATGAAGTTTGGGAAAATGGAACATTTATCGTATCGGCCGCAGGTAATGGCACCACGTGTGGAAATGCGGGATATAAAGTCTTTCCAGCGGCATACAATCATGTCTTTTCTGTAACAAGTATTGGTCCTAATAATAATCATCAAAAAGTACCTGGAGATATTAATTCTACTCATCAACATAATGACTCAGTGGATATTTGTGCACCTGGATATGATGTGCCTCTTACAGGCGGCCCCGGGTCTTATTTCACCTCCAATGGAAGTTCTTTTGCCGCTCCTTTTGTAACGGGGACGGTTGGTTTAATGTTAGCGGTAAATCCATGTTTGAAAAATGATGAAATAGCAATTATTCTTCGTGAAACAGCCTTTAATATAGATGCTTTAAACCCTCAATATGCAGGACAATTAGGTGCTGGGAGATTGGATGCGGCGGCAGCTGTACAAATGGCTAAGAATTATGGAAATTTTGAGATTTTAGCTGAAGTTGAAAATCCAGAATGTACTCCGAATGCTGGAAGAATAGAGTTACTTAATGCCTCATCGAATCCAACCAAAACATATACATATCAATGGTCTAATGGTTCAACCGAAGCAATTTTGCAAGACTTAGCTAATGGGGAATATACAGTTATTGTGAATGACGGTTGCAAATCAGATACCGCATCTTTTATAATAAATGCAAATCCCACAAATCTTACAGCGCAAGTCACGAATGCTCAATCTGAGATGTCAGCTACGGGTTCTATCAATATTGAGGTGTATGGAGTTCCGTTATTCAGTTATTTATGGTCTAATGGTTCGACGGAAGAGGATTTAATTGGTGTTCCTGCAGGAGAGTACAGCGTTACCGTTACGAACGGATTTGGTTGTGATAGGACTGTAACATACAATGTCAGATACAATCAAGCAGTGCTAAAACCGCTTCGCAACTAGTTTTAAAAGTATAAAGAAAGGCTGGCAATACATTGACAGCCTTTTTTAATGCGTTTTAGTCATGTTTTCAGGCACGCAAATGATAAAATCCGCTTTTCCAACATGTTCTTTCTCCAACTTATTGATTTGATTTTGACTTACCGTTGAAATAGTTAAGTACTTCTTTTTTGAAAGTTGATCGTATCTTTTGAGGTACCACAAGATTCCTTGGTAATAATCTGAGTGAAAAGCCCCATTGAAATGTAGAACGTTAAAGTTCAAATCAAGATACCGGTGAATATGTAGAGCCATAGTTGCGTCTTTAAATGCTTGAGCATCCATCATATTAAGCCCCATACCATGCCCTCCCATCTTCCGAACCTCCCTATATTGTGATAGTGTAGAGTCTACTGGAAAATCTAAACTTGCGAATTTCATCTTATCAATTTCAGAAAGTGTATCAAGTGCTGTTCGGCCTTTTTTAAACAACAAGGAAGCATATTTGCGTTTCACATTGCTGGCGATACAAGGAATCCCTTTTTCTTTAGCTAAATCTAGTAATGGTCTATAGTCTGTTTCATAGTTTGGCCACAATCGGCAGCTATCTTTGAATTGTTTGGCATCTATTTTTCCTGTAATATACAGATCCAAAAGCACTTGTTGGTCTGATTCAATCATTTCAAATCCAAAAATTGTTGAATTCGAAGTGGATAAATAGTCTGCCATTTCGAGTTGTAACCAATGAATTATGGGATTATCATGAAATTCCCCGAAGAGGATACAATTTGCTTGTTGAGATTGCTCAAGCATTCTTTTTACCGTTGTTTTCCCTCCTTTGGTATTGTAAATTACAAACGCTTTTTCTATAGATTGGGAATAAGAAATCGAGTGGCAACAAATCAAAAAATAACCTAATAAAATTCGCATAATATCAGTTAACAATAGATGTGCTAAAGTTAATTTAATATTAGTTATATTTGAATAAAACTATGCTGATGAGGAAAATACTGGTCTTTTTAACTGTGTTGCTTTCGACTAGTATATTTTTCTGTCAGGGTTTTCAAGTGAATTTTCAGGGTCAGAAACAACAGGGAATGGGTTGTGCAGGTACAGCATTGTATCAAGATGGCGCAAGTATTTTTTTCAATCCAGGTTCTGTTGCATTTTCTAATGAGAATTCTATAAATCTTGCAGTAACTCCAATTTTTGCTAACGTTTTGTACACGGACTCATCAACAATGGAAAGCTACCGAACGAATAATCCTATTGGAACGCCTTTTTCTGCTTATGGATTATTCCAGTTGAAAGATTATGCTAAATTGAAGTTTGGAATAGCAGCGTATACACCTTTTGGAAGCACGGTTGTTTGGGAGGACAATTGGATTGGTCGATTTGCACTTACAAGGCTTAAGCTACAAGCTATTTTCATTCAACCTACGATTTCCTACAGAATTGCCGATGTCATAGGTATTGGTGGTGGATTGATTCTTGCCTTAGGCACAGTAGAACTAGAGAAAGACATCCCCGTTCAAGATAGTTCCGGGGTGTTTGCACATGCTAAGTTAACGGGAAAAGCACGAGCGGTCGGCTTTAATTTCGGCGTGCACTATGATTTAACTAAGAAAGTTACTGTTGCCGTTGCGTATCGCTCTCAAATAAATATGCGCCTCAACGAAGGTGAGGCTGAATTTACCGTACCTTCTTCCTTAGATGCTAACTTTCCAGATCAGCAATTCACAGGATCGTTACCCTTGCCGAGTGTTACCACTTTGGGGTTAGCTTATAAACCATCAAAAAAGGTTTCTTGTGTTTTAGATATAAATTACGTCGGATGGAAAGTATATGATACTTTGGCTTTTGACTATGAAACAAATACATCTTCTTTAGCAGACACGAAGTCTCCTAGAAATTACCACAATATCTTTGCATTTCGCGGTGGCTTGGCATATGAATTCAATAAATTTCTGACAGTAAGAGCAGGTGGTGGATTTGGATTTACACCGGTTCCGACCAGCAGTGTTACGCCTGAAACACCAGATGCCAATAGGGCATATGTTACTGGAGGGATGTCAGTCCACTTAAACGATCAATTCTGCTTTGATGCATCTATTTATTACACGCAACTTCAGCGAACAGCAACAAATGGAGAGACAAATTTGTCTGGGACTTTCGAAACGAAAGCTATAGCCCCTGGTTTTGCTTTCGTTTATAAATTTTAATGAATGATGAATAAGTTAGTTCTTTTTATCAGTACGGCAGCAATCTTTTGGTCATGTAAGCCAAAAATTAAAGAGCAAACTATTTCCAAAGGAGAATTAGATGTTTCTAGCTTTGTAATACTCGGCGGTGCTCAGGCATCAGGTTACATGGATGATGCTTTGTATTTTGAGGGGCAAGAAAATTCACTGGCCAACTTAATCGCATTGCAATTAACAAAAGCAGGTTTGCCAAATTTCCACCAGCCATGGGTAAACGAAGGATCTGTCGGGATAGGTTTGACAGGCTTAGCCAAATTGTATCTAAATTACAAAACCGATTGCAAAGGAGTTACTTCACTCTCTCCCTTGAGGACATCACCGATAGGTGATGGCTCAATATTCTCATCGTCTATTTTTTCTTCGAGTCAGCGATTTGGAAACTACGGTGTTCCAGGGTTAAAACTTTTGGATGTTGCTCAACAAAATTATAGTGCACAAAACCCCTATTTTTCCCGAATGGCATCTTCGTCTTCAGCAAGTGTTTTGGAAGATGTGCTCTCTACAAATGCTAGTTTCTTTTCTGTTTATTTGGGCGTAGAGGATGTCCTAGACTACGCCAAGTCGGGCGGAACTATTCAGAATTTACCAAGCCAAACTGCTTTTCAGAATGCTTATCAACAGGTTTTGGAAGGGATGACTGCCAATGGAGCAAAAGGGGTGGTGGCGACAATTCCTGACCTTACCAAAATGCCCTATTTCACTACTATTCCATGGAATGGTTTGACATTGGATGAGGCCAATAACACGACGTTGAATTCAATATACAATCCATTAGGTTACTATTTTAATGTGGGGTCTAATCCTTTTATGATTGTAGATTCAACTGCCAATATGTTTGCTGTAAGACAAATTCTATCTGATGAACTTTTTTTATTAAGTCTTCCGTTGGATTCTGTGAAATGCAATCAAATGGGGGTTTTATTTCCAATTCGAGATGAGTTTGTATTGGACCAAGGGGAAATTAATGAATTAAGAGGAAAGATCAATCAATACAATGAGGTGATTAGAAACCTGGCAAGTCAATTTAATTTAGCCATAGTAGAAACAGGTTCTTTTGTACAAAAGCTTTCTGACGGATTTACTTACAACGGAATTGCTATAAGCGCAAAATTTGTTTCGGGTGGAGCATATTCCCTAGATGGAATACATTTCAACCCAAGAGGCAATGCCTTGTTTACGAATGAATTTATACATGTAATTAATCAAAAATTTAATGCGACTATTCCAAAGCTCAACGCTGGACAATACCGTGCTATTTTATTTCCAAATTAAACCTTTATTATGAAAAAAAACTTTACATTCTTTAGCCTTCTTTTAACTTTGACTTCTTGGTCACAAAATCCATGTGCCAACGGGAGATACGCAAGCGATGTTTTTCAAAATGTCACGACTACGAGTAATATAACCTTTGGAGCGAATGCTTCTTGGAGTGGTGGAAACACCGTGTTAAAACTCGATGTTTATGAGCCGACAGGAGATACGGAGACTTCCAGGCCGCTCATTCTTTGGGTTCACGGTGGAAGTTTCATTGGAGGTTCCAAGACAGATGGAGATATGGTAGCCCTTTCTCAACGCTTCACAAAGAAGGGTTATGTGTGTGCTTCAGTTGATTACCGAATAGGGTTTTTCCCCTTTGATTCAGCCAATGCTGTGAAAGCTGTGGTGCGTGCAGTTCAAGATTTACGCGCAGCAGTTAGATTTTTTTACAAGGATAAACAAACGACGGATACCTATAAAATTGATACAACAAAAATTTATGTTGGTGGTAGTTCAGCTGGAGCAATTACAGCATTGCATTTGGCATATTTAGATGATGAATGCGAGATTTCAGATTATTTAAATTCGGCAACAATTACGCAACTTGGAGGGCTTGAAGGAAATAGCGGCAACCCAGGATATTCTTCTGCTGTTCAAGGCGTCTTAAATGGTTGTGGGGCCTTGGCCAGATATAGCTGGATGGAGCCTGGTGATATTCCCGTTGCTTCGGTGCACGGAACAAATGATGGAACAGTCAAATACAATCGAGGAATTGTGAATCCAGGAACACCCTTGATGTACTTGGATGGAAGTAGAATGATTCACGAGAGAGCTTGTGCGGCTGGAGTTGAGAATCAATTTTATACCTTCCTTGGCGCTCCACATGTTCCATATGCTGCGAATGCAGCCTATATGGATACGACAGTTAATTTTTTCAGAGACTTTTTAATAAACCAGCTCGGCTGTCCAGATGCTATGTTACAGGCTGAAAACGAACCCGCTCAAGCTGTATTTCTTTATCCTACAGATTATTGTGATGGTAGCCCCGTGGATGAAGTTTGCACTGCTTCAGGGATTACAGAATTAAATCCTTTGACAGCACTTATTTATCCAAATCCTGCACAACAGGCTATACAGGTTATACCAAGTTTAGAAGGGAAATATACAGTTGCTATTTTGGATATATCAGGACGTATAATAACTTCAGTTGAGGTAGAATACGGTATTGCAGAACTCTCCTTGAGCGCATTGGTCTCGGGAAATTATTTCGTTAAGGTTCAATCAGGAAACCATATGTATACAGAGCAATTAATTAAGTATTGACATGAGACACTTTATTTTTTTTATAGTAATCCACGGATTCACCTTCACTTTAAACGCACAAGCAAATACCTTAAGTTCGTCGGGTGAAATAAAAAGTTCTCAATCTGCTGCGACACCGGCGAAAAAGCTGAGTAGTTCTAGTTCAACACCATCGGCTAGACCAGTATTAAAGAAGAAAACAAAGTATGTTCCACGCAAAGAAAACTATGAATTCGCCCCTAAAAAGTATTAGTATTCTACTATTTTTGGGATTTATTTTTCCCAAGTTATATCTTGCACAATCTTACAGCGAGGGGTTCGAAAATATCGCGTCTTTGACGGATTGGTATGTTCAAAACAATTCCGCTTCCCCTTCGCAAGACTGGGGCGTTGCTAATAGCACGGTGTTTCCTGCACAGGCAGGATCAGATCCTTCTTATCTTTCGGTCAATTATCAAAGTTCCTCAAGTACTTCAGCAACAACATTGAGTAATTGGCTCTTTACACCAACAAGAACATACACCAACGGTGATGTAATAACATTTTACACAAGAACCGTGGCCGGAACGCCTATATACCCGGACCGTTTAGAACTACGCTTCAGTAATGCTGGCAATGGATTGGATTGCGGAACAACGGCAATTAGTGTTGGTACGTTTACAAATCTACTCTTAACAATTAATCCTACCTTGAGCACGACAGGTTATCCACAAACTTGGACCCAGTACACAGTGACTATTTCTGGATTATCGGGCCCAACAAACGGTCGCGTAGCCTTTCGTTATTTTGTAACAAATGGTGGCCCTGGGGGAGCCAACTCCAATTATATTGGGATTGATTCTTATACCTACACGTCCATTATTTCACCGCCTGCTAACGATGACTGTGCAGGGGCAATTTCGTTGACACAGGGCCTTGGCTGCTCACCAATTTCAGGCTCGGTTGCTTATGCCACAGAATCCTTAGTCGCTTGTTCAGGAACAGCTAATAACGATGTTTGGTACTCATTTACGGCAAATACCACCGGAGCAGCGATAACTGTAAATGGCACACCTTTTTTCGATGCCGTATATGAGGTTTATTCAGGAACATGTGCTAATTTGACATCATTGGCTTGTGTGGACGCAGGACTTGAAGGAGAACCCGAGGCTAATGTACTGAATGGACTTTCTCCAGGTACTACCTACTATATTAGGGTGCATGATTGGTTAGATGACATACCCAATACCATGAATTTTGCTATTTGTGTGGAGCAATTTATTCAGTGTAATTTATTAGCGCCCGCGGGGTCAATAGTAGAGTTGGAATCTTGTGGTGCAGATGTAAATGGAGGGTGTAATGCTACTCCTCCTGCTTTTCAATCCTTGGCCTGTGGAGATACTATTTTTGGCAGTGCCTGGGCAACCAACGGAAATAGGGATTTAGATTGGTACAGTTTTCAACTCAATGCAGGAGGGAACCTGCAATGGTCAGCAACAGCGGAATTCCCCTTTTATCTGTACATTGTAGATGTGAGCTCATGTGCAAACCCAGTGATTTTGGCTTCTGCTAATTACAATGCATGTCAATCAGGAAGTGTTAGTTTCCCTTTGGCAAACCCAGGAAGTTATGCTGTCGTTATCGCACCTTCATTATTTAACGGATATCCTTGTGGACCAAACACCTCTTATATCGCCAATTTGCAATTACCGACAGCTAATATACAAGTGAACACTTCTGCTACAGGTCTTTGCGTTGGAGATAGTGTTTCGTTATCTGCCATAGGTGGATCAAGTTATGAGTGGTTTTTGAATGACTCTTTGGTGGCTACTACCAATTCATGGTTCACAAGTCTTGTCGGGGATTACACAGTACACTATGAAGATTCTAACAGTTGCAGTGCGATCAGTGATACACTTACCTTAACACCTTTACCCTTAAGTGATGCGTCATTTAGCTATCCTAATTACACGGTCTGTGCGGGTTCGCCAAATGCTTTACCGTCATCTGTAAATTCGGGTTTGTTTTCTGCGGTTCCAATAGGACTTACCATAGATTCAACCACAGGAGAAATCGATATTTTGAATTCATCCGCGGGCACTTATACGATCAGCTTTCAAACAATTCAAGGATGTACCAATTCATCCAGTCAGGGGTTTTCAATTACAACTTCGATAAATGCCGATTTTTCTTATGATACGACCCATTTTTGCAATGCTACTCCTCAAGAAGCAATAATCCTCGGGGCAAATGCCAGCTCGGGCCTTTTTACAACAGCAGCCGGATTATCTATTGATAGTCAATCAGGAACAATTTATCCGAACACGAGTCAAAATGGAACTTATTGGGTAACTAATACGGTGTCTGGAACTTCAATTTGTTTGGGATCTAGTGATAGTATTTTGATTACTATTCAAGGCCCGCAGATTCAAATCCAAAGCCCAATTCTAGCGTGCTCTGGAGCAGGACCTGTAAATCTTCAAGCAAGTCCTGCGGGAGGGGTTTTTAGTGGTGTTGGTGTGAATGGAGATACTTGGAATCCAGCCCAATTCGGCGACACTGTGATGATAAATTATGCTGTTCAAGACACCGCAGGTTGTAATGCTACAGATTCTGTATTAGCAATATCACTGGTAGGTCCTGAAACTTTTTTGGGGGAAATTGAACCCTTGTGTGATACACTAGAGTCATTTGTAATCACAAATTATAGTCCTTCAGGTGGAGTTTTCTCAGGAAACGGTGTTTCAGCAAGCGGAAATATTAACCCAAACCTTCTGGGACCAGGAAGTTTTTCTATAGTATATTCTGTAACTTCAAGTGAAGGTTGTGTAGGTATAGATTCTACCGTTGTGACAATTGCTGACTGTATGGTTGGTATTGGAGAGTTAAACGCATCGCTGATACAAGTGTTTCCCAACCCAAGTGCCGGGGAATTTTCAATTATTGGGGAAGGCGTTCAGGTAATAAAATGTTGGAATACAATGGGAACTAGTCTGGGATATACGGTTTCGCAACAGAAACCAGGTCTACTAATACTTGATTTAAATGCACCTGCCGGCACTTATTTTGTTGAATTAAGCAAGCTTGGAGAACGATATTTTGTTGCAATAAGTCTTTATTAAGAGCATTTTACAGGCGAATTGTTACTTGGAAGATTGATTTAATTCTTTATCTTTGCTGAGATTGGTCTCATGGCCGAGCGGTTAGGCACCGGTCTGCAAAACCGTCTACAGCAGTTCGAATCTGCTTGAGACCTCTTAAAACCCCTTAAACCATTATGTGGAATAAGGGGTTTTGTTTTTACTGGGTCATAAATGTTAAATTCTTGAGGAAAAGGAGCGAAAAGCATAATGGGAGGAAAAACACATACTTTTTTTTGTAACTTTGAAAGTACTTTTGTATCCCTACTATGGAAAGAAAATCAATTAAAATATTCGTTTCCTTAATTCTTTCTCTGTTAGCAGTTGGAGAGACTAAGGCACAATGCCTGCCAAGTCAAGGGTTGGTAAGTATAAATATTACCCCGGACAATTATCCCCAAGAATCCACTTGGAAACTCTTTGCCAATAATATTGAAATAGCAAACGGCACAACAAATAATGCCACTATTTGTGTAGATACTAGTTTATGTATACGCTTTGATATGTATGATAGTTATGGAGATGGAATCTGTTGTAATTATGGCCAGGGGGCTTACTCTATTCTTTGGAATGGAAATCAAGTAGCATCAGGAGGGGCATTTACTAATGTAGTATCCCATTCTTTCAACTGTCAACCTGGGACGACCTGTAACACACCAATTATCGTTAATACAGGGACTTTTTTAGCCCCCAATAGCAATACATTTTATTCGTTTACCCCAACCCAATCTGGCATGTATTCAATTAGTACATGTGACCTTTCCACCTGTGACACTAAAATTTGGGTATATGGGGCGTGTAATAACTCCGTTTATAATACCAATAATACAGGGACTCTTTTTTACAACGATAACAATCTTACATGTGGCACATCGGCTGATATCGACGCGATTCTTTCTTCAGGAACTACCTATTTAATTCGCATTGGATTAGGGTCGGCTTCTTGTTTAGGCGGAATTCCCCTCTCCATCACTTATGATGGGCCTGTATCAGGATGTATGGACCCAAATGCCTGTAATTACAATCCAGAGGCAACTGAAGAAGGACAATGCTATTACTATCCAAGTCCTAATTGTACGGGGCCAGATTTAATCATACTGCAAAGCGCCATTCAAAATTCATTGGAAATCAGAGAAGAATATGCTACCAATTGTATGGTACAAGAAGGCTGTATGAACGGTTATGGAACAAGAACAGTATTAGCCTTTGATACGCACATAAAAAATATTGGTGATTTTGATTATTACATTGGCAATCCTACCGATAATCCGGATCAATTTTCTTTTGAAAACTGCCACGGTCACTCGCATTACGAGGGATATGCTGAATATGTAATTTATACGATGAATGGTCAATATATTCCAATTGGGCATAAAAATGGTTTTTGTGTTATGGATTTAGAATGTTCAGACGGCGGCACTCCACAATATGGCTGCAGCAATATGGGTATAACTAAGCAATGTGGGGATATTTACTCAAGGGACTTGGAATGCCAATGGATTGATATTACTGACCTCGATACCGCAGAATATATACTGGCTGTAAAAGTAAATTGGGATCAATCTCCAGATGCCTTAGGGCATTATGAATCTAATTATCAAAATAACTGGGCTCAAGTATGTGTGCGTATTTCTGAAATCAATGGCGTTAAAAGTTTTACGCTACTACCTAATTGTGCGCCGTATTATGATTGCGCTGGGGTATTATATGGTAATTCCGAGTTAGATTGCAATGGGAATTGTAACGGTAGCGCCATACGAGGGGACTTGGATGTAAATGGAGCCTCCGACAACATCGATGTGCAAATGTATTTAGATCATTCGGTGAAAAACGACTTAGCTACCACATCTTGCAATGACTTATCGGCGGACGGAAAGATAGATGTTTGGGATGCGGGATTACTTATGAATTGCCTTCAAAATGGATTAAGTAATAATTCAGAGTGTATTTTTCCTAGCACAGTCATAAATACTCAGCAAACTGTTTATATTGGCGATATTGATGTATACACGAATTTCGCTGACAATACGACCGGTTATTTGGATATAAAAATTAAAAATCCGATGAATGAGGTGAAAGGGTATGAATTAAAAATAAGCGGAGCGACAGTCACAGGTGTATCAAGTTTGATTAATGCAAGTCAATATCCTGCCACGCTTTACTTCGACAGCGTGACAAACGAAATTGCATGTTTATCATTGGTAGATAGTTTAATACCAAAGTATACGAATTTCACACCTTTCCTGAGGGTTTATCTATCTGACTTGTCAACTCAAATTTGTCTAGATACCGTAATAAAGGTCTTAAATAAACAAGTAGAACCTGTTACGATACAAACGTCCGATGCTTGTGTCGACGCTGAAAGTTCAGTAACAACAGAATTAGCAGAGCCATTTACTGTCCAGGTGTATCCAAATCCCGCCAAGGACCTAGTCACTATTTCAGTTCCAAAAGTAAATGAAGTGCTAGAGTTGAGAATTACGGATACCTATGGCAAATTGGTTTATCAAGAAAAACTGAAAGATTCTAACGAGGTAAAAGTTAAAATAGCGTTATTTAGCAATGGAATATATACGATTCAACTGAAGTCAGCGAAGTATACTGTCAATAAAAGGTTTATTAAGAATTAAGTGCCGTGATTTCAACTTTCTTAGCAAAATATATAGAAATTATTTCAAGCACTTGAAGTAATCGTAAGGTTCTTTGCACGTATTACACTGGTAATGAGCTTTACACGCAGTGCTTCCGAACTGACTAACCATTCGTGTATCAGTCGAGCCACATTTCGGGCAAGGAACTTTCGTGGGTTCCGAAAACA
>CAMDLY010000059.1 GCA_945902115.1 Lishizhenia tianjinensis | reverse complement strand
GACGGAACAGGAATAAAAACTCAGCAAGTTGATAAAATCACAAAAGGAACACTTGATTTAAAGCACTTACATTTAAATACGGACTTGTATGGTTGTTATGTTACAAATCCTGCATTGAATGCCATAATTAGGACAACAGGATTTGTTTCCAGTGCAAATGGCGGTTTCTTAGCGAGAAGCACTCAGAATGCTGGGATGTATTTATTTCCTACGGGTTCTAATGCAAACACAAGCGCTAATATTCCGGGATCAGGGACCTTCAGGTATAGACCTGTAGAGTTGAGTCCCAACAATACAAATGCCAATGTTTATAGTGTTCGTTTAGCTAATCTCGATGCCTCTTTGGAATCCTACAATAGGAATAGCGCTGAACCGTTGTTGTGTGAGTCTAATCCAGACTTTTATCATCAAATTGATAGAATTTCGGGTGCGAGCACTGCAGATATTGGCGTATGTTTTATCCCAACCTCTGATGGTCAATGGAACGACATGGCGAGATGGAATATCACAACAAACGGAATATGGCAAGATATCCCCACAGTATCATTAAGTAATATCCCCGGATTCACCAAATCTACAGCTACGGCGTGGAATAATTTTGGTGATATTCCTTATATATTAACCAATCTTAATCCGTCCATACCTACTATTAGTTCTGCAGCCGTTAACGGATGTTCTCCCCTTTCAACCACATTACAAACTACTGGTGCTTCAGGAATAACTTATACTTGGAATGCCAATGGATTGAACATTGGTACCGGATCTAGTCTCAGCGAAATTTTTACCAATGCAGGTTGCTACGACATAACATTAATTGCATCCAACGGCAACTGCAGTTCGAGTACAACGGCTACCGATTTTATATGTGTAGAAAATACGCCGAGTGCTGCTTTTACAAGTAGTTCGCTAGAGCTATCCGGTGAGTTAGAAAATTTTACCTTTTCGAATAATTCTTTAGGGGCTGACAATTATTTATGGGACTTTGGAAATGGTACCACCTCAACAACTACGAATCCAACGGTAAATTATACAGGTGTCAATGGCAACATACTAGTTACGCTTTATGCTTATTCCATTAATGGTTGTGTCGATTCAACATCTATAGTTATTTCTTATGAAGAAGATGCTATATTCTATGTACCAAATACATTTACTCCAGATCAAGACGAATTCAACCAAACATGGGGTCCTGTATTTACCCAAGGGTTTGATCCTTACAATTTTGAACTATATATCTTTAACCGATGGGGTGAACTTATTTGGGAAAGTCATGATGCAGCGGCAAGATGGGATGGGACATATGGAGAAAATAATTCCTACTGCCAGGATGGTACCTATACATGGAGAATTAATTTTAAACCAAAAGAAACGGACGAAAGAATTCAATTAAATGGTCACTTAACTCTTCTTAGGTAAAATATGACTAAATATCTCGTTATAATCAACTGTCTGTTGTCATATGTGTTGTTCAGTCAGCAAAATGTGAGTATTTCGGACGTTCCTAGTACTCCAAATCAGACGAGTGTGTTAGATGTGAGTTCCTCAACTAAAGGGATGCTAATCCCTAGAATGTCAACTATACAGAGAAATGCCATTGTAGGTCCCGCAAACGGTTTATTGATTTATGATACTGACGTAGATTGCGTAATGTTTTATTCAAGCAACTTGGGAACGTGGAATTCTCTTTGTTCTAATTCAAATATTACGAATTTTATTGCAAATACATCAACTGTTTTAGCAGGAGCGAATTGCGCCAATGGGGGTATTTTACTACAAATTGGAAGTGATGGGAACTCTAATGGAATACTCGATGCTAGTGAGGTAACGAATAATGAGTATATCTGTAATGGCTCTATCGGTCAGGTTGGTCCCTCGGGGACAAATGGTACTAACGGATTCAGTTGCTGGGATTTAAATTCTAACGGCGTAAATGATGCTTCGGAGGATATTAATAATGACGGAGCTTTTAACGGCTTGGATTGCACGGGCTCACAAGGCCCTCCGGGTTCTCAAGGGATACAGGGTTCTCAAGGTGTACAAGGACCCCAAGGACCCCAAGGTGCTGCAGGTGCTCAAGGACCCCCAGGTCCACAAGGTCCGCCTGTGACAACAAATTTTCAAGGGGTATATGCTACTAGGACGACTATTTCTGCAACGTATCCAAGTTTCAATCAAATTACTGGATTGACCCAATCAGTGAATATAACAACAGTTCCCGCAAAAGTATTCATCTCAACTACTGGTAATTTAGAAACTTTTTCAACCCAGGCTATTGGTTCGGGATGTGTCATTCAAGTTTTTCAAAATAATGCTGGAATATCTCAAATGTTTCAAGTCGTAGATGTCAATAATGCACAAAATGTTTTTGGGACCATAGGTATTTGGTCGTTGAATGGATTCGTAAACATAACAGTACCTGGAAACTACACATTTGACGTAAGAGCATCCAAGTATGCCTTTAGTAACTTCTACGCAGGCGGAAATAGCACTGCACCTGCCGGACTTCAAAATAATGGAAGTTTAATCCTTCAAGTTTACTACTGATTATTTTTTCCTAAAAAACACTTTAATGGGAACTCCTTCAAAATTGAATTTTTCTCTAATTCTATTTTCTAGGAAACGCTTGTAGGACTCTTGAATATATTGAGGAAGATTGCAATAAAAAGCGAATGTCGGAGCATGAGTGGGTAGCATTTGAACAAACTTTATCTTTATGTACTTACCTTTCATAGCGGGTGGTGGGGTCGTGTTGATTATTTCTAACATGACATCATTCAGCTCCTTAGTAGGAATCTTGTAAACTCTATTTTCAAACACCTCCATAGACTTTTCCAATACCTTGTGGATTCTTTGTTTTGTTATAGTGGAAGTAAAAATGATAGGTACATCGTTGAATGGTGCCAGTTGATTGCGTAATTGCTCTTCAAATTTCAACATCGTATTTTGGTCTTTATCCACTAAATCCCATTTATTTACGACGACTACAACTCCTTTTGAATTTTTCTCTATAATATAGAAAATTGAAAGATCCTGCTTCTGTATTCCCTGTTCCGCGTCGATCATAAAAATGCAAACATCCGAATTCTCAATAGTTCTTACTGATCTTAAAACAGAATAGTATTCGATATCCTCAGTTACTTTCGCTTTCTTTCGGATTCCTGCGGTATCAATGAGTAAAAAGTCAAATCCAAATGACTTGTAGCGAGTATGAATAGCATCTCTTGTAGTACCCGAAATCTCGGTAACTATATTTCTGACCTGCCCCGTGAGCGCGTTTACCATCGAAGATTTGCCAACATTTGGTCTTCCCACGATAGCAATTCTCGGGAGAGAATCTTCTTCTCGGATGGATTCATCTTCCTTATTGAAACTCTCTACCACCGCATCCAATAAGTCACCGGTACCACTGCCGTTTGCCGCTGACAGATCAAACACCTCTCCTAGCCCAAAGGCATAAAACTCAGAGGACAAACCTACTCGATCGTTATTGTCTACTTTATTCGCAGCTATATATACTTTTTTATTACTTTTCCTGAGTAGTTGCGCAACTATTTCGTCCATTTGAACAATGCCTGTTGTGACATCCACCATGAATACAATAACCGTTGCTTCTTGAATAGCAATTTCTACCTGCTTGCGTATTTCACCTTCGAAAACATCTTCTTTGGTTGTGGCATATCCTCCAGTGTCGATAACTGAAAATTGGTAACCATTCCATTCTCCCTTGCCATATAGACGATCGCGAGTTACACCACTTATCTCTTTTACAATAGCGTCTCTTGATTCGGTTAATCTATTGAAAAGAGTGGATTTGCCCACATTTGGCCTACCTACTATGGCTACAATATTGCTCATATTATTTTAATACCCGTATTTTTTTAATTTGGCGTCTGTCGACCTCCAATCCTTATCCACTTTCACAAAATTTTCCAAGAAAACCTTAGATCCAATAAATTTTTCCATTTCTATTCTCGCCTCCCGTCCAATACGTTTTAGCATTTCTCCTCCTTTACCGATAATAATACCTTTTTGAGAATCCCTTTCTACAATGATTAATGCCCTAATTCTTACGATTAATTCTTCTTCCTTATATTCTTCAATTTCCACTTGGCAACTATAAGGGATCTCTTTTTGACAATGCAAAAATATTTTCTCACGAATTATTTCCGAAACAAAAAAGCGCATCGGTCTATCTGAAATCTCCTCTTTGTCATAATACGGAGGATTCTCAGGAACGAATTCCAAGATACTTTTCCAAACCTGATCGATATTAAAATTATGCAAGGCAGAAATTGGAAAAATCAAGGCATTTGGTAGTTGTTCCTGCCAGTATTTTACGCGTTCCGTGAGTTTATCTTGATTGGAAAGATCTATTTTATTGATTAAACAAAGTACAGGCACTTTTAACTTCTTGATTTTTTCAAGGGTTTCCTTGTGGTTCATTTCAGACTCTAAGGTGTCTGTGATAAAAAGTAAAACGTCAGCATCTTTCAATGAGGCATTTACATAATCCATCATAGCTTCGTGCAGTTTATAGGCTGCGTTTACCACACCTGGAGTATCTGAGAAAACAATTTGGTAATCCTCCTCATTTACAATTCCCAAAATACGATGCCTTGTTGTCTGTGCCTTTGAAGTTACAATAGAGAGCTTTTCTCCAACTAATTGATTCATTAGAGTTGACTTACCAACATTGGGACTACCTACAATATTAACAAAACCAGACTTGTGTGCCATAATATTTTGCAAAGGTACGACAAATAAAATGAAGATGCTTTCAAGCTATTTCTGGAATAATTAGAAAAACGATTACTTATATTTGTAGAAGTTGAACTATGAGAAAATTAAAATACCTTTCTATTTTCACACTGCCACTGAGCGTATGGATTAGTTTTCATACGACAGGTTTATGGACATTTCTACCGGCCATACTGTACTTTGTAATAGTTCCTCTGATAGAAATCATGATTAAACCAAACCAAAGTAATTTATCTTCTGATGAAAAAGTATTAGCAGAGGCTGATCCATATTACGATATATTGCTCTACATTATGTTACCTGTTCAGTTATTTTTTATTTTTTACTTCTTGATGAATGTTTCTTCTTGGCAAGAACCTATAGAAATTGCTGGGAGAATTGGAGCAATGTCGGCAATGTGTGGAATTATAGGCATTAACATAGGACACGAATTAGGACACCGCACAAAACGTTGGGAACAATTAATTGGCGAAGGTCTTTTCTTTACCTCGCTCGAGAATCACTTTTTACCATTTCATAACCGAGGGCATCACACTAATGTCGGCACACCAGAAGATCCTGCGACCTCTAGAAAAAATGAACCGCTATATGTATTTTGGGTGAGATCGATTATAGGAAGTTATATCCAAGCATGGAAAATAGAAGCGCAGCGAATGAAAATTTCCAAAAAGTCATTTTTTCATTATGAAAATAAAATGCTCATGTTTTCAATGTTATATATCATTTGGCTCTCCTCAATCATGTATTTCTTTGGCGCAAAAGCTTTCACTGCTTATCTATGGGCAGTAGGTATTGGTATTTTATTATTGGAAACTGTAAATTATATTGAGCATTATGGTTTGGTAAGAAACCAACGTGAAAATGGCACATACGAGTCTGTCAAAAGGTGGCATTCCTGGAATTCCAATCATTTGATAGGAAGAGTTATTTTATTTGAATTAAGTCGCCATTCTGATCATCACTTCAAGGCAGATAGACCCTATCAATTATTAGAATCCCATGAAGAATCTCCGACTATGCCCACAGGTTATCCAGGCATGATGATACTTGCTTTAGTACCTCCTTTGTTTTTTTATGTAATGAATAAAAGAGTGGAAAAAACAATGGCAGGAAGATCCTAGTTCATCTTTTGTCTCTTAATCAGAAATTCTAATAAAATTTTGTGGTATCCTTCGCTAATCGGAGCGGGCATAAAATCAATTCTAAAATTGGCGCATCGGAGCTCTATTTCCTTAAAATAGCGTTGAATACCCTCTGTATACTGTTTTTTAATTTCTGCCGGCTGAACGCTAATTTTTTCTCCTGTTTCCATATCGACTAGATTATATGGCCGATTTTCAAGGTCAAAATCAAATTCTTTTGACTTATCGAACACGTGAAATAAAATCACTTCGTGTTTATTATGGCGAAGGTGCTGAAGTCCTTGGAACAAAGCATCTATTCGCTCTGGGTCATCTAAAAAGTCAGAAAAAATAATTATCAAACTTCGTTTATGAGTTAGTTCAGCTATGTCATGAAGAACGTGAGTCGCGCGGGTATCTCTTTTATTGCGTTCGTCATATGCATGAAATTGCTTTTCCAATTCAGCATAAAGGTATCTATGATGTGCAATACTTGATTTAGCAGCGGTATGTACTTCAAGGCTCTCGTGAAACATGCTCAATCCTACCGCATCTCTCTGCCGTCTCATAAGCTCAATAAGACTTGCCGCAGCGTATGTACAAAATTCTAGTTTAGACACGCCATCTTTTGGAAAGTACATAGAGCTCGAAATATCTAATACCAATTGACACCTTAGATTTGTCTCCTCCTCATATTTTTTGGTGAACATTTTTTCTGTTCTACCATATAATTTCCAATCAATATGTCTAGTTGATTCACCGCGATTATAGAGACGATGTTCAGCAAATTCTACAGAAAAACCGTGAAAAGGACTTTTGTGCAGGCCGGTTATGAAACCCTCAACCACTTGCTTGGCGAGTAATTCTAGGTTTCCGAATTGAGCTAATCTCAGCCTATCTATTTCCATTTACTATCCAATTTATTGATCGTTCATCGATTGTAAAGCAACAAAATCAGCATATACTCCTTTTTGCTGTATCAACTCATGATGTTTTCCTGACTCAACGATTTCGCCATGTTGCAGCACAAAAATGTTATCCGCATTTCTAATAGTCGATAACCTATGAGCAATCACTATCGACGTTCTGCCTTTCATGAGTAATTCAAGTGCCTCTTGCACGAGCTTTTCGGATTCAGAATCTAAGGCAGATGTAGCCTCATCTAAAATTAAATAACGAGGGTTTTTCAAAATGGCCCTAGCAATGGCAATTCGTTGTTTTTGACCCCCAGATAGTTGAACCCCTCTGTCTCCTACCTGAGTTTCTAATCCTTCAGGAAAGGACGAAATAAATTCCCACGCATTGGCTTGCTTGGCTGCTACGATCACCTCTGAGTCAAGTGCCTCAGGCCTACCAAATAATATATTCTCTTTGATACTTCCAGAAAAAAGAATTACCTCTTGAGGAACGACAGCAATATTTTCTCTGTAATAGTTCAGATCTATTTCATTAATGTTAATGTTGTTGATCGTAATGCTCCCAGACTGAAGGGAATAAAAACGCAACAATAAATTTGAGATTGTGCTTTTTCCTGCACCGCTCGAACCCACAAAAGCTACCGTTTGCTTTTCTCTAATTTCCAATGACAAGTCATTAATGACCTTAACATCTGCCCTTTGCGGGTAAGAAAATTGTAACTTATGAAACACTATGTCTCCACATAATTCCGGCTTACTCGTACTCAATGTATTTTCAGTTTCCGTATCGGTTTGAATGAGTTCCATTAATTTTTCTGTTGAACCAATAGCCTTTTGAAAGCTCGCATATAAATCGGGTAGAGAACCAACCGAGGCCCCCATCATTATAGTGAATAAAACAAATTGATAAAACCCTTCTGAACTTAATTCTGGAGACGGCCCTTGAGTCATTAACAGACCTTGCCATACGATAAAAACAATGGCTCCAAACAAACAAAAAATAATGAACGAAACAAATAATCCTCTCCAAAGTCCACTTCTTACATTTAAATCACGTGTTTCCTGCGTAGATTTTCTATACTTTTTTAGGATAAAGAACTCATTCGTAAATGTCTTGACCATGGAAATTCCAGTAAGAGCTTCTTCTATAATTCCGTTGGACTCTGCCGTAAAATCTTGTGCTTTTTTACTTAGCTTACGAATATACCTGCCGAAGAAAACGGCAATAATTGCCATTACAGGAACAGTAGCTAGCATAATAAGCGCTAGTTTCCAACTGATAAACAATAAAAAAACAATTCCTCCACCAATCATAATTACTTGTCGAAATAATTCAGCGATAGTCGTTCTGAGGGTTTCTTGAATCTGTGTGATATCACTAGATATTCGACTGGTTAATTCCCCTACTTTGTTTTCATTGAAGAAATCCATTGGCATAAAAATTAACCGTTGAAATGCATCATTCCTAAGATCTCTTAGAGCATTTTCGGTTACATTATTAAATAATACCACCCGCAGAAAAGAAAACAGTGACTGAAAACCAAACAATATGAATAATGCAAAAGCCACCTGGTTAACGTTGTCTAATGAAATTAAATTTATCTGCTGCGTAGTCATATTACCGCCGCTTGCTCCTAGTAGTTTACCCATCAGGTATGGAAAGAGAAGACCAGCACTTGTAGATAAGAAGAGAAAAACCCAACCGATGAAGAAAGTGAATGCATAAGGTTTGAGATACCTGAGAAATCCTCTAGCCTTCTTCAGTTTTGGTCTATTAAGCGATTGATCTTTCAATGTTTTAAGGCACGTTTATTGGGTACAAAAATAGTTCATTCTACCTACTAAACACTATGGAAGGGAGCTGAAAATTAGATTTTATTGATTATTTTAATACAAGATATTTTTTTTCTTAGAATACTTGTAGAAGAAAGAAAAAATACTATCTTTGCAACCTCAAATTTGATTTAAAAAGCATATCACAAATGAAAAGAACGTTTCAACCATCGGTAAGAAAGAGAAGAAACAAGCACGGTTTCAGGTCTAGAATGGCAACCAAGAATGGTCGTCGTGTGTTAGCTACTCGTCGTCGTAAAGGAAGAAAAAAATTGTCCGTTTCTGACGAGCCAATGCACAAACGTTAATTTTCAAGAAAAATAGTTAGAGCCCCGGTTGGGGCTTTTTTTTATCGATATAAACCAAAAAAAGCCTCTTCGGAGGCTCTTTTTATGATAGAGTTTAAAGAAATTAAACGAGGACCTTAGGCGCTGCCGCTAGAATATCTTCACTCGTTTCAGAGGCAAACTTTTCAAAGTTTTTCACAAACTTGTTCGCGAGATTTGCAGCAGTAAGATCATAGGCAGATTTATCTGACCAAGTATTTCTCGGGTTTAATAATTCAGCCGGTACACCTTCACACACTGTAGGAAAAGACAATTCAAAAACAGGTAGAGACTCATAAACTACATCCTTTAACTTTCCTGTTAATGCGGCGGTTATCATTGCTCTAGTGTAAGATAATTTCATTCTATTTCCAACACCATAAGACCCTCCTGTCCAACCGGTATTAATCAACCAAACATTTATCCCTGTATCATTTAATTTGTCGCCCAATAGTTTTGCGTATTTCGCAGGATGCAAGGGCAGAAAGGCAGCACCAAAACCTGCAGAAAAGGTTGTAGTGGGTTCTGTTATTCCAACTTCTGTACCTGCCACCTTTGCCGTGTAACCCGACATAAAATGATACATCGCTTGCGAGGTTGTCAATTTAGAAATCGGAGGTAAAACACCGTATGCATCCGCCGTTAAAAAAAATATATTCTTCGGAGCACCTCCTATTGATGGTACAACAATATTTTCGATATGGTCAATTGGGTAAGAAACCCGTGTATTCTCTGTTATTGTACTATCAGTGTAATCTGGATGAGAAGATTCATTTTCAAAACCAATATTTTCCAATAATGCTCCGAATTTAATGGCGTCATAAATTTGAGGTTCCTTATCTTTTGATAAATCAATGGTTTTAGCATAACAACCTCCCTCAAAATTAAAAACGGTGTTATCACTCCAACCATGTTCATCATCCCCTATCAGTCTTCTATTTGGGTCAGAAGAAAGCGTAGTTTTACCTGTCCCTGAAAGTCCAAAGAATATGGCCGTATCTCCCTGCTCACCAATATTTGCTGAACAATGCATAGATAAAACATTTTTATCGTGCGGCAAGATAAAATTTAACGCAGAAAAAATTCCTTTTTTGATCTCTCCTGTGTAACCAGTGCCCCCGATCAAAATTATTTTTGTCGTAAAATTTAGAATGGCAAAATTATGTTGCCGTGTACCATCAATTTCCGGATCGGCCTTAAAACTAGGAATACACAGAATATGCCATTCAGGGGAGAAATTTCTAATTTCTTCATCTGTTGGTCGAAGAAACATGTTGTATGCAAACATGTTAGACCAAGGCAATTCAGTTACAACGCGAATATTCATACGATGCGTTGGGTCTGCACATGCATAAGTATCTCGAACATATACATCTTTTTCATTCAAATAGTCTTTCATGCGCTGATATATCGCATCAAATTTTTCTGGAGAAAACCCAATATTTACATCCCCCCACCACACAGTAAATTCAGTAATATCATCTCTCACTATAAAGCGATCTTTGGGTGATCGACCGGTAAATTCACCAGTCTCAATTGCTAAGGCACCAGTATCGGTTAGCATACCTTCTCCCATGATTATTGAGTCTTCAATTAACTCTGCAGGAGTAAGGTTCCAAAATTGATTGCCCAAATTCGACAAGCCGATAGCAGCACTTAAGTCTGAGTTGGAACCATATTTTCCTATTAATTCCATAGTTTATGGTTTAATAAATCGATGAATAATAATGTGCAAAATTACGTCATTTCATAGTTTTAATCTCTGATTTACGTGAGTTTTTACAAACATGAAGATTCTATGCTGTTGAGAAGTTTATTTGATATTTCATAAAGAAATTCGTATATCAGGTTAGTGTTAGTTTGACACTTTTACTTGTGGTACTTATTTTGATAGCTCCTCACCGAATAATAAAAAAAACTTAGCTTTGTCTAATGAAATTAAATAAACTAAAGACTCTTCAAATCCTTTTATTAGCAATAGTTTCTGCGCTATTCCTCTCCTTTTGCGAATGGAACGAAGTGAGTTTAGAAAACAAACTCGATAAACCGTCACCTCAAAAAACTTGGACAAGTGACTTATTTCGTAAAAATAATTCATTACCCATCCATCAGCAAGAAGCATTGTTTGAAAAGGAACTGCAATTAATAAAAAACAACGATAAACTACTTCCCCTCGGAAATTTATCAGAAAAAATAGTCGTTTTATCCATCGGAGGAAATCCTGATGCCTTTCAAACTACACTGGCAATGTTTACAGATATCAACAGTATTTACGTGCCAACCATCGATGCCCTGAACCTTTCGCAACAGGAACTTATCAAAAAAGCTGATATTTTCATATTATCTATTCATAGCGCGGATAAAGACCAAACACTTAGCAACATTCCTGAGTTTCAAAATGTCTTAACGAATGAAAAATCCAAAAATATTTTAGTTGTTTTTGGAAATAGTTCAGTTTTGGAAAAGAATACTTTTGACTCCTTTAACAGTGTGATTTTTGCTCACGAAAATCACCATATTGCCCAAAGCAGCACCGCTCAAGCTATATTCGGAGCAATTCCAATAAAGGCGAAACAATCAAACCATTTTTCTACGGAATCAAATGGCAGATTAGAATTTAGTACCCCTTCAGAACTTGGCATCGATTCGCTTTATATTAATAAAATAAACGAAATGGCGAAGGAAGGAATTAGATTAGGAGCTTATCCCGGATGCCAAATTCTTGTTGCGGTAGATAATAAAATCATTTTGAATAAATCCTATGGCCACCACACGTATGACAAAAGCTCAAAACTTGTAGCGAATGATGACCTCTACGACATCGCGTCAATAACCAAAATTGCTGCATCTACCCTTTTGACTATGCAATTACATTCTGAGGGAAAATTTGACTTAAACAAACGACTCGGTGATTACTTAGACGAAACTAAAAATACACCCTATGAAAATGTAAATATTCGAGAAATGATGGCGCATCAGGCTGGTTTTACTCCGTATATTCCGTTTTATACTAAAACAAAAATAAATGGACAACTGAATCCTACCATCTACAGTAATACAAAAAAGGAGGACTATACTCTAGCTGTTGCGGAAAACATTTTCATGAAAAATAACTATGTAGACAGTATGTATTCCCAAATTTATAAAACTCCACGTTCTGAAACAGGTTTTAAATATTCTGACTTATGTTTCTATTTTACCAAGAAAATAGTCGAACAGCTAATTGGAGAATCGCAACACACCTACCTATTGAAGAACATATACCAACCCATGGGTCTAAAAACCTTAACATATCTTCCCTTGGAATCTTTCTCGAAAGATAGAATCACTCCAACGGAAAAAGACACCTATTTTAGAAATCAATTGGTTCATGGGTACGTCCATGATCAAGGTGCTGCAATGTTAGGTGGTGTCGCAGGGCACGCAGGGCTTTTTTCCAACGCCTATGATCTAGCGAACATCATGCAATTGTTCCTTCGCAAAGGAAACTACGGAGGCAAACAGTATTTCAGTTCCGCAACCATGGATGAATATAATAAAGCACAATTCCCTGGCAATAGACGTGGAGCTGGCTTTGATCGCCCCAAGCTCAGTGGCGGTGGTACGTGTGATGAATTAGCCTCACAGCAGAGTTTCGGTCATTCGGGGTTTACGGGAACCTTAGCATGGGCGGACCCAAAAGACAATGTGATATTTATTTTTCTTTCTAATCGTGTAAATCCAAGTGCTGAAAATTGGAAAATTAGGGATTTAAATATTCGTACGAATATTCAACATATCGTCTATGAGGCTGTAAATAATAGAAAGAAAAACGATTAATTCTTTTTATTATATTAATTTTGCAACGCTAAAAGGTTTCTATTTTTAGAATTAATAAGGAATCCGGTGTGAATCCGGAGCTGTGTCTGCAGCTGTAAAAGTCTTAAAAGCGTATCAATAAGTCACTGTTAACACGGGAAGACGATACGAATTTGACTTGAGCCAGAATACTTGCCTTTAAGCAGAGAGAAGACTTCAGATTAAGGTCGGACTCGTTTATAGGGAGAGTTGCACCTATTCGTTTCCTTCTTTTTTCATCTTCTTGTTTTTAGTTTATTTATTTAATTGTTTAAAAACAGAACGAATGAAAAAGGTTTTATTAGCAGTAGGATTATTCCTAACTGTCAGTGTACAAGCACAAAATTATTTACATCAAGCCATCATTTTGAATGAAGGTTATTACGACTACTCAACTAGTACGATAGTTGACCCTGTTACCATTGGAAAGTACGACCCCGCATTGCAATCCTATTCCATTGTGGCTACTTTAGAAGGGATGCGTTTCGGATCCGACTTACTCATTGATGGTAATTTCTACTATGTTGCAGCCGACACGAAAATTTTCAAAATGGATTTGAATACCCATCAAGAAGTTTCATCAGTATCTTGTCTAGGAGTTCGAAATTTGGAAATTTATCAAAATAAATTAATTGTAACACGCGGAGAATATCTGGCAACATACAATTCATACCTGCACATTTATGATGCTACGAATTTATCGTTGATAGTTGCAATTGATACAGTGCAAGGGCCTAAATATGCTTCACAAAATATAGTTATTGATGGCTCTTCGGCATACATAGCGGTGAATAATGGATTTGAGTGGGGTAATGAAAAAGGTTTTGTCGGTAAATTAGATTTGAATACGTTGGTATACGGAAACGAAGTTGATTTAGGTCCAGACGGTAAAAATCCAGATAACCTTGTTAAAAATGGCGCATTTCTCTACACAGTAAATAACAAAGACTTCTCTGGGGCTTCAGTATCTAAGATAGCATTAGATGGTAGCTTAAATACCACAGTAAATATTGCATCTGCAACAACCGGTTGCGGAACCTCAGCTTTGAGGGATGACAAGTTAGTTTATCAAATTTCACAGGAGAATTCCTTGAACGAGTTTGACATCGTTTCAATGAGTGCTGTTGGACCAGTCAATGGACACAACTTGAGCTACTACGAATTGGCAGAAGAACCAGTTTCTGGAAATCTTTACACCAGTGAAACGGATTATTTTTCATTCGGTAAAGTGCATATTTTCGATGCTAATAATAATGAATTAAGTAATTTCAATGTAGGTAT
>CAMDLY010000058.1 GCA_945902115.1 Lishizhenia tianjinensis | reverse complement strand
TCCACAAAAGATTGGCTAATTTTACAATCTCTTTCGGTTTCGTAGTTCAACGGATAGAATAGAAGTTTCCTAAACTTTAGATCCAGGTTCGATTCCTGGCGAGACCACTAAATTTTCAGAAAGAATTAAGCAATAACCTTCAGTGCATTACCCACCTTGATGAACGCTGCTATGGCTTTATCTAAATCTGCTTTCGAATGTGCCGCTGAAATTTGTGTTCTTATCCTTGCTTTATCCTTAGCCACTACTGGATAGAAAAATCCGACTGCATACACACCTTCCTCTAACAACATTTCTGCGAATCTCTGAGAAAGTGCTGCATCATACAACATAATAGGGACAATTGGAGAGTCTCCTGGTTTGATATCAAATCCGGCAGCTTTAATTCTCTCTTTGAAATAGTTTGTATTACTTTCCAATTTATCTCTTAACTCGGTTGTTGAACTTAATAAATCAAAAACTTTAATGGATGCACCAATGATAGATGGCGCCAAAGAATTGGAGAATAAGTAGGGTCTAGAGCGTTGACGTAATATTTCAATTACTTCCTTCTTTCCTGTAGTGTATCCGCCCATTGCACCACCTAATGCTTTCCCGAGCGTTCCTGTGATGATATCTACCCTGTCCATAACGCCACAATACTCAGGTACACCCCTACCTGTTTTACCTATAAATCCGGCCGAGTGGCATTCATCTGTCATCACCAATGCATCGTACTTATCTGCTAAATCACATATTTGATCCAGCTTAGCGATATCGCCGTCCATAGAAAATACGCCATCAGTTACGATGATACGGAATCGTTGATCTTGTGCTTTTTTCAACTGTTCTTCCAAATCTGCCATATCAGAATGCTTGTAACGGTATCGATGCGCTTTACACAAGCGAATGCCGTCAATAATAGAAGCGTGATTTAGTTCATCTGAAATGATAGCGTCCTGGTCAGAAAATAAAGGCTCAAAAAGACCTCCATTTGCATCAAAGGCTGCTGCATATAAAATGGTATCTTCCGTTCCGTAGAAACTCGCTATTTTATGCTCCAATGTTTTATGGATGTCTTGTGTGCCACATATAAATCTCACTGAGGACATTCCAAAGCCATGCGTATCCAAGGCATCCTTTGCTGCTTCAATGACTTCTGGATGTGAGGATAAACCTAAATAGTTATTCGCGCACATAATAACCACCTCGTCACCACTATTTACCTTAACCATTGGGCCTTGCGGAGTAGTTATTATTCTTTCTTTCTTGAGAATACCACTTTGCTCAATTTGCTTAAGCTCTTCTGAAAGGAATGTTTGAATGTTGCCGTACATATTATTTCTTTTTACGTTCTATTATTCTTTTGTTGACTAAATTGAAAAGTAATTTGCAATCCTGCTCTTCTAATTTTCTACCAAATTTTACAATCTTACCAAAATAACTGAAAGAAAAGCGCTCGCCTCCATTTATCCATGGTGAAGACTCCCATACACGCTGTATGGAACTTTCTTGTGGGACATCGAATTGTAAATCTTGGATATTACCAAATAAAAATAACGTTGACTTCCCATATTTCCGGATTGACTTTTTATAATGTAAGCCTGCTTCGTCAATTTTTACTAATTCTTTTCCAAACATCAACCATATATAGGATCTCGTAACGCGAACTGCATAATAAAGCCAGAACACCCCAAATACCCATACTATTACCTGTTCGTCTTCCGTATAAGTATTATTCATTGAATATAGTAAGACTGTAACCCCAATGACATACCACATAGCCAACCAAGCTCCCATCAACGAATTGATTAAATAATTACGTTGTGGTTCAATGATTATCGTCGTACGCTCCTTAGTTTCATTAAAGCTTATGCGATTACCTATCCATTTCACGCTACGAAATTAAACAAAAAAGCCCCGTTTGATACGAGGCTTTTCAATATTCTATTCAGAAAATTAATAATTCCATACATTAATTTCCCATTCCCGGATTTGTTCTTTGATACGCTCTGCCTCATACAAAGCGTCTACACCAAATTTGTAATCTTCGATTTCTTTATCAAACTTATCCGAAACTCGGTAAATTTGGGCACTAAATCTTCTTTTCCAAAACATATCGTCAAAAGACATCCATTGCGCATCGTTTTGCTCATTGTAAACGTAATAATTAACCATAACATTTCTCAACTCAGGAAAGTAAAGCCAAAATAATTCTCTTTCTACTACTGTACCATTGTAAGACGATAGAATTCCAGAATTATCGATAGCAGAACGTGTACCATTAACATAAAAGAAAACTTGCTTTATAGCCCCATCAGATGAATCTGTTTCTGCATGAACAACAGGTGCAATAGCTATAATTCTTCTATCGAGCATGGACCTTTCTTTGTCAAAGAACCAATCCTCTTTAATATTATAAGCAACAATACACTCACTTGATAAAAACTTTACAATTCTCTTATTCAATAATTTGTCTCCCGGTTTCACCAATTCCCACAACTCCTTGATTTTATCTTTATCCAATTCAATATCTGCGTATTCATCAGAAGGATCATTTTTAAGAGAATCCAACCATTGTTGGTATGGTAGATTCGTTTTACTTAAAAACAAGGGATTAGAATATTGCCCTGCATATTCATAAAAAGATGGGGGAGCACTCGCTGCAATTTTCTTGTCGTGAATCGCATTTCTATATGCTGGCACTGTGAAATAATCGCCTTTCGAATTCTTGGCTATTGGGTATTTGAACTTATATCCATCAGCTACTAGAGGAAATAACTCATCATATGGTCTGTATACCGTCAAATCACCCAGCATGATATGACGCGAAATTATAGTCCACAAAGACCATCGTTCCGCATGCTTATTCCATTTTGGATTATCAATTTCTGCTGCTGATTTTGGTGCTTCGTATTCGTCTTCAAATTTATCATTTGGAAAAAAAATCTCATGATTTAATTTTTCTCTATTATCAATTCTAGAAAAAACACGTTTACTCCAAACTAAATCTGCGGATCTAACGAACTCATATTCAACAGCACTTCTCACAGGAACTTCGTCCTTGATTGCTATACCATCAACCACGCCATTCGGTAGAATATTGTATGGCCCTCTTGACGGATCACCACCTTGTGCATTAACGATTCCGTAGGATGCAAGTACGATTGAAAAAGTTAAAATATAAGTTCTCATATCACTATATTATTTATGGCTTAACAGTTAAACCGGCTTTTAAGGTTCTTTTAGTACCTCCTGTTCTTTGATAATCAATTAATACGACAACATCGCGTCCAGGTTTCGCTTTTGCTAACAAAGCTGAAGGTAAAACGTCTCCACTAAAACTAAAAATATCATTACCAACTGTTACAGAACCTCCAAGAACATTAAAGGCGATGTCTCCAAAAAGCGACTCTGGCCCTAAACTTACACGAAGCCTGGTATTACTTGTCTTAGAAATTTTATCAATCGTACATTTTCCATCCGGGAATTTCTTGGTTTTGTATGTGAACGTTCCAAAACTAATAGACTTACCAGCTGCATCCTTGCCAGAAAGGCTGAAGGTTACCGTTTTATTTGGTACACCAACCTTAACATTATATCCTTTTTGTCCATTTTTAGTAGTTCTCGACATTGACGCACCTGAGGCATTGATACTTGGTTCACCCACGATTCCAGATGCCACAGGTACCATAAAATTATCCCATTCCGTAAATAGTACATTTAAATCAGGTAATGCAATGGAACCTGCTTTTTGACCAACTTGGATTTTGGTTTCATAAGGCATGTATTTAACATCACCGCTTTTATCTGCAACTCCGACCTGACCGGTTAATTTCATCTCACCTTGCTGAGGGGCTCTCAACTTGATTGTAGCCATACCGTCCTTTGCCTCAACAAATGTTCCTTGATCTGGCTTAACTATAGGTTGTTTGTCAGAGTCAAACGCGCCCATGAAAACAGTCATTGTAAACTCATCCCCAGGATTAAAAACGGCTGAAGAAGGGAATGCCATACCGATCACTTTATTAAAAGAGAATTGGCCTGTCGTCACTTTACTCTTCAAAAGATTTATCGCTTTTGCCCTTGCAGCGAGAATTTCGAGTTGCATAGAAGATAAGGAGGCAAGTGCCCCAACCATCGGAGCATGGTCAAAAGTACGACCTAACCAATGTACTCCTTCTATTTCATGATGTTTGGCTATCTCTTTTTTCGTTAGTTCTTGGTAAATACCGACTAACGCTTCGATATCCTCTTTATTCACAACATTACCACCACCTTTAATCATAGCCGTAACCTTTTTTTCGAGATCCAAGTTGTTGGAGAATTCATTAATAGCCTTTACTTTGACATTGTATTTCTTTTCTCCCTCTTGATAAGAACCTGCCAGTTCTACAACTTTTTTTCTGAAATCATTATATAACTTCCAGATTACAATACCTTTTTTTGTTTCGTCTAATACTTTTACATCGGCTCCTACTAATTCGTGCATCGGAACATCAAATTGATCTTTTGCTTGAACTGCCATAAGATTTAAACGTGCAGGACGGAGTGGGTCTTTTGGATCGTATAATTTCCAAACTATTGCTTTCTCATCATCGGCCGCCACCGTAGTAACGTCCTCTCCTGCCTTTTGCATCAGCATCAACTTCGTATCATCTATCTCCTTAATTACTTTAGCAGCCTCTTTATCGATTAACGATATAATGTCAAGAAACTTCTTGATTTTTAACGCTTTTTGGGCCATCTCTGGAGTATTCTGTGATTCAGCATCAGCCATGGATGATCTTAACTCACCGCTCGCAGCATTTCCTCTGTCTAACTGTGTCAGCGCGGAACGTTGAATATTGTCTTCTATCGCCACAAAAGCGTCTAAGATTTGCTTGGATACATTCAACGCTAAAAGCGCCGTAAGTACCAAGTACATCATTCCGATCATTTTCTGTCTTGGGGTTTCCTTACCACCTGCCATAATTTCTAATTTTTTTTATATTAATTACTTTATTGAAATTAGTTACAGATTAACCTCTCATTGCTTTCAACATGTTACCATACACATTATTCAAATCACTAAGATTTTGGGAAAGCATTGACATATTTTCTTTATACGCTTCTGTATCCTTAGCTGTTGAAGCAAGATCGGTCATAATATTCCTGATGCTTTCTTGCAGAGAACTCATATTGGCTAGGCTATTCAAATACTCTTGAGAAGAGTTAAGTTGAAGTTCATATACGTTATTTAAGGCAGCAACGTTGTTACCTAACCTTTGCATTTCAGAGCCATAACTTCCGCCTAAATCGGATGTAATACCTGCAATGGCATTTGCTGAGTCTGTATATTGTTGAGTTAGTTTGTTCAATCCCTGAGATGCGTTCTCCAGGTTCTGAACATATGTATCAGTAGCACCTGCCGCTGTAGAAACTGCACCCAATGAACGCGCATTATCTGCTAAATTAGACATACTGTCCTTTAACTTAACTAGTAAGGATTCATCGATACCCGCTTTATCTAATTTTTCTGCAATTTCTCCTGCTGCGGACGCCCCGTCTTTACTGCCTTTTTTCAAAATAGGTAATAATCGGTTTTCCTCATCATTCTCGTTAACTCCTAATTCAGGAAATACTCTTGACCAATCCAGCTCGTCATGCAATGGTTCGAGCGCGATGAAGGCAAAAATAGCCGCTTCAGTCAAGAGACCTATAATTAACATTTGGTCGCAAAAGGGCCAGTGCATAATTTTAAATAAAGCCCCAACAATAACCACCGATGCACCAAAACCAGACAAATACTTAGTTACTAATTTGTACTTTCTTGACGCAAAAAAACCACCTTTACCACTCATAACTTAAAATTTAATAATTACAATTTATACTTATTTAAAACTTGAACTTATTTCAATTGAATATCAGACTGAATTTCTTCACCGTTCTCTTGATCAATATCAGCACCTCCTCGACCGAGGTGAGTCATAACATTTCTGAAACCTATGTATGATTTCGCAGAATCTTGATACTCATATGTTCTCGTGCCATTAAGCAAATAGTACCCTATATCTTTCCAAGAACCTCCGCGAAGAACTTTTTTCTTTTTAGCGGGGTGATCACCATCTAACGCTTGATAATCATAATTCGAATTCAAATCATGCGAAAATTCATACATTGACTCATCGAATGTAGTCGCGCACCATTCTGATACATTACCTGCCATACAATACAATCCATAAGCATTCGGGTTGTAAGAGTAAACTTTCACCGTATGGAAACCACCATCTTCAAAGTAACGACCTCTCATAGGTTTGAAATTAGCCATAAAACATCCAGCAGCATTTCGTATGTAAGGACCACCCCATGGATAAGAAGCTAAATCCAGATTTCCTCTTGCAGCTCCTTCCCACTCTGATTCAGTCGGGAGTCTAAAATCATTCACGTATACTTCACCATCGTTATGAAGCCAAGTGTGATAAATTTGGGTTCTCCATACTGAAAATGCTTTCGCTTGGGACCAAGTAACACCTACCACAGGGTAATTATCGAAAGCTGTATTCCAAAAATAATTCTGTGTCATTGGATCATGAAAAGAATACGTAAAGTCGCGAACCCAACACAAGGTGTCCGGATAAACATTTATTCTTTCTTTGATAATGAATCTACTTCTATCAGTATGACCTCTCAACGCATTGTGCTGTCCTTTGGAGTTGGTATACCCCAAATCTAAATCTTGACCAGGATTCTTCAAAGACGTTTTGTACAAGTTAGAAGAGTCATTGACCATGTATGAATTTCTATCCACCAAATTCGAAGCACCAGATGACATATCCTTGTCTCCATCTTTGTTATTGTACTGGCTGTTTTGATAAACAGTAGTATCAAGCCACACTAGGTTTCCACTCGCATCAAGAGTAGATCTGTGTAAATCGTTCTGTTTGTAATCCTTTCCTAGTGGTTCTCTTTTAGAACGTAGATAAAAGTTATCTTGAGTTAAATTGTTGACATCACTTCCCCCTACAACTTTCTCATAAGAATAAGTTTCGCGAGCATCCACGGATTTCGTTAAAATTTTACCTCTTCTCGCAGCCTCTTGATAATCAATCCAATAGTAGTCAAAAAATAACAGTCGAGTATCAATTTCCCTCCTATTGTTAAATCTTTCTTCTCTGCTGTAGTACATGTCAGATAATAGAACTGATGTAACAGGATCACTATATTCGATAGGCTCCTCCCAATTCAAGGTAAAATATTTTCGGTTTTCAATTCTTCCTCCTTGATTAACGGGAAAATCTTTCATTTTAGAAGCATCGTAATCGTAGTCGCCTGCCTTGGTTTTCTTACCTAAAGTCTTTTTATCTGCAGAATACTGCATGAAAATTGAACGAAGTTCTAAATCGGAGATAGTAACTTCTTGAATAGGTGCAGTTTTATTTTTAATAGAGGTAAAGAAATCTTTATTTTTAGCCAATTCCTTCTTTGCATCCAGCCCATTAACAATCTGATTTGCTTTAATTTTTTTCACATTACCTCCTAAAAGTGAGATCATTGTTTTATCAAACTCAGCATTATTTGTTGTATCATTAAAAATTTGAAATGGGGTATTACCACCCTGAACATCGGAGCCCATGTCTATTAAAGTTCTGTATGGTTCTCTAAAGAAGTTATCTGGAACATTAACCCATCTTTCAGCATCTTCGTCATAGGATCTTCTATATAACTTTTCACGAGCTATTGAATCGCGCACCCAATGAACAAATTGCCGATACTCATTATTCGAGATTTCAGTGGCATCCATGTATAGAGCTTGGATGGACACAGTTTTAGTACGTGCAGTGTGAAGACCCATGACATCTTGATCATCTTGACCACCTGACTGGTAACCTTGCGCGGGAACATAAACCATACCTAATGGCATTTTACCAGGACCCAAAACATCTGGATAGAATGTTCCACGCCCAGAGACGCCAACTAAATTTCCCTCAACAGAAGTACACTTCGATGCGTAAATTAGTGGCAACAATAAAACTAAATAAATTACTTTTCTCATTTTATTTTTTTTGGTTTTCTCTTTATCCAAATAAACTTGCTACAGGCTTTAACTTCGGGTATAACGAGATAACTTTAATTATGGTTACATTTATTTATAAAATTTATTAAATCCATCTCGGATGACGAGCACTTTGAGTTGGAGGATCAGGTAAAAACATGCAATATTTCAATACAATTTCATGAGAGCCTCTTGAAATTGTATTGAGTTTATTTAATAATGTAAAATCGTAAGAGTATCCAAATGTAAAATTAGTGAAAGGCGTATATCCGAGCATTATTGCAAGGGCATCAGACGTTCTAACAGTTAATCCACCGTAAACTTCTTTACCGCCACCAAGGTCATATAAATATCGTGCATTAATATCAGCCGAGAACTTTACTAAATCGGTTCTCATCAACACTTGCGCATCAATAGAACCTCCTACGACATTATCAAATTTCGAGCCCCCCATCAAATAATAGTGTCTTGCCGTTTGATAATTCTGAACTATATTGCCGCTTGGCGTAGTTACACTTTGTTTCAATAGCGTTTCGGATAAATGAGTCGATGAAAAACCGGCATAGAAATCTTTACCTTGAAAATAAGCACCAAAATTCAAGTCTAAATTTGTGGCAGAGAATCCTGATGGTAAGTAATTATCTGGATTTGTCGTGGGTGGAACCCAATTCGGATCCATCCCATAATTAATTATACCAACACCGAGTCCTAGTCCTAAAGAACCAGCGTTTCCAAGAGATATTGGATAAGAATAATTTAATAGTACATTGTTCTGCGTGGCAAAACCAATTGCATCATGATAGACAGAAACGCCTATTCCCCCTGGAAAAAATTTATCCAAGTTTGCCTCAATATTTAAGACTGCGGAGTTTGGTGCACCATTAACTTTATCCCATTGGTTTCGATACATTGAAGTCACACAAATTCCATTTAATAAATCAATACCCGTTTTACCCGGATTTAAGGTCATTTTATCGTACATAAAATGAGTTAGGAGTTTATCCTGCTGGCCCCATGAAATATGCATTGTAGAAATAAACAACACAAAGAAGAGAATCTTTTTCAATAGCATTTGGTTTATTTAACTAGTTTAGCTTTGAACTCTCATTTCTAGAAATAAGGAGAATTTGGTCGCTAAAATATACAAAATTATTGAAATAGAAAATATTTGTTAAAAATATCTATGAGAGTTTCTGAAAGGTTTTCCACCAGAGATCGGGCATTTCATTATTCATAGCGTTCTCGTAGTCATATTTGTCACAAGGGACAAGATAATGTCTCTCATAACGCGAACCTTCTTTGGGGGGATATGGCACTTCCATCCACCATCTCGCGGATTTATTACTCTTAAAAAAAACAATTTCATGAGATCCCTTTGCGTCAAGAACCACGGTAAATTTTGTGTAGTCACTCTTTTTTCCTAGAGGAAAATCACCAACTCTTGCCTCCACCCCATCTATGAAGTACCATAAGATTTGTGCAATTAGCTCATCACCTAATAAACTAAAATTTTGGTAGTTAAAAATCGAAAAACACGTTAATTTATCCGAATTGCCAGCATACTTGGATATTTGGCAAATTTGCTCTGCATAAAAACCATTTGGTAAACCCATGACATCACAAGTCTCTGATGCTTTAATTGCATTGAAATCAATATTAACAATATCGGCATTTCGTAAATGAGGTTCAGCCAATCTAAAATCAGTATTGAATTCCCCAAGTCTGCAAATATCAAAAAACAATTTTTCAAAAAGTCCTATTTCTCGTTCGTTGGTGTAGGGTATTTGTAATCCTATATTTGAATGATTAAAAACAAAACATGGTCTTCGGAAAAGTATCTTTCCCATATACCCCTGTTCCTCTAAATCTTTCCCGGGATCACCCAAGTCCAAAGAATGATCTACGCTGCAAATATTAACGAGTTGCTCAAGTTTTTCATATCCAAGGTAAACGGAATATACTAAATCCTGAGAGCCACCAATAACTATCGGAAGAACCTTATTTTTAATCAATTCAAAAATAACCTCTTTTAAAGCGAGTTCTGAATCTTTGAATTCATTACCTGGGAGAATATCTCCTAAGTCGTAGATTTTCTTTCCCCAATTTCTACCTTTATTTAGTCCGTAAAAACAATTCCTAAAATGGGAACTATCCGAATGAACATTCATCATTTTACTCCCTCGAAATTCAGGAATATAAAAAATAGCAATTGAATACTTTGCAATGGCAGGAAAGCTATTGGTGTTACCTTCAATAATTGACCCTAACTGAAACTCATTCCAATCGCCCTTATGACTTACTGGTGAGAAATAAATGGATATATCTTTCATGTAAATTTATCAGTAACGAAAATACTTTCGAATTAATGCCCTAAGTCAAACATTAGAAAAAGAAATGAAATCGAAAAAGTGGAAAACTAGTCTTTATTGAGAATTGATGCAATATCTGGCTTGAAATACAAGGAGGACTTCATTATTTTTCCGTCTTCACGGTAGATCGGTTTTCCATTCTCATCCAATTTACTCATGTTTGAACGCTGAATTTCATTAAAAACTTCTTCAATCTTGTACTGTAAACCATGCTTGAGAATGGTTCCACACAAAATATATAACTGGTCACCGAGCGCATCAGCAACTTCTACAATATCTCCATTCTTTACGGCATCCAAATATTCATCATTTTCCTCTTGCATTAATCGGTGTCTTAATGCTATTTCTTGTTCTGTTAAGTTTACCGTTGGTTCATAATTATTTTTAATACCAAAAGAGTCGTGAAATATAGCCACTGCCTCAATAGTTTGTTGAATTGTCATCTTGTTATTTTATTATAGTTACCGTTCCAGATATTCCATTCTTCACCCCATCATTAAATTCAATAATGAAATAATAGGAACCCACGGGCATAGGCTCGTTATTATAAGTCCCATTCCAAGGATTGATTTCATATTGACCACTATTCGATTGGTATAATAAGTTACCAAAACGATTGTAAATAGTGACAATGTTTTTAGGGAAAATAGCGTCTATGCCTGCTAATATCCATGTGTCATTTACTAAATCATTATCCGGCGTGAAAGCGCTTGGAATAACTATATCGCAATTTTCAAAGGTAATAACAACCGCGCTAGGAGGGCTAATACAACCATTTTCTTCCTGAACCACATAATACGTTGTTTCTCCAAAGATATTATCAGGATAAAAGAACATTCCGGTTTCTATTGAATTCAATAAAGTTGATTCATCATACCAATAAAATTGTGCATTCAAATTTCCAACAGCAACTAATGTATCTGGAAAATAATTTAAACAATAAGTTGTATCGCCACTTAATTGGGGCGAATTAGGCATCGGATTAACAATTATAGAGGCAGTTCCTAAATTTGAATTCAATACACAATTGTCATCCGAAATTTGAACAATCGAATACGATCCCGGGGCAGTACCAATAGAAATAGGTGAAATAGATGAAGAAACATTAAATCCTACACCATTCAATTCATAAAGTAAATTGTATGGTGAAACACCGGCTACCTCAACTAATATAGGCTGGACTTGATCTCCTTCGCAATAAGTTCCCCCACCTGTTACTGTAATAATTTCTGGATTAGCTAGTACTTGAACCGACATTATCAAGGAACTGTCGCAACCATTGATAGCTGTGAAATTCAATGTTTGAGTTTCTGTAGAATTAAATGTCAACCCGTTCCAAATAAAAGGTAACTGGCTCGGACAAATAGTGGAATCGAGAAGGACTGAATAAATCGGTAATACAGTCAAGTTCAATGATACTGTGCTATCACAGTTATTTATTGAATTTAATGTAATCGATTGAGAAACGGAAGAGGAAAAATTAAATCCATTCCAATTAAACGGTGTTTCGTTCGCACATATAGTAACATTTTCTATTTCATTATAGGTAGAAAAAATATTCAAAGTCAAAGTAGCCAAAGAATCACAACCTCCAGTACTCTGCAACGTTGCGGTTTGACTACCCGAGCTCAAGAAAGTTAACCCATTCCATGAATAAGGTAAGGCTGAAGGACAAATCGATATAGCCGTGGAACTTAACACTGTATTAGAAACTTGGAGGTCTAAGGTAGACAAAGAATCACATCCATTTATATCTTGTAAAGTGACAGTTTGTGCGCCGGAAGCGTTGAATGTTAAACCGTTCCATATGTAAGGTAGTTCTGCTTGGCATATGTTAAATGATACCACAGTTGATTGAGGAGAAAAAACGGATAAATTCAACGTAGCAATTGAATCACAACCACTAGTGGCAATTAAATTAAACGATTGACTACCCGCTGAGTTAAAGGTCAAACCATTCCATAAATATGGTAAATCACTTTGACAGATAGTTAAATTAGTGGTACTAGTTATTGTGGAGCTTACGTTTAAAGTCAATGTAATTATCGAGTCGCAACCATTAACAGAAGTAAGTGTTGCTGATTGGGTTCCCGGAGCATTAAATGTTATTCCATTCCACAGATAAGGAATTTGATTTGGACAAACGGTTTGAGAAATATTAACTGAATAGGTTGGGTTTACTGTAACCGTAATTAGAGCATTTGAGGCACATTGTCCTATAGTTGGAGTGAAGGTATAAATTGTAGTAATAGCATTATTTATAGCAGGTGACCATGTCCCGACAATACTGTTGTTTGACGTCGTCGGTAATGCACTTAAACTTCCACCTGAACAAATGGCTGCTACTTGTGTAAATGTCGGAGTAGTGGGTGGATTCACTGTGATGGTCATCGTAGTGCTTGTCGCACATGTTGGTGAAGCCGTAGAGGTTGGCGTAAATGTATAGGTCGTCGTGGCTGTATTATTTATAGCAGGTGACCATGTCCCAGCAATACCGTTGTTTGATGTCGTCGGTAATGCACTTAAACTTCCTCCTGAACAAATGGCTGCTACTTGTGTAAATGTCGGCGTTGTTAGCGGATTTACTGTGATTGTCATAGTGGTGGTGGTCGCACACGTAGGCGAAGCAGTAGAGGTTGGCGTAAATGTATACGTTGTCGTTGCTGTATTATTTATAGCGGGTGACCATGTCCCGACAATACTGTTGTTTGACGTAGTAGGTAGTGCACTTAAACTTCCACCTGAACAAATGGCTGCTACTTGTGTAAATGTCGGCGTAGTGGGTGGATTCACTGTGATTGTCATCGTAGTGGTGGTAGCACACGTAGGCGCGGCAGTAGAGGTTGGTGTAAATGTATACGTTGTCGTTGCTGTATTATTTATAGCAGGTGACCATGTCCCAGCAATACCGTTGTTTGATGTCGTCGGTAATGCACTTAAACTTCCTCCGGAACAAATGGCTGCTACTTGTGTAAATGTCGGCGTTGTTAGCGGATTTACTGTGATTGTCATCGTAGTGGTGGTAGCACACGTAGGCGCAGCAGTAGAGGTTGGCGTAAATGTATAAGTTGTTGTGGTAGTATTATTTATTGCAGGAAACCATGTTCCTGTAATTGCATTATTCGATGTAGTCGGTAAGGTAATACTTCCCCCTGAACAAATGGCTGCTACTTGTGTAAATGTCGGCGTTGTTAGCGGATTCACTGTGATTGTCATCGTAGTGGTGGTAGCACACGTAGGCGCAGCAGTAGAGGTTGGCGTAAATGTATAAGTTGTTGTGGCAGTATTATTTATTGCAGGAAACCATGTTCCTGTAATTGCATTATTCGATGTAGTCGGTAAGGTAATACTTCCCCCTGAACATATTGCAGCAACTTGAGTAAATGTTGGAACTGTCTGAGGATTTACGGTCACCGTCATAGTAGCCGTTGTAGCACATTGACCTGCCGTTGGCGTAAATGTGTAAGTTGTGGTTGTTGTATTATCTATCGCCGCCAACCAAGTACCTGTAATTGCATTATTCGATGTGGTAGGCAATGTGAAACTTCCTCCCGAACATATTGCCGCTACTTGAGTGAAAGTTGGTACTGTTGGAGCATTCACTGTGATGGTCATCGTGGTAGTGGTCGCACACGTTGGTGAGGCAGTAGATGTTGGTGTAAATGTATACGTCGTAGTTGTTGTATTATTTAAAGCTGGTGACCATGTCCCGGCAATACCGTTGTTCGATGTCGTAGGTAGTGCACTTAAACTTCCTCCAGAACAAATGG
>CAMDLY010000057.1 GCA_945902115.1 Lishizhenia tianjinensis | reverse complement strand
GTTACACAGATAAAATGGAGGACTGGCCATATTCATCTGCAGTCGATTATTCAGGAGGAAAGTCCGTGCTGAGTAAAGTTTATTTGTTTAAGTTGTGTTAGTTGCGCAGGATTTAAAATCCTGCGCAACTAACACACAAAAATCCTGCGCAACTAACACCAGAAACCCTTGTTACTCACTTTTTACATTAAAAAATCTTGTACAGTAATCAAATGCGGGAAAGGGTTTTATTTCGAAAAGATTAAAGCATAAATTAAGCCTCGTGCTTTTCCCAAATCTGAACAAGCTCTATCAGGGTTTTTACAGATTTTTCCATGTCTTGAACACTCACAAATTCATGCTTGGAGTGAATTGCCATTTCACCAGTAAATAGATTTGGACAAGGAACACCCATAAAGGATAATCTCGAGCCATCAGTACCCCCGCGAATAATCGCCCGACGCGGTTGAACACCTGCTTTTTCCATGGCCTGAACAGCGTAATCTGCGACAAAAGGAACATCGCTGAGTTTTTCTTTCATATTGCGGTACTGTTCGCTACGTTCCGCCCGGTAAGCAGCTCCTTTATTTTCTGCAATTACCTCATCTGCAATCATTGTAAGTCTGTCCGCATAGGAATCCATTTTTATCGTGTCGTGATCGCGTAAAATAAATTGAACTGTAGCTTCTTCCAATCCTCCATGAATCGACACTGGGTGCACGAAACCTTCCCTACCCGAAGTGGTTTCTGGTGACCATTCTTCCTTCGGCAATCGCGAAACAAATGCTGATGCGAGTTTAATTGCATTTATCATTTTTCCTTTCGCATATCCAGGATGTGCGCTAATCCCTGAAAAAACGAACTTCATGCCATCCGCAGAAAATGTTTCGTCTTCAATATCTCCCAAAGGTCCTCCATCTAGGGTATATCCATAGGATGCTTTTATTTTCTTCATGTCCAGATAATCCACACCTCTACCCACCTCTTCATCGGGCGTGAATAAGACTTGTATGTCACCGTATAGAATTGTTTCCTTTGTTAGCTGTTGCACAAAATCCATGATAATTGCAATTCCCGCTTTATCATCCGCTCCCAAAAGTGTCAGGCCACTTGCCGTAATGAGGTCATCCCCGATTTTTTCCTTCAAATAAGGATGACGATCGGTAGTAATAACTTGCGTAGGGTCATCAGGCAAAACAATTGGCGCTCCAGTGTAAGCCCTATGCAATATAGGCTTTACGTCGGTTCCGCTGCAATCCGGTGCGGTATCTATGTGTGAGCAAAGCAAAATGGTAGGCACACCCGCACTCGATGTATTTCCTGGTATAGTGGCAATGACATAGCCGTGTTCATCCATTTCTACATGCTGTAAACCAAAAGCGCGTAATTCTTCCGTCAATAATTTTCCAAGATTTTTTTGTTTTTCAGAGGATGGAAATGATGTTGAGTTAGGGTCAGCCGTTGTATCCATTTGTACATATCGCATGAAACGCGAGGCAATGTGCTCCATAAAGTTAAATTTAGAGCGAAAATTACAGCTAAAAAAGCAATTATCCGTTGAAAAAATGAAAACTACTGCTTTATAAATCGAATCGGCAGGTTGCCTTTTTCTATGAAAATATAGTACACCCCTTTACTTAGAAACTCTATAGGAATAAGCGTTCGGTCCTCGTTAATAAAGTCCTGATGCTGCACTTTTCCGTCTTCCGAAACCACCTGAAATGAAAGGTTTATAAAGCTAGTATCTACAATGAGTTCTATGATGTCTATAGCGGGATTTGGTTTGACTCTTGCTGCCGAAACATGTGCATTTACGTGTTGAGCATAAGCAGGAAAACTAAAAAATATACAACCAGAAAAATACAGCAAAAGCAATGCTAAAATACCTGCTGTTGTTGGGAAACGTTTCAGATTGATCATCCAATTTGTTGCTTTTTTCTCACTTCTCCGAAAAGAATAGAGGCAGAACAAAAAGAAGAAAGAAGTCAATATCGCCATGCTCTTTTTTTTCGTAGAACGCAGTGAACTCAATTTGTCACAAATTCCTTAATTTTATTGCATGCACGATATAACCACAGCGCTTGATATTCACCACATGGTAGAGTCATTTTATAAAAAAGTGAATGAAGACGAACTCCTCGCTCCTTTCTTCTCCCAATTAAATTGGGAGGAACACCTACCTAACATGGAAAAGTTTTGGCGTTTTGTCCTTTTAGATGAGGCGGGATATACTACGAATGTTACGGAAAAACACCTACACATGAGGTTATCTAAAGAGCATTTTGATCGTTGGCTAAGCCTGTTCAACGAAAATGTGGATCGTCTTTTTAGCGGCGAGAGGGCAAATGCGGCAAAACAACGGGCAGCACTTATTGGATTAACGATCCAAAGTAAGATGGGCTAATACAATTCAATCGTTTTTTCTACTTCCCAATTCGCACGAATGCTTGTCGCATCGGGAAATATCAATATCTGCTCGGGTTGTTTTTTATTTCGTGGGTCAACAGGATCCCATTCTCCATTGTTGTTGTCATCAATTATGACATGAATATCATACTTCCCTGGCAATACGTTAGAAAAAGAAACTTTCGTGCCATTGCAGGTGGATTCCTTTACCCTTTTCCCATCTTTCAATAAACGCACTAGATAATTCCCTCCCTTGCTCATGGTTAGGTTAAGAACACCTAATTCTCTTGCGCTTCTTAAGACAAAGGGGATTTGTTGCCGTTTATTCACATTTCCTGAGGCACCTATTAATGCCCCTTCGGCACTCAGTAGCACAAAATTACCACTGCGTTTTGATAATCCCTTTAACACAAGTCTTTGTTTTATGGCTTCAATACGTATCGGAATAATCGTGCTATCCGGTAGAGATTTTACTAGAATCTTTGATTGGTCTATCGATTGTATGAAATCGTTCGCTTCGAAAACCAAGGAATCCATGTCCCCATTCAGTATTTCTAAATAACTTAACTTGATAGGCATCAATTTTTCTCGCTTGCTGACTATTTGCCTCAAGGTGTCTGTTCCAATTACAAGGGTAAATTGATCTTCCACGATAGGTGCTACTGAAAAAACTAAGCTGTCCTTAGCGCTGAATAATTCAGAATTTCCTATTGCTTTCCCGTTTAAAAACTTCTCCTTTTGGTGCCATATCGATGGGGCGTGAACTGCGTAAAGGCCCGGGGCAATAAATACATTATTCTTTATTTTATCTCTTTCTCTTGGAGTAGACAACGCTAAATTAATGCTGTCCTTACTGCCGTTAGAAAAGAAATATACCGTTGTATCAAAGGCCATTTTTTCCAAAGAGTCCAGGATGAGGTTTGTGTTTGCGTCTTCGAATGCCTTTACCACATATTGTCCTTCTTTCACCGCTTTGATTTCGGCTATTCCGAATTTATCCGTTCGGGCAAAATACCTAGGGGTTTGTTGTTCATATGTTTCAAACAATCCCACAGTAATTTTTTGTACCGGCATATTTGTTAAGGCATCCTTAACACGGACAACGCAAGAGGCGGAGTCTAAATCTGGTCCCGAAGAAAAAACAAACGTATACAAAGAGTCGTTACCCTCACGAAAATCTTTAACGGAGGCATTTAAATACAACGAATACGTTGTGTTTGGGCTCCACTCCTTGTCCCACTCTAACACCAATGTTTTACCCTTTATACTCATCTTAGCCGTTGCATCAGATGGAACTAATACCACCTTGTCATTACCATTATTGAGTACAATTCGTTCGTCAAACTCAAAGGTGAAAACTTTTGAAGAAACATTTCGCTGTTTATGGAGAATCGAAGATTTCGTAATCTTAGGGGCAAAAATATCTTTTTCTCCACCAGAAATGCTACCCACCTGTGCGCAACTGAAAAGCAGACAGCTTGCGAGCGTAATCAGAAACAGTGATCTCCTACCCAATTGCATAGCTGTGTTAAATATTGTTCATCCACTTCGTCAAAATCATTCAGTATGTCGCTGTCTACATCTAGTACCCCTAAAAAATGACCCCCTTTTCTTAAGGGCAGTACTATTTCACTTTTCGACAGTGAGCTACAGGCGATATGCCCGGGAAATGCGTCAACATCAGGAACAATCAAAACCGTGTCTCTCTCCCAAGATTGTCCGCAGACACCTCTGCCTTTTTTTATGCGGGTGCATGCTACCGATCCTTGAAAGGGACCGAGAACCAGTTCTTCCCCTCTTACCAAATAAAAACCAACCCAAAAAAAACCAAAGGTCTCTTTCAAGGCGGCCGAGGCGTTGGATAGGTTGGCTACAATATCCGATTCACCTGAAAGTAGTCCCTTTATTTGAGGAATAAGGTGCTCATACCTTTCCGCTTTGGAGCCCTTAACAAGGCTTAGGTCTTCTGACATGTGACAAATATAACCTAGAATCGCGTTTTACGCTGGAAAGAACCTTGATATATTAGAATTATTTTCGTAAATTCAAGTTAAATAAGAAAAATATGTTAAATAAAGTACCTGTAGAAAAAATCCTATTCCTAGACATTGAAACTGTTCCACAAACTTACAATTACCAGGATTTAGATGAAAAAACACAAGAGTTGTTCCATGCGAAAACACGATTCTCTCAATCAGAAGGGAAATCATTTGAAACACTTTACAACGAACGAGGCAGTATTTTGTCTGAATTTGGAAAAATAATTTGTATTTCTGTGGGTATGCTTAGGGAAGGCAACTTAGGCAAAACTATCCGTTTAAAATCTTATGCTCACGACGATGAAGCCACACTTTTGACACAATTCAAAAAATTACTTGATGAGCATTATTCCAGCGATAAGCATATTTTATGTGGGCACAATGCCAAAGAATTTGATATTCCGTATATCTGTCGCAGAATGCTAATCAACGGTATTTCTCTGCCGACAATTTTAAATATTGCAGGAAAAAAACCTTGGGAAATTAATCACTTAGACACCCTCGAACTATGGAAATTTGGCGATTACAAAGCATATACCTCATTGGCCTTGTTGTGTCATGTGTTTGAAATCCCAACTCCTAAGGATGATATCTCTGGCGCAGACGTAGCAAGAGTATATTATGAAGAAAACGACCTGCCCCGAATTCGCCTATATTGCGAAAAGGACGTGGTCGCTTTAATTCAATTGTTTCTCAGGATGAGAGGAGATGCGCTCGTTTCCGAGGGTAATATCAGTAGTGCGAGTACTTAGAAATTTACCTGTGCTTGAATTCTGAGAAGATTGCCTCGTTGATAGTTATCCTGTGTTCCAAAGTCTTCAAAACGTCTTGAGGACATTGTATACATGACAACAAGCTCGAAATTCTTTCCCATTTGCCATTCTGTGCCAATTTCTAACTCTTTTACCTTGTAGCTTCTTGCATCTAATTCGTGCTTTTTTCCGCCTTTATATGTTTGGTATCTTACAAAAGGAATTAAAGTATGCTCTCCTAAGTTGAGTTTATATGAAGCTGTAATAAAACCACCATGCAAAGACTGGGTTGTAATAGAATCTAATATTTTATCGAATTCTGGTCCTCGCCCCACATTATATTCAGCCAAAATACCAAATGGCTTAGGGTATAAAACAAACGTTGCTCCTATTCTTTCATCATCGTATAATTTTTCTTGTGCGTATGCTACGCCACTAGAAGTACTTAAGAGTGTGTATTTGCCTTTGTAGGCTTGAATTCCAGTTTCAATGATTTGATTTTTAATTTCGACAGGGTACGAGGCCCTTGCTACAATGTGCTTGTTTGCATTTTGTTCTGGACGGTTGGCAGTTTGACCATTATATACACCTACTCCTAGAACACCGTAATCACCTGAACCCTTCAAGCCCTTGCTAACAAGCGAAGAAAAAAGTTTTCTTTTTTTGGTAGGTGCCCAATAAAAAAAGACACCTAGGTCGCGCTCATTGCTAACCGCACTGTTTAATCCATCAGCGCGATCTAAGGGCAAGCGATTTTGTGATGATTGCATGTTTTCAAAGCCATAAGGAACCTTCGACTGGCCAATACGGAAACGAAATTCGTTTTTACTATCTAAACCTACATCAAAATAAGCATCGCGTAATTGACCAAAATGCAAAGGGCTAGAAGAACCTGGTGAACTTGCAAAATCGGGTTGGATATAAAAATAGACTCTTGGGCTTACCTGACCATAAAAAATAAGTCGTATACGGCGTATAAAAAATTCATTGTCCCCCCCCCAACTTTTGTCGCATTGTTCGCATTCTAGATTCTCATTAGTCTGTAAGAGTCCATTATATCTGACTTGCATATAGCCACGCATCTGAATACTCTCAAACCATTTTTTTGATGAAGGAGAAACTTGATTTTTAGTGCTATCGCTGCCTTGTTGCGCATGTATAGATATTACAAGGCAGAAACTAATTAAGGTGTGTAAAAATTTTAACATACGTTGATTTTTATAAATTCAGCGCCAAAAGTAATTACTTAATATTTGGTTAATATTAAATTAATATTCATTTAACTTTTATATAATATTCTTAACATTACGGTAACATTGTTTGCTTGGTTTAAATAGTTTTAACGTCGAATTCTATTCCATAAATAGATGTGGAGATTTCAATGTTAAGTTTACGTTAACAAATCCTCGCGTCTTGTCTAAACCCACCTAACCCAATTACATTTGTAGACAATATAAACTATTATGGCAGGGATTTTAAGCTATTTTTTACCAAAAGACAAGGTGTTTTACGGCCTTTTCGAAGAGGCAAGTGACAATTTGCAATTAATTGCAAAGAAACTTCAACTCGTAGTGCACGAACCAGACTTCAATAAGCGCGCGCAACTGATTACAGAAATGGAAGGGATAGAGCACAAAAATGATGAGATTACTCATACCATTTTCGTGGAGCTTGGGAAAAATTTCATCACGCCATTCGATAGAGAAGATATTCACGCCTTAGCGTCTGCTTTGGATGATATTGCTGACTATATTTATGCCGCAGCGAAAAAGATTAATTTTTACAAAATAGATCCTATTTCGGACCAAGGTATTCAAAAAACGGCTGATGCTATTCACGATGCAGTAATAGCGGTGAAGGCAGCAGTTATGGAATTAAGGGATCTGAAAAATACGCAGAAAATCATTGAATGTGTAATCAAAATAAACAGCATTGAAAACAATGCAGATGATATTTTTGATATGAGTATTGAGCGTTTATTCGAGTCGGATGTTGACGCTAAAGAACTTATCAAAAGAAGAGAGATTTATCAAGTGATGGAAATTGCTACGGATAAATGTGAGGATGCTGGTAATGTTATCGAATCGATTGTCGTAAAATACGCTTAAGATAAACCCACAATTAAACACTCAAGCATATGTTTGCTTTATTAATCACGGTAATTGTCATCGCTATATTATTTGACCTTGTTAATGGGTTTCATGATGCCGCAAATTCCATTGCTACAGTGGTTTCCACGAAAGTACTTACTCCTTTTCAAGCCGTGGTTTGGGCGGGCTTATTCAATGTGGTTGCAATTTTTATTTTCGATTTAAGCGTTGGTAATACCATTGCAAAAACAGTTAATACCTCTGCCATTGATCTTTGGGTAATTTTAGCAGGTTTATTAGCCGCCACAGCTTGGAATTTATTTACTTGGGCTTTGGGATTGCCTTCTTCCTCTTCTCATACCCTAATTGGAGGGTTTGCCGGAGCCGCAATGGCCTATGCCGCAAATCAAGGTGGGTTTGGCTTTTTGGGTTTTGGCGTATTGAAAACAGCTGAAATTGTAAAACCGTTGTTGTTCATCTTTTTAGCCCCTGTTATAGGTGGCTTAATCGCTTTTATTATCGCATTAGTTACCATTCAAAGAAGTTTCATTAAAAAGTTTTTCTTTGCCGCTTTGTTAAGTTTCATAACTGTATTTGCCTCCTGGTTTTACAAAGATGCCTTTGAAATAAAGGAGCAAATGATTTGGATTATAGGTATTGTTTTGGGGGTTTTTCTTGTCGCGTACATTTTATATCAGCTGATTCACGGGAAGAGACAAAGTGCGATGAAAGAATCTTCTATGTACAAGAAATTACAACTCTTATCATCTGCCGCTTTTTCCATTGGGCATGGTGGTGCAGACTCACAAAAGGTAATTGGAATCATTTGTGCCGCGCTTTTAGTATATTCAAATATGGAGAGGGAAGGAAAGGTAGATGTCGCCCTACCTGAAGCCTTTAAAGTAGCTGAGATTTTTCAAATAAAGTATGAAGAGGACGGAAATATAAAGAAATTTAAACCTCAACGATACGGAGAAATCAACGGGAGGCCATTTATGCTTTGCAACGACACTAAGTTATTTGATGTTAAAAACAATAAAAAAATAAGCGTAAACGATTCAGATATTGCATTGATAGATGGGGTTGAAGTTGACATTGAAAAGCAACTACATCGATTTGAAATTTATTCCAAAACTGTACAAGTCGAAAAAGATGGAGAAATAAAAGATGAAACACGTATTTATGATTTATCAAACGACTCGTTGGTATTCAAAGGAGGAAAGTTAAACTCAAATTGGCAATACGCATTCGTGTTCCAAGAATTTCTTGACGCAAAGGGAAAATTAAAAGAATCCTACAAGATTGAATCAAAATTTACGAGAGAAACCACACCATTTTGGGTAGTATTTTCTTGTTACCTAGCCATTGGTTTAGGCACCTTGATGGGCGGATGGAAAATTGTAAAAACAATGGGTACAAAAATTACTAAGGTTACCCCTTTGGAGGGTGTCTGTGCTGAAACTGCAGGCGCGTTAACTCTTTTCACGGTTTCACAATTCGGTATTCCTGTATCCACGACACATACTATCACGGGTGCAATCATAGGTGTTGGGGCAACGAAAAGGCTAAGTGCCGTGCGCTGGGGTGTTACAGTTAGCTTGCTTTGGGCGTGGATTTTGACTATTCCTGTCAGTGCCATTTTAGCCGCTATTTTCTACCACATAATTCTATTAGTGAAGTAGTTCCTTAATTAAGTGCGTAATTAGGTTTTTTATTTTCTGAATAAATATTATATTTGTGTTAACTTTAAATCAACACACTTATGAAAAAAATATTACTTTCTTTGTCTATCGTTGTTTCAGCGCTAGCGTCAAATGCGCAAGTAATTGTTTCGGGGGTATCTCCTCAAAACATTGTTGCGAATTACACCCATACATGGGCTGACCCTGCAGGTGGTTGGGGAACTCCCGACTTTAATATTCCAAATACTAACGTTGAAGATACTCTCATGTTGGTGGACGATGGTTCCACAGGATTAAATGCCCAAGGTAATCCAGTATCCGCAGAAGGTTGTAACCCTTTGATAAACAGTCTTGCTGGTAAAATTGCAGTAATTTACAGAAATACGTGTAATTTTAGTGTTAAGGCAGAGAATGCTCAAAATGCAGGAGCTGTTGGTGTTATCATTATCAACCGAGATCCTGAGGTCATTGCAATGGGCGCAGGTACCGCTGGAGCTAATGTTACAATTCCGGTTGTCATGTTGACTAATACAGATGGTGCGACATTAGTTGCTGAAATGGCAAACGGACCAGTGGTAGTTTTTATGGGTAACAAAACAGGTCTATTTGCAAATGATATTTCCTTATTAGGTCGTTCTACGCTTGCCCCTAAGGCAGCAATGGTTCATTCCTTATTAGCGCTTAGCGGTTCAGAATTCAATTTCGATTTAGGTGCTAAAGTTTTTAATCCGGGAAATCAAAATCAAACAAATGTCACCTTGAATGCGACAGTCACTGATCCTTCTGGAAATGTCGTTTATAACAATTCTGTTAATAATTTAGCTATCAATTCGGCATTTGACAGTACAGAGGTAGCACCAGGTACGCTTCCTAATTTTTCTCTATCTAGCTATGCTTTAGGCGAGTATACTCTTGTATATTCTGCTAGTATCGCTGGCGGAACGGATGAGTATTTAGATGACAATTCACTTACTTATAAGTTTTCGTTTAATGACTCAGTTTATTCTTATGCTAAACCGAGTAATGGAAGTATCAACGCAGCAAATCACTACAGACCTGGCACAAACAACCAAACGTTTTCCATATGTACAGTAATCAACGACGCAAACGCAAGCAGAGTGGCTGCAACAGGTGTTTACTTTAGTGCAACCAAAGCAGCAAATACAGATCCGTTAGATGGTGAAGAAATTGCTCTTTATTTATACGAATGGGAAGATGCATTTACAGATCTAAATGATGTTAATTTCCCAGCTGGTACAGCATGGACTTTAACTGAAGTTGCTTCTGGTTTCTACTATTACCCGAGTGATTTGCAAGATCAGATTGTCTATGGCGCTTTTACAGCACCTGCGGTATTAGAGAATAACAAACGTTATTTAGCATGTGCTCAAACTGTTAACCTAGATTTATATTTGGGTTATGACAATACTGACTATACTTACAACACAGACTACTACCTACAACCTATGTTCCCTAACGAAAGTGACGGTACATACTTCGCTATTGGTTTTGGTTCTGATTTACCTACGGCTTTAGGCGTTGGATTAATTGATGCTAACGATGTAAGTATTGCAGAAGTAAATACAGTTGATGGAGTTGCTTATCCAAACCCTGCTACCGACAACGTAACCGTTTCAATTGAAGGTGAAGGAGTTGCTACATTAAATGTAACTGATATCACTGGTAAAACAGTTCTGACAAACTCAATCAATTTGGTTGGTGGTAAATCAGATGTAACTATCGCAAGCCTTGAGTCTGGAATCTACATTTTCAACGTAACACTTGAAAACGGAAAAACAGCTCAATTCAACGTAGTTAAAAAATAAGGATAATCTCCTAAGTGAAAAGGGTCGACAGTGTCGGCCCTTTTTTTTTGGTTAAGGTTATTGATTATCTTTGCAGCCAATGGAAAAACTCGCAACCTATACCGTAACAGCGGCTCTGCCGTATGCAAATGGCCCTTTACATTTAGGACATGTTGCGGGAGTTTATTTACCTGCGGATATATTTGTTCGCTTCCTTCGATTAAAAGGGCATGATGTTGTTTTTATTTGCGGAAGCGACGAACATGGTGCGGCCATTACCTTGCGTGCTAAAAAAGAAGGCATTTCTCCTCAAGAAATAGTAGATAAATACAATAACCTCATTGGTGAGGCCTTTCAAAATTTTGATATATCATTTGATATTTTTCATAGAACTTCCGCACAAATTCACCACGAAACATCCCAAGACTTTTTTAAAAAACTATACGAAAACGGCAAGTTCATCGAAGAAGTTTCGGAACAATATTTTGATGAAGAATTTCAGCAATTTTTAGCAGATAGATACATTACGGGCACTTGCCCAAAATGCCACAGTGATGGCGCCTATGGTGATCAATGCGAAAAGTGTGGCAGCGATTTAAGTCCTACAGATTTAATAAATCCTATCTCGACCTTAAGTAATAAACCACCCATTCTAAAATCTACTTCTCACTGGTATTTACCGATGAACCTTCATGAGGAATGGTTACGCTCGTGGATTCAAGATGGGATATTAGACGGTAAGGAGCAGCATCAACCCAAAGAATGGAGAAACCAAGTTATCGGCCAATGCATGTCCTGGATCAACGGGGGACTTAAACCTCGCGCCATGACACGTGATTTGGACTGGGGAGTGAAAGTGCCTCTTGAACACGCAGAAGGAAAAGTTCTTTACGTTTGGTTAGATGCGCCTATCGGGTATATTTCTGCAACCAAGCAATGGGCTCTGGATAATGGGAAAAACTGGAAGGACTATTGGTGCAAAACCGAGGCTGAAGACAGAAAGTTGGTTCATTTCATAGGAAAAGACAACATTGTTTTTCATTCAATCATTTTCCCGATTTTACTGAAAGACCACGGCGATTTTATTTTACCTGATAATGTGCCGGCCTATGAGTTTTTGAATCTTGAAGGCGATAAGTTTTCTACCTCGCGCAACTGGGCTGTATGGCTGCACGAGTTTATAGCCGACCACCCCAAGCGTATCGATGAGTTGAAATACGTGCTAACGTCTATTGCCCCAGAAAGTAAAGACTCCGAATTTACTTGGAAAGAGTTTCAGACCCGTGTCAACAGTGAATTAGCGGATGTCTTGGGGAATTTCGTCAATAGAACGTTGGTTCTGACGCAAAAGTATTACGAAGGAATAATTCCTAACCCCGGATCTCTTTCCAAAGAAGATGAAGAGTTGATTGCGGCAATTGAGAACACTCCCTCGAAGATTGAAAAACTTATCTATGCTTATAAACTTCGTGAAGCACAAGCCGAATGGATGAATTTAGCGCGGCAAGGAAACAAATACTTAGCAGATCAAGAGCCCTGGAAATTGATTAAAACAAATCCGGCACGCGTTAAAACCATACTTTATTGCGCGAATTGTTTAACCCTTCAACTTGCGCTGGTGGCGAGACCATTACTTCCCGGAACAAGTGAAAAAATTACCAAAATGTTGAATGTTGATGTTTCAAAAACCTCATGGGACTCCAAACCCACTGACATACTTACTGAAGGACATTGCATTGGTACACCTGAAATATTGTTCTTTAAAATTGAAGATACGCTGGTTGAAGAAGAACGAGCCAAGTTGTTGAAAAACGATTCTACCCACACTAAATTCCCTCCTATGAAAGAAGCCATTTCCTTCGATGAATTCACCAAAATGGATATGCGTTTGGCAACCATCAAGCATGCCGAAAAAGTAGAGAATGCAGACAAACTACTCAAGTTAACTATATTGACGGGCATCGACGAGCGGACAATTGTCTCTGGCATTGCAGCACATTATACTCCGGAGGAAATTATTGGGAAAACCGTATTGGTATTACTCAATTTAGCGCCTAGAAAAATTCGTGGAATTGAATCACAAGGAATGGTATTGATGGCTGAAGATACGGAAGGGGCCTTGAGTTTTCTATCTCCAGAAAAAGCTTTTGAGGCTGGTCACACCGTGAGATAATCCAAAGAATTGTTAAACGGTTTGGAGAAACGCCAAATATGACGTACATTTGACCTATCAAACCTCAACGGAGGACTTAAATAGAACTAGTAAATAAAAGATATATTGCGAGGTGGAGCAGTTGGTAGCTCGTCGGGCTCATAACCCGAAGGTCGTCCGTTCGAGTCGGGCCCTCGCTACAAGGAAAAGCCAGTCAAAATTTGACTGGCTTTTTGCATTTCCTGAAGCGTTGAAAGTTTACTTTCAAAAGCGGATGGGAATGTAAAAAGTAGGAACGCGAAGCGGCCTGAGCTTTCCCTTGTTAAGCCCCCAATTACGTCCATCCTGACCGAAAGAATTGAGCGTCAGGATATTCGGGCCCTCGCTACAAGGAAACCTGAGTCATTTGGCTCAGGTTTTTTTATGCTTATATTTATTTCTTATGTTTCTAAAGATTTATAAATTAACTTTATTTTGTAATTTCATCAGATGAAAAATTTATTTTTGTTTTTAATATTAACGATCTCAATTAGTTTTTTTGCGCAAAAGAAAAGCAACGTATCTAGTTTATTTACAAATGAATTGGCCTGTTTTTCTAAGATTTCCAACGAGTTAAATCGGATTCCTATTAGAAATAAAACTATAGATAGTATTCTTAATTTATACAACTCTCAATTTAAAAATTCATGCGACAAAAAACAAGCTCTTTGCGCCTATGAAGATTTTAAAAAATTAAAAATCAGATATTTAAGCGATTTTTGGTTAGAAAAAAAGTTGAAGAAAACTTTTAATTTAAGAGACAATAACACCGACGACCTGAAGGATTTTGCTACTTTGATAAATGAGGATAAGAGCGTTTTCTATTTAATGTTAATTTTTAATCCCACAAAAAATAACTCATCCTTTGGTCGTAATTTTTCTGATTATCAACTATTTGATCTTAACCAATATAAAGAACCCAAGAATAAACTTCAAGAAATTTTCTGGAAAATTAGTTTTAATAAAAATCTAAAAATAAAAAGTGTTAGAAATGAAATTTTAATTTCTCAAGCATCACAAGTTAATGACACATACCCATACACCCCCGAGATTTTTCAAAATGGTTTTTTGTTTCTTTTAACAGGAATTAATAAAGAATATTTCGAATTGCAAAAAGAAAAAAGTAATAATGATAAACTTATAGACTCTTTATCAAAGAATTACACATTAATGTATCCGGGTTTAAATTATATTGGTGAAATAAAAAATAAAC
>CAMDLY010000056.1 GCA_945902115.1 Lishizhenia tianjinensis | reverse complement strand
GATAAATTAAGTCTCGAAATTATGAATATGACTTTTGAAGAGGAGCGAGCCTATTTAGATAAGTTGCTTTCAGAAGGAAATAAAAAGTAAAACAGCCAGTGCCTAACAGCGTGCAAGCGCCATAACCCTGCCGCAGGCGCAACACAGGGTTACGATCGCCTGCACGCAAAACGTTGAGAAACGTTATGTGTAATTATTAAAGAGAATATGAAACCAATTAAAGCCATTTTATTATTAGTCATTTTATCGTTGATCAATTTTTCATGTAAAAAAGACATCAATGGATGTACGGACCCTACATCAGACAACTATAATGTTGAAGCCAATCTTGACAACGGGAGTTGCTATTACCATGGAAATTTAACTAATTGGTATGACACTACCACTCGTGATAGCTTGCTTGCCAACAACATAGCATCGGTTTCCATTTATTTAGATAATGAGGTTTTTCAAAATTTCGATCCAAATTTCATTTTTTGGTCAAGCGAGCCTGAATGTAGTAACACAACTATAGGTAATTGGATAACAATGGAAGGAACTAAGAGTAAAACGGTTTCCATTACAGCTAAGGCTTTTGATGGTGCGAACGTTGAAATCCGCAATTGGAGCCAAACAATTACAATTAATGCCGGAGAATGTGAACTATATCAGCTTATATGGTAAGAATTAATACACATAACATCAACTAAAAGCCACGGGCTGAACAGCCATATCGGAGAAGCCCGCGTCTCCTAGTTGAGAAACGTCAGGCTGTGATACTAAAATAACACCTGCACGAAAAATGAGAATAATCGCTTTCATATTGACACTTTGTTTGTTTAAGACAATTATTTGTTCTTGTAGCAGTCATTATAAACTTCATAAAGGAGACACTAAATATATACCATACACGGGTAATGAAATTTTGGTTTTCAAGTCAGACAAAAATAGAATGGACACAATATTCCTAAAAGGGACGAGTACATTTAATGGCTGCGGTGACCCTCTTGCAATTTTCCCTGACAAATGTGATGGGATGAAAGTCAATTGCACGCGGACAAACCCAAACTATGACAGATATTTAGAAGGAAAAGAACTGGTACAAATTGTTGCAACCCAAAATAAACAAACCCATATTTCTTTTGATATTGTTTTAAGAGGTTCATGGTTCTACGGTTTGGACTCATACAGTTTAGAGGAATTTGATAAAATACAAAATACAACGCTGGCAATTGATAGTACTGTTTATGAGGATGTAAAAGTTTTTGTGGCTAGTGAATATGCAAAACAGTACGAGCAAAGAAGCAACTATGCTCTAAGGTTTTATTGGAGCTTAAGCAAGGGCTTTCTTGGGCTTGACAGGAGAGATGAAAAATGGCGGTTGATTAAAAAAAATACTCGAATATTGGGTAATAATAGTTATTCTTGCCAAACCCATTTACGAACGTTCGGCTGCCCTTGGTAAAAAAATGATCCCTACATAAACAAACTCCATCATGATAGCACGTAAATTAACTATGACTTTTATTACTGTTTCTTTCAATAAAATAGAGGCCTACATGGATTCAAAAAGAGCTCAATTCAAAAACATTCTAGGACTCAAGTTCATAATGAGTTCAAAAAATATTTACGACATCAAAAAAGGACTTGTTTTTGCATCAATCCTACTTTCTTTTTCATGTTTTTCACAGCAAACGATCAATGGCACTATCGTGCATGATGGCATTGTTCGTTCCTATAGATTGTATATACCGTCGATTTATACTGGAAATATGGCTGTTCCATTACTTTTTAATTTTCATGGGTATACCAGTAATTCAAATGAACAAATGAATTACGGGGATTTTAGAAATATCGCTGATACGGCTAATTTTCTTGTGGTTCATCCTCAAGGGACTTTAGACAATAATAATACTACACATTTTAACGTGGGCTGGGGCGGAAGTACGGTTGATGACGTAGGTTTCACAGAAGCATTAATAGATTCATTATCTGTTGATTATTCTATTGACCAAAACAGGATTTATGCTGTTGGAATGTCGAATGGCGGATTTATGAGTTTCCGACTTGCCTGTGATTTGAGTGCTAAAATAGCGGCCGTGGGTTCTGTTACAGGTTCCATGACGCCTATCACCTTGCAAAATTGCAATGCTTCGCATCCTATGCCGATTATTCAACTTCACGGAACAACTGATCCAACTGTACCTTATAATGGCTCAGCAGGTTGGACTTCATCCATTACAAATGTGTTAAACCATTGGGCCACATATAATAATTGTTCTCCGGTGCCAACAATCGTTAATATGCCTAATACCAGTGCATCAGATGGAAGTACCGTTGAGAAATACACCTACGAAAATGGAGATAATTGCAGTCAAGTGGTTCATTTTAAAGTTATAAATGGTCAACATACTTGGCCAGGTAGTATTTTCAATTCTGCGGGAACCAATTATGATATCAATGCTTCAGTGGAGATTTGGAATTTTCTTTCTAAGTATGATATTTTTGGATTAATCAATTGTAATTCAGCCAATGTTGATGAGCAATTTGGAATAGCAGATTTTCAAGTATTTCCAAATCCATCTAGCGAATCTATACACGTCGATCTAAAAATTGCTGAATCATCTGTTTATGAACTCTATACTTTGTGCGGACAACTTTTGAAATCCGGATCTATTTCAATGAATAGCAATGAAATAGATATTTCTAATTTAGATGCGCAGGGATACATTCTGAAAATAGGATGCTATTATAAACACTTTATTAAGTTGTAATAGATACCTTTTAGGTATTAAGATTATAAGAAAAATCAAAATATTCAGTTTCGAAAATTAACAGCGCGCCTGGCGCCCTAACGTTATACCTAATCTTTATGAGTCATAATATTATCATTTTATCCATATGTATAATCTCAAGTAATTTTCTTTTTTCCCAAGACACCTTTTCCATCGTTGCAGTGGATTCGATCACTGGAGAGGTAGGAAGTGCGGGAGCATCTTGCGTAGACCTTTTTCAAGCTGGGTTACCAACGGATGATTTCTTGGGAGTTTTGGTGCCTGGAGTTGGGGCAATTAATACGCAAGCTTACTATTTGGTAGCAAATCAAAATAATGCTACTAACAAAATGCAGCAGGGCCTTACTCCTACTCAAATTATACAGTGGTTAGTCGCAAATGATGTTCAAGGTAATTCTGCCATCCGTCAATACGGTATCACTGCATTAATAAATGGATCTCCTCAAGCTGCCGCTCATACAGGTACAGCCACCAATAACTATAAAAATCATATTTTAGGTCCAAATTATTCCATACAAGGAAATATTTTACTAGGTCAACAAATTCTTGACTCCATGGAATCGCGCTTCCTTGCAGAGGAGGGTGATCTTGCTTGTAAACTAATGGCTGCCCTACAGGGTGCTAATATAGTTGGAGCAGATACGAGATGTGCTGCCAACGGCACTTCTTCCCTATTCGCCTTTGTGAAAGTAGCTCAACCCGCTGATGCGATGAATTCCCCATCTTTCATTGCTTCCGTTCGTACACCAAACAACTCTGGAATTGAACCCATCGATTCTTTACAGAGCATATTTTCGCAAATGCACACCTGTAGTGAAGCAAGTATCGAAGAACTACTAAACAAGGATAAAGAGCTTGTGAAAATTATAGATTTCATGGGTCGTGAAACGAACTTCAAACCTAATACAGCACTTATTTTCATTTACAGCGACGGAACAAGAGAAAGAGTCATCAAATTAGCGGATTAAATAGCTAGGCTATTTCATTTTGAAGAGGTTATTTAGATACTTTGTCTACTCTCTAAGGTCTTTTCGACGCATACCCCTCTACCATAAAGGTAATTAATCAGTGTAATCCGAATTTACTAGGTATTTATTATTAAATTAGGGAAATCAATAAACGAAATCTTATGAATACCTACGAATGTTCTAAATGTGGCATGTCAGTGAATGCGAGTTGTGGAAAGTGTAATTTACCTTTACAGAATGACCACCTCACCTTAGATAATGGAAATATTGTTCAGATTTCTAAGTGTCCATCTTGCGAAGGAAAAATAAAGTCCCCTTTATGCTGCGGTCAAGATATGAGCTGTAACCTGTAAAGTAGCTAAAACGTTATTTCTTATTTTAAAAAATGACTAATAATTCCTAATTTCGCATACCATTTATTTAACATTACATAGTATGCACCTGTGGAATACATTGAATAAAGAGGAATTAGAACATCATTTGCGTGAAGTGGGACATGAATTTGTAACCATTTCCTTTTATCAATACGCGAAAATTCTCAATCCTCGTTTATTTAGAGATCACCTCTTTATCATGTGGTCGAAATTAGATGTTGTCGGAAGAACTTATGTGGCAACAGAAGGTATAAATGCCCAAATCGCTGTTCCAACAAAAAATTTAGTGCAATTTCGAGAGGAGTTACATACAATAGAGTTTTTAAATGACATACGCTTAAACTTTGCCGTAGATGAGAGTGAGGCTGAATTCCCTTTTCTCAAATTAAAAATTAAAGTCCGGGATAAGATTCTTGCGGATGGTCTTAATGACAAAACATTCGATGTAACGGACAAAGGCATACACCTAAATGCCGAAGAATTCAATAAATTAACGGAGGATCCTGGTACTATTTTGATTGATTTTCGCAATCATTACGAGTCAGAAGTTGGCTATTTCAAAGGAGCCATACTACCCGATGTAGATACATTCAGAGAATCCTTACCATTTATAGAAGACACCTACCTCAAAGGTTCTGAGGATAAAAATATTGTCATGTATTGCACAGGTGGCATACGTTGTGAAAAAGCTTCCGCGTGGTTCAAGCACAGAGGTTTTAAACATGTGCATCAGCTAGAAGGTGGAATTATTAAATATGCCAACGATTGCAAAGAAAAAGACCTGGAAAATAAATTTATTGGGAAGAACTTTGTTTTTGACGAGCGAAGAGGAGAACGTATTTCAGAAGATGTAATTTCTGTTTGTCATCAATGCGGAGAACCTGCAGATGTGCACACCAACTGTGCAAATGATTCCTGTCACCTACTCTTCATACAGTGTGATAGCTGCAAAGAGAAAATGGAAAATTGTTGCAGTGACGGATGCAAAGAAATAATAAATCTCCCACTCGAGGAACAAAAGATTCGCCGAAAAGGACTGAACAACAGCAACCAAATATTCAAAAAAGGAAGATCTTTTAATTTGAAATTCAAAACCAATAATGAAAAACCTTTACCTTTGATTGAACATATAAATTCGAAGGAAAGTGTGGTTAGTGATAAATTGGACGATTGATTCTCAAATAATAGAAGGTTTAAAGACACCTAATCTATACGGATTGTTATTCGTAGGTGGACTCACCTGTGGTTATTTCGTAATCAATGCCATGTTTAAAAAAGAGGGGGTTCCAGAAAAATCTATGGACCAATTGGTCCTTTATGTGGTGCTTTCCACGATTATTGGTGCTAGACTCGGACATGTTTTTTTTTACGGACCGTATTGGGGTCCTGATGGATATTTTAGTAATCCAGGAGAAATTATAAAAGTTTGGGAAGGAGGACTTGCTAGTCATGGTGCAGCCATAGCTATTCTCGTCGCTTTATGGGTCTATTCAAAAAAAGTGGTGAATAAACCTTATTTGTGGATATTGGACAAGATAGCTCCCGCAGTAGCAATTGCTGCATGCTGCATTAGGCTGGGGAATTTAGTCAATCACGAAATAGTTGGAGACCCAACAGATTTACCTTGGGCTTTCAGTTTTCAATATTACTTCAACGAGGATATTGGTAATTTCGATCCGACACCCCGCCATCCAGCTCAACTCTATGAGGCTATTTTATACCTTATTTCGTTCGTCGTTTTAATGTTTATGTATTGGAAATTAGAAAAATGGAGGCAACCTGGCTTTGTATTTGGAAATTTTTTAATTTTTATTTTTGGCGCCCGGTTTTTGGTGGAATTCGTAAAATTGGGGCAAACCACAAATGATGATGGCATTGCGATTTCTACAGGTCTCAATACGGGCCAATGGTTAAGTGTGCCCTTGGTGTTGGTAGGAATTTATTTGTTATATCGATCAAAAAAAATGCAACATGAAAATTAATATTTTTCTTGTTTTGCTTTCGTGCCTTTCATTTTTTTCGTGTGGTTCAGAAGAAGAGAGTAGCTCAGATATAGCTAAACCCGCAGCAGATAGTTCCTCAGAAACAAATAAATTAACAATCCTGAAGGAATCAGAGGGAATTGAAAAGGGAAAGATTAAATCCATTTTGAAAAGTGAGGCAGGATCAGAGGAATCGTCAATTTCCTTTATGTTCTACCGAACAGAAAATTTAAATAAAACATACAAAAAAACAATAAACCAACTCATATATTCCAACCTGTACGCTAACGAAGAAGGAAATAGAAAAAAAGTAAAATCCGATATTAGCAAAAAAGATTTTCAAGAATCATTAAACACATTTTGCCAAGATTACCGCGAGATTACGAGCGAAATTGATGTTGAATACGATCCTTCATCATTATCACCCTGGAATATGTCTCAAACATTTACCATTGACACAAATCTAGCCTCATACGTTCAATTAACCTATTCATATGCTGACTACACAGGTGGAGCCCACGGAAATTACGGAACATATCATTACCTCGTTGATAGAAATTCTGGAAAACAACTATCCATAAATGATTTATTCTCAAATACAAGCCAATTAAATAGGTTGGTTGAAAAAAAATTTAGAATGAATTACAGAGTACCCAAAGGTCAAACATTAATGGAATTCGGTCTTTTCGAGAACGCAATCGAAGCTAATAATAATTTTTACTACGATTCAAAAACTAAAAGTATCAATTTCGAATACAACCCATATGAAATAGGACCCTATTCGATGGGGATGGCAACTGTTTCTATAGATATTAGCATGCTAAATAATCTATTAAAAGTTAAAATTGAATAGAAAGTGTAATTTTGACATTAAGTGATTTCGTAATTTCCTTTTATATTTGTACTCTAAAAACAAACGATGGCGACAAAAGAAGCTAAAACGAATGATAAAAAAACTATTAAGACTGTAGATAAAACAGCTAAATTCGGTAAAGAAACTTACGTCAAATGGTTTCGAGATATGTTGTTAATTCGCAAGTTTGAGGAGAAAACTGGGCAATTGTACATACAGCAAAAATTCGGTGGATTTTGTCATTTATACATAGGACAAGAAGCTATAGCCGTTGGAACTGCTAGCGGTTGTAAACCAGATGACAAGCACATGACTGCCTACCGTGACCATGCTCATCCGATTGCCCTTGGAACAGATACAAGAGTTTTAATGGCAGAACTTTACGGAAGGTCAACAGGCTGCTCGAAAGGAAAGGGTGGTTCCATGCACTTTTTTGATAAGACTAAAAACTTCATGGGAGGACACGGAATCGTTGGTGCGCAAATACCTATGGGAACAGGTGTTGCCTTTGCAGAAATGTACAATGGAACAGATAATGTGGCTTTTGTTTCGATGGGAGACGGTGCTGTGCGCCAAGGGGCACTGCACGAAACGTTTAACATGGCTATGTTGTGGAAAATACCGGTGATTTTTATAATAGAGAATAACAATTACGCGATGGGAACATCTGTAGAACGCACAACCAATGTTACTGATTTATCAAAAATTGGTCTTTCTTACGAAATGCCTTCAAAAATTGTAAATGGCATGAGTCCTGAAGACGTTCACAATGCGATAGAAGAAGCTGCCAACCGAGCACGAAGAGGAGATGGCCCTACCCTATTAGACATTAGAACATACCGCTACAAAGGACATTCAATGTCTGATCCTCAAAAATATAGAACCAAAGATGAGATAAATCAATGGATGGAAGAGGATCCTATTGAGCATTGTTTAGAGGTAATAACTAAGAATAAATGGCTCACTAAAAATGAAATAGACGAAATTAATGCCTGGGTCAAAAAAGAAGTTGACGAGTCTGTTGAATTTGCTGAGAACTCACCTTTCCCAGAAGCTCATGAAATATACGAAGACGTATATACTCAGAAAGATTATCCGTACATTAAAGAATATTTAGCATAAGAAATATGGCAGAAATCGTATACATGCCCAAATTAAGTGACACCATGACAGAGGGTGTTGTGGCTACATGGAGTAAAAAAGTTGGTGACGCTGTGAAGTCAGGAGAGGTACTGGCAGAAATTGAAACGGATAAAGCGACGATGGAGTTTGAATCATTCTACGACGGCGTTTTATTACACATTGGTGTTGAGGTAGGGCAATCTGCAACAGTCAATGCCATACTTGCCATCATAGGCCAAGCAGGTGAAGATATTTCATCACATTTACAAGAAGTGCCAAAAGAAATTGTTCCAGAAGTTATAGTACAAGAAGTAAAAAGCGAAGTAAAAATAGAGCCCACGCAGGTTAAACCGGCACCGGTACCAGTTGCTCCTTTGGTAGTTTCTCCGGTTGTTTCCGCGTCAAATGGACGCATATTTGCCTCGCCATTAGCTAAAAAATTAGCTGAAGAAAAGGGAATAGATATCGGAAATGTTTCAGGAACAGGCGAAGGAGGTAGAATAACGAAAAGAGATGTTGATCATTATACTCCTTACATCCCTGCTGAAAGGAAAGTTTTTGCAGCCCCAACAGGTGAGGAATCATTTACCGATGAGCCCGTTTCTCAAATGAGAAAAACGATTGCTAGACGCCTGTCGGAAAGTAAGTTCACAGCACCACATTTTTACCTGACCTTAGACATAGATATGGATAATGCCATAGCAGCAAGAAAAGCATTGAATGCTATGGAGGGTATTAAAGTCTCATTCAATGACATGGTTATTAAATCTGTCGCACATGCGCTAAAACAACACCCAGCAGTAAATAGCGCATGGCTTGGTGACGTAATAAGAAGAAACCGACATGTACACATTGGTGTTGCCGTGGCTGTAGATGAAGGCCTTCTTGTTCCAGTAATTCGGTTTGCCGACACGAAAGGACTGACACAAATTTCATCCGAGGTTAAAGACTATGCCCAAAAGGCAAAAGATAAAAAATTACAACCAAGCGATTGGGAAGGTAATACTTTCACAATATCCAATCTTGGGATGTTCGGAATTGAATCATTTACTGCCATAGTCAATCTACCGGACAGTTGTATTTTAGCCATTGGAGGTATCAAAGAAATCCCTGTTGTTAAGAACGGTCAGATAATACCTGGAAATGTTATGAAAGTTACTCTTTCGTGCGATCACCGAGTAGTAGATGGTGCTTCGGGTGCTGCTTTTTTACAGACATTTAAACAATTCTTGGAAAATCCTGTGGCAATGTTATTATAATTAACAATCAACCCAAGAGTTATTAACAATATTAACATTATTTTAGAATTTGAATTACTTTTAAAATCCCCAGCAATTGGGATTTTTTTTATTTCAAACTCTCTAAAATATGACTAAACTTTACATCTCGCTTTCATTATTATTCGTTGCTATTTTTTTCATCCGTGATGGTTTTGGACAGGCTACAATTCAAGTTACCGTAACTTCTGTTCAAACTTCTTCACCTGTTGATTGTGATAATCTATTTCTTGATATAACTGGAGCAAGTGATTTCGTGTGGGAGTATACTGCTACTGACAATACACTTGGCTACACAAATAACAACCCGGCCCTGTTTGGTATATTTGATTTTAACTATACAAATACAAGTGGAAATGGGCCGATTAATTTTGCGGCCAATGCCTTGTTTTTTGATCGTCAATATATCTGCCCTTTAGATATTCCTACTTCCATTAACTTAGCTTGGGAAGCATACGAAAATGATGATGCCGGGAATTATGATATTATTGGCAATACAGATGGCGCAACAGGCATACAAAATGTATCAATGCCAATTCCTCCTGCGGCTGGCACGCTCAATTATAGTTTCAATGCTAGCGGTTCGGCAGGTTGCCCAGCCGCGGTAAATTACACCATAAATTTATCAGTCCAACGCATTGACTTTGCACCGACAGTGATCATTTTACCTGATAATATTTGTGACGCACAACCTGTCAATTTAAATACATCCTATAATGTTGCACTTTGTCAAAGTAATACACTTGAAGCAAACGAACCACGCGCAGGTGATGTGAACTCCAATCAATCATCTGCATGGTTAAAGTTCATTGCTCCAGCTACCGGAGAAGTAACCATTACCACTGATCTAGCGGCGACTGAAATCGGAACTTATTTCCAAATTTACCATGCTGCGGATGGTGGAGCGTGCACTTCAGGACTTCAGCCCCTAACCAACGCGGTAATCAAAAACAAATTCGAATATTTATCTCATATTGAATTTTCCGACGGAACCGATTTATTAGGTTTAGATCCAGAAGCCGAACTCACACTGAACTCATGTGACCCTTTTCCTTTTATTAGTTATCACAAACTCATTGCAGGTGAAACCTATTACGTGCAATTAACCGGAGACAACGATCAAGCAGGTATTGTTGAAGTTCGCGTTAACAGTGGTGGTAGTGGTTCAGGGGCTGACCAAGAAGATATTCCATGTTTGAGTACGAACACTGCTATCGGAACAACTGTAGTTAGCTCTAGCGTCGGAGGAGCCTCTGTCACGCTAGATTTCGGTTGCGCTTATGATGGAGGTAATGACTATGCCGAGACAGGTGCTCCTCACACAGATAACAATCCAGAAAATTACCATGCCTACGATTACAATCACGTAGCGGCGAACAACCCTGTGATGAATGAATCTGTGTGGTTAAATTTCATAGCACCAAACAGCGGAAGAATAACGTTTGAATCCGATTATCAAGACGCTCTATATGGTGAGAATAATGCATTATTTGGCTATGATAAAAGATTCTCTCCTGGAATACCTACTGATTATTCTTGTGCAAACTTAGAGTTCATAAATGAAGACGAGGGAGGAACCAATAGCTTCCTTGGTGGAGACCCGAGTGCACTGATCAATGAACGCTGCTTGGAGCCAGGATACCGTTACTTTGGAATGGTTGACCCTTCTGACAACTTAACACCCTTGAGCACTCAATCTATTAAATCTTGGCTATTTGATCCAACTGTTTCAGACCCAACCTTAAATTCACCTGGAAACGACATTCTGTGTTTAACCCTACAAAACCCACTTTATGAAGTGCCGGTGATTTTTGCAGGTACCAATCCAACTTTCCAAGCGGTGGCAGGTTCTAACGTTTTTGCTTGTCAAGAGTATTTAGCGGGCGAGCCAAATGTTGATGCAACACCGGCAAACTGCGCCAATCAAACGGTGTGGCATTATTTTACTGCCCCCCCTTCCGGTGCTGTTGAAATGAGTATTCGCGCTTATATCGGCATGGGATTGTTACGCTATAATGTGTATCAACTATTAAACGGAACAGACTGTTATGGTGGCTTACAGCCTGCAACATATACACAAGATGGAACTCGAAATACGCCAATCATCACGCCTGTACTATCAGGAACAGCAGGTTTTAACGGTACGCAAGAGGCTGCTTGTTGTCTGACTCCTGGGCAACTTTATGCTATTCAAATTGATGGAGGTTCACAGGGCGATGAAGGACAATACATCATCGAATACATACAAGAAATTGAGAGTGAAGCAGGAGATATTTTTGTTGAACTTGTCAATGGCGATAGTTTAACTAATTCCCAACAGGATACGGCCTTTGTTTGTTTTGGTGATTTATTTACCCCAGGAATTACTGTAAACGGAATTGGAGAGTCAACTCAGAGTCTGCCAAATTGCTTAACTCCAGGTTATGTGATTCATCAGGTGCAGAATTTACCAGAACCTATTGCAAATACAGGTTTCAACTCAGCATATATCGACACGCTGATTGGAAGTTCTGGTGTCTTCACAAACAACGGAGATGGAAGTGGCTCTTTTGGAAACCCACTTTTCAATACACTGTACTACATTTCTCCGGCTGGTGATATTACCGCTGATTGGGGTGACTTTGCGTGTGGAACATCTACGGTATCTACAGGGTTACCAATTGTATTCTTACAACAACTAAATGCTATTTTTAATTACGACAACGTCACTTGTACAGCAACGTTTTCGGCAACGGGTGGATTAAATGGTTTCTATCCAAACCCATACTCTTATTCAATTACAAGTCCTTCAGGAGCAGTTGTCTCAACCGGTAGTCTTTCACCAGGAGTGAGTTCGTCCTACCTAGGTTCTGAGTCGGGCATCTATACCGTGCAAATCAGCGATGGCGCTTGTCCACAAACTTTTACATTCGATGCAACAAATTGTAATAACCCATGCGTACCGACCACTAATAATGTGAATATCGCTATTTGCGAAGGCGAGTCAATCATTTTAGGTGGGAATATTCAAACTACATCGGGAATTTATACCGATATCTTTGTTACAGCAGAGGGTTGCGACAGCACGGTAATTAGCAACCTCAGCATAAATCCAATCGAATATGCAACAAAAGAACATAGTCTTTGTCCAGGAGGCTCTCTAACGGTAGGTTCAAGCACTTACACCACTCAAGGTGTTTATGTCGACACCCTGCAGGCATTAACAGGCTGTGACTCTATTGTTACCTCTATCGTATTCATGTTGCCTACCATCACCACAAATATAGATGTAACAATTTGTTCTGGGGCGACGTACGATTTCAATGGAACATCACTAACGCAATCGGGGGTATATACTTCTACCCTTGCTACCTCAGAGGGTTGTGATTCGGTTGTAGTTTTATCTCTTTTTGTTACAGAGCCAAACTCGAGTTATCAAACTGCCGAAATTTGCTTGGGAGAGAGCTACACATTCGGTGGTAATTCCTACACTGCGAGTGCAATCATTTACGACACTATTCAAACGGCAGCAGGTTGTGATTCAGTGCTAATTCTAGAATTATCTGCCATAGATTGTGAATTTGAAATCAGTGACATGATTACTCCAAACGACGATGGACAAAATGATGTATGGAAAGTAAGTGATCCATCCAAAATCGATAATTGTAAGGTAACTATTCACAACAGATGGGGGGAAGTAATTTTTACGTCTAATGATTACAATAACGAGTGGAACGGTAAGAAAGATAATACCGGGGAAGTCCTCCCCGATGGCGTTTACTTCTATGTCATCAAATGCGAGGATATCGAATACACAGGTTCCATCAACTTATTAAAATTTAAGAAATAAATTAGCCATGAGAAATTACATTCTATTCTTTTCGATAATGGGTTTTCAAGCTATTTCAATGGCTCAACAGACTCCACAAAGCAGTGTCTACAATTATAACCGATATGCAATTAATCCAGCATATGCAGGATCCAGTGGCTGCACAGATATTACGTTTTCACACCTCAACCAATGGGTTAAAGTTGAAGGGGCACCACTTACGAGTTATCTAGGTGTCAATACGAGAATTGGAAAGTCTTTTGGTGTAGGAGGACAATTATTGGTTGATAAAATCGGTATGATAAACCAAGTTAGCGGTTTAGGATCTATTTCATACGGATTAAATTTAGGTACAAATCATAAAATACGCATTGGCGCGAGTTTGGGATACAATCAATATAGGGTGGACCCTACCTCGGCAGTTGTTTTTGATCCCAATGATCCAATTGCTAACGGTGGGGTAAATTCATCAGGTACTATCAACAGTGAACTTGGTCTTTTGTATCAATTTAAAAACCTGGAAGTAGCGCTTGCTTCAAAACAATTGATTCAAACATACACGAACTTTGGTTACAACGATCTCGATGGTTATGGATTGAGGAGGCACTTAAATGGATTGATATCCTATGCTATTCCTGTCAATTCAAATTTCACCATAAAACCGTCAGTCTTTGCAAAAGGAATTACCTCTGGCTTTCAAACCGACTTTAATGCTGACGTCGTATATAAAGGATTTTTATTTGGCGGTTTAGGCTACCGCACTCAAGTGGGATTGATTGCGAGACTCGGTGTGAATATTCAAGACCTATTTTTTATAGGTTATGCCTATGAAAGTCCAATGACGAATATCGCAAGTTACAGTTCTGGATCGCATGAAGTTGTAATTGGATTAAAGCTTTGTAAAAATAAAAACAAGGTAAAAGAGGTAGTAAAGAATGACAAGGTGCTTGATACTTCATTAATCGCCAAGAAAATGGAAATACGTATCGATACCGTGTTGATTACAAAGGTGGATACCATCTACATTGAAAAAGAATCAAAAACCGCTAAAATTGATAAATCTGGTTTAATTAATAAA
>CAMDLY010000055.1 GCA_945902115.1 Lishizhenia tianjinensis | reverse complement strand
CAACATTTGATGGTTTAACAGCAGGTGTTTACGTAGCACAAGTGGTGACAGCAGACCACACACAGACAATCAAATTCATTGTACAATAAAAATCTTCATAGTTGGTTTAGTTTAACTAAAAAAAGCGCCTTGAATCAGGCGCTTTTTTTATAATACAAGCTCTAAATCAACTTGCCTTTTACGAGGATTTACTTCGAAAATTCTAACCTTAACGGTATCTCCAAAATTATACTCCTTTTTAGTTTTTGCTCCTATTATCCTGTATTTATCTGCATCAAAATAAAATCTATCTCCCGGTATTTGATTCATGGCAACCATTCCCTCACAGTGGTTATCCTTCATTCTTACAAACATACCATGTTCAGCAATCCCAGAGACTGTGCCTATAAATTCTTCTCCTATGTGTTCGTGAAGGAATAATGTTTGAAAATACTTTGTTGACTCACGTTCAGCTTCTGCCGCCTTTCTCTCATTTTTTGAGATTTTTTTACACACATCAGATAATTCACTTCCGTATCTATGTTTTTTGTCTGTCAACTCTGTCTGAAGAATTCTATGTACCACTAAGTCGGCATATCTTCGGATAGGAGATGTGAAGTGAGAATAATAATCAAATGCTAGTCCATAATGACCAATATTCTCGGTCTCATAGGTCGCTTTCGCCATACTACGAATTGCCATCGTTTGCACCAAGGAAAACTCATTTTCCTCTCTCAAAGAATCGAAAAGGCTATTTAAATTCTTGGCAATATTCCGCGAATCGGAAAGGTCGATCTTGTGTCCAAATTTTTCAATGAATACAGCAAACATGGCCATTTTTTCAGGATCTGGTTGATCATGCACCCGATAAACCAATGGTATTTTATCCCTATCTTTTTGCGGTTTTGACAAAGAGGTAGCTATTGTTCGATTTGCTAATAGCATAAACTCTTCTATCAATTTATGAGCATCCTTTGACGTTTTGATAAGCACTTGAATAGGGAATCCTTTATCGTCAAGTTGAAACCTCATTTCCTCTGACTCGATGCTTAAAGCTCCCTTCTTTAATCTCTTAGCACGATATTTTTTCGCTATATGATCTATTTTCCTCAAAATTTGGTCATGATCTCCAGGGCTTCCCTCAAGTATCTCTTGAACCTGCTCATAGGAGAATCTCCGATCAGAATGAATAACCGTTTTTCCAAACCACTCACTTATGATTTCTCCGTCTTCCTTCATCTTGAACATTACAGAAAATGCATACTTATCCTCTTTCGGGCGAAGAGAACAGGCAATGTTTGATAGCTGTTCTGGTAACATTGGGATAACCCTGTCAACAAGGTATACAGAATTTGATCGCAAAAGGGCTTCCTTATCCATTGCCGATCCTGGTCGGACATAATGGCTAACATCGGCTATATGCACACCGATTTCTATTATCCCATTACCAAGTTCTTCGTAGGATATGGCATCGTCGAAGTCCTTTGCATCGACTGGATCTATTGTAAAGGTGAGTATTGACCTGACATCTTTACGCCTAGCTATTTCTTGTGGGTCTAAATCGACAGGTACGTGCTCGGCTTCAGACATAACTTCATCCGGAAAAACCGGGTTTATTCCTTGACTGTATAGGATTGACAACATCTCGGCATCGTTAGAGCCCGGCATACCGAGTATGGCTATCACCTCTCCATATGGCATTTCTGCAGATTTAGGCCAAACGGTAATTTTAACCAGTGCCTTCTCCCCATTACGAGCACCATTTAGTTGCTCATTTGAAATGTACACTTGAACTCCCGTCCGGTGGTTATCAGGGATTAATAATGCATGCCTATCCTGCATTTGAATGGTCCCAACAAATTGTGTCCTTTCTCGCTCTACCACAGAAACAATGGCTCCCTCATCACGCTGCTGTCCTTCTTTGAATACTCTAACTTTTACCAAGTCCCCGTTTAGTGCCTGACTAACATTTTGTGGAGCAATAAAAATATCCTTCTCCCTACCATCAACGATAATAAAGGCTGCACCCCTTTGGGTCATGTGAACAATCCCTTGTATTGAATTTTCGTCTCCGGCCAACTTAAAGGTAAAATGATTTGATCTAGCTATTATTTTATTGGCGGACAAATTCTGTAATCCGTCAAATACTACTTGACGAGATGCAGGATCCTTAGCATCAATTAGCGCGCAAATTTGTTTGTGAGTAAATTCTGATTCGGGAGTTTTTTCAAAAACCTTAACAATTTGGGAAATAACAGCATTTCTTTTAAAATTGGATTTAGGTCCTAAATTTTGCTGTTTTTTATTTTTTTTAGCCATGCACTACGAAAGTAGTAAAAAGCACGAGTCTATAATCAAGGGAAAGTTTTATTTAATAATTAACTTTTTCGAGAATGGTCTTGAACCAGAAATATCAATATTGACAAAATATATCCCCGATTTGAAATCACTTACATTGATTTTCTTAGTTCCAGAAACGAAATCTTTTAAAACTATAGCTCCAAAGGAATCATATATTCTAAAAGTTGCTGTTTCGGCATTGGTTAAAGTGATAGAAATGTAGTCATTTGCAGGATTAGGATTGATTGAAACAATTGGGTCTTGCCTCATCGGCTTTATTGATGCAGTAAAATCCACAACCAAATCAACAGAATCTGCATAAAAAGCTGATCCTGACTGAGATATGTAATATCGGTAATGGGCTGTGCCACTCGTTAAATCATCGGGGTTAATTTGTGGCTTCATTTTGCCATATTCGCCATTATTTATCGTAAATACAACAGCTTGAGATGAAGGAGAAGTCCAAATATCATAATTCATTTGAGTGGAGGAATAGCAAGTGCCTCCAAATTGATCTGTTGCATGACCCCAACACAAACCATCTGACCAACCCACGGGTACATTCACTTTTTTTCTTGTGATGACCCATTGTTTTGGACTTCCAGTATTGTTGTAAACGTCAAACAATACATCGAAGACATCATTAGAAGGGGCACTAAGAAAATGCGTTCCTCCTGACACATCTGTGCTTTGACCGTCCGCTTTAATCACTATTCCATCTTGACATAACGCATAGTATGAAAAGAACATTGAAGACAAAAAGACGAAGAGTAATTTCATTTTAATCTAGTTTAACAATCAAATATATGCAATTAGGTGCTTAATTTCAAATTTTGGGCCATTTTTTTAGCTATTTAATTTTTTATACCTTTGATTTCGGCAAGATTTTTGGATTTCTTTGTCCCAATCAAAAACTAAATGATATGAAAATTCTGTATTTAACTTTTTTATTATTTCTAATTTCATTTACCTCCAACGCTCAAAAAGTGGCAGCCGTCAAGCTGAAAGATCTAAAAGGAAAAACATATAACACGAGTGAACTAGGTTTTGATGGACCGGTTGTCATTAGTTTTTGGGCTACATGGTGTTCCCCTTGCAAAAAGGAATTGAATACTATTCACGAACTATATGAAGATTGGCAAGCGGAAACTGGGGTCAAGCTAGTCGCAGTATCTATCGATGACGAAAAAACAAAAAGTCAAGTGCCAACATATGTAAATGGTAAAGCGTGGGATTATCTCGTTCTTCTCGATCCGAACGGGGACTTCAAGCGCGCAATGGGAGTAAACAATGTTCCACATACATTTTTGTTAGACAAAGACGGGAATATTGTCTATACACACAATAATTACGCTCCAGGTGACGAAGAAAAACTATACCAAGAGATTAAAAAGTTGGGTGGAAAATAGCATGAGGACAAAATTAATTGTTCTAGGATGTGCGGTCTCTCTGTCTGTTTTTTCACAAGGTGAATTATCAGGAAACATAGAAAGTACGTTTCAATACCTCAATGAAGATTCATTAATTGGTGCCAATCAACCTGCTCAGAAAGGACTCATAAATTCGTATATTAATATCTTCTACACGCAAGGGAAATTCAAAGCGGGAATGCGATTAGAATCTTATTTACCGAGGATACAAGGGTATCCAAATCGTTTTGACGGCACTGGTCTCGGCATGCGTTATTTCGGTTACAGTGATGATTTTGTTGACGTAACACTAGGTTCTTTTTATGAACAGTTTGGCTCAGGACTAGCTTTTCGGGCATATGAGGATAGAGCACTTGGCTACGACAACTTAATGGATGGAGCGAGATTAATCGTCCGTCCGAAAAAAGGGATTGTTTTAAAAGGTGTTTACGGGTACCAACGTCTATCTTTTCAGGAGGGAAAAATCGTTCATGGAGAAGGAATTGTAAGAGGTGTTGATGCGGAGCTAAACCTCAACGAAACATTCAAAAAGCTTGATGGGTTTCCTTTAAGTTCAGTAATCGGGTTGTCCTTTGTGAGTAAATATCAGGCAGACAATGATGCTGATTTAATCCTTCCGGAAAATGTTGGTGCGTATGGTGGGAGAATAAAACTCGGATACAAGAACTTCACTTTTGATGCGGAATACATACAAAAAGAACAAGACCCTTCGAATGATAATGGGAAAATCTATAACTACGGACATGCTGCAATTTTCAATCTTGCATATAATCAAAAGGGACTAGGTATTTTGTTATCCGGTAAATCGGTCGACAATATGAGTTTCAGATCAGACAGATCGAAAGATTTACAAGATGTCTTCATCAATTACCTGCCTGCCTTAAATAAAACACACACCTACAACCTTGTTGCTACGCTATATCCTTATGCAACGCAACCGCTGGGAGAAGTTGCTTACCAGGCAGAAGTATTATATACGTTTAAAAAGGGTTCTTTTTTTGGGGGGAAGTACGGAACTTCAATCAATGCGAACTTTTCTACCACCTACAGACCTAAGCAATTTATAGATAATATAAATCTTTCTGATTCCTCAAGGGTGTTCTATGAAAGCAAACCTTTTGTAAGCAGTGATAGTTTATATTGGCGAGATTTCAATTTTAACATTACAAAAAAAGTAAATAAAAAACTAAGTTTGATTTTCAGTTACTTCAACATTAATATCAACAACGATGTTGCAAAAATTTCCAATGATGCCTCAGGAATTATTAAAGCCCACGTAGGTGTTTTTGAGGGTTCATATAAAATCAACAAGAAACATGCGTTGAGAGCAGAGTTACAAGGGTTGGTCGTAGAACGTAAGGATGGTCAAGCGAATGACAAGGGAGACTGGGCAACTCTTTTATTGGAATATACCGTCTCTCCGCATTGGTCTTTTGGATTCATGGACCAATACAATTATGGAAATCCTAAACCCGAACTTCGAGTGCACTACCCAATTGTAACTTTTGGCTACGTTAAAGACGCTACACGCTTTATGATTTATTATGGAAGACAACGTGCTGGGTTATTCTGCGTTGGAGGGGTGTGCCGTTTCGTTCCTGCATCAAATGGCTTGACTTTAAGTTTCACACAAAGTTTTTAATGACTATGAAGTATTTATATTGCCTAATTACTGGGTTAGCACTAATTCTCATCGCCTCGTGTGATCACGTCGAAAACCCATATCCACAATTGGTTACAACCGACCTGGATACCACACTATATCCGGGAAACTGGAGTGACTATGTTTCAAATGAGTGGCCCGTTTTTTCTCAAAATACTAATACTAATAGAAATGTATTAATTGAAGACTTTACAGGTCATAAGTGCGTATTTTGTCCTGCTGCTGCAGACTTAGCTCATCAACTTCATGAAGCTAATCCGAGTAGAGTATTTATCGCATCAATACATGCTGGCCCTACAGGAATGGGTGATTTTCAAACTATTACTCTACCCGATTATCCCATTGATTTCACTAACCCTCAAGGCTTGGAAATCGGCAACTATTTCGGAACAAACGATGGAGGATTTATTGGTAATCCAAGAGGTTCTATTAATAGATTCAACAATGGCTACATTTTTCAAAGTCCGGCGCAATGGTCTTCTATGACAAGTGATCAAATCACCCAAAATAACTTAAAAGTTAATATTCAGTCTGACCTGAACTATTTCCCTTCCACAAAAGGTGCATTTCTTCATGTAGAAATTGAAAAATTAGAGCAAAGTTTAAACAATGGATTGGTAATCGTCGCTTACCTAATTGAAGACTCTCTTGTGGGGGATCAAAAAATGAGTGACAATTCTCACAATAGCAGTTATATACACAGAGACATCCACAGAGGTAATATTGGCGGGCTTTCTTTTGGACGTAACCTCGAGCCTGATCTTCTGATTGGGTCAAAATACTACGTAAACTATAGCTTCCTAGTTCCCAATCAATTGGATGGAAATCATAATCCCGAAAACATGCATGTTTTAATATATGTTTACGACCAGTCTACTTGGGAGATTTATCAGGTAATAAAACAAGAAATTGTACCATAAACAAGTCTATTTCGTATATTTGGTTAATACTACAACATGGCATTAAGACAGCAATTAGCGCAAAAATTAGAGCAACGTCTTTCACCTCAACAAATTCAATTGATGAAATTGTTGCAGGTACCCACAATGGAATTGGATCAGCGAATTAAGCAAGAAATTGAGGAAAATCCGGCACTCGAGGAAGGTGGAGAGGACCAAGAAGATGAATTCGATAATCAGGAAGAGCATGACGAAGACCAAGATCAGGAGGAATTTGATTTATCAGATTACCTAGACGACGACGTTGCCGACTATAAAACACAGGCAAATAACCAATCAAAAGACGAGGAGGAACGAGTAATTCCCTTGTCAGGAGAAAAATCTTTTCAAGAGAGATTGACTGAACAGCTTCATCTTTTATATTTAGACGATAAACAATTCAGTATTGCCGAGGTAGTAATTGGCAATTTAGACGAGTCTGGTTATCTGAATCGTGACCTTGAGGCCATTGTTGATGATTTAGCATTTTCAATGAATTTGTCAGTTTCAGAAGATGAAGTATTGGAAATTATATCTCTAGTTCAAGAGTTGGATCCCGCTGGTGTAGGTGCCCGTAATCTTCAAGAGTGCCTATTGCTGCAAATAAAAAGAAAGCAAGGCGGCGATATTGCCCGCTATACAGCCATGAAAATTTTAGAAGACTATTTTGAAGAGTTTACGAAAAAACACTACGATCGTATTGCTAAAAAACTAGAGATTGAAGAAAATGATCTTAAAGAAGCACTTGACGAAATTTTAAAATTGAATCCTAAACCAGGAGGTTCAAGTAGAGAATCCGCGAAGAATTATCAGCAAATTATTCCTGACTTCATGTTGTTCGAAACTGACGGTAGAATTGAATTATCCTTAAATGGCAGAAACGCTCCAGAACTCAAAGTAAGTAAAGACTATGAAATCATGCTGCGGAAATATGCGGAGGGAGCAAAAACATCAAAATCAGACAAGGAAGCTGTCAGCTTTGTTAGGCAGAAATTAGACAGCGCAAAATGGTTTATTGATGCCATTAAACAACGGCAGCAAACACTTTTACTCACCATGAATGCTATAATGAATTACCAAAAGTCATATTTTTTATCTGGGGATGAAACCAAGCTAAGGCCAATGATTCTAAAAGATATTGCCGATGTCGTAGGTCTCGATATATCAACTGTTTCTCGAGTAGCAAATAGTAAATATGTTCAAACAAATTTCGGAATATATTCGTTAAAATATTTCTTCTCTGAGTCCCTATCAACCGAATCTGGAGAGGAAGTGAGTACCCGGGAAGTAAAGAAGATTCTATCAGAGGCAATCGAAAACGAAGACAAAAAGAACCCTTTAACTGATGAGAAATTGATGGACTTATTAAACGAAAAAGGATACAATATCGCAAGACGGACAGTGGCAAAATATAGGGAACAATTGAACCTCCCGGTTGCAAGAATGAGAAAAGCTCTCTAAGACATGCAGCTCCCCGCCAAAATAATCTCATGGTTATTTCTCCCATTCCTCACTCCTATTTATGGATTATGGATCACCATGTATATTCCAGTTGAGGAATTAACCGTTGAATCCAACTCTTTATACCTACTTCCCCCTGAAATAAAACGGGTCATTCTAGGTGTTTTTATCATTTTTGCCGTTTTAGCCCCGGCAATATCCTATTATTCTTTATTTCGAAGGAAACTTATTTCTACTGTTGAAATGGATGACAAGTCAGAAAGAAATGCGCCTCTTCTAATCATGTTTGCTTACTGCATGGTTATGTATACCTTGTTTTGGTATAAAGACCCTCAGCACTTGCTTCCTAGTTATGTTAGCTCTCTTCCTCTTACAGGTGCTCTCGTTGCTTTATTATTCACTTTTGTCAATAGATGGACAAAAATCTCACTTCATGCGGGTGGGGTTGGAATCCTTGTTGGTTACCTCGTTGCTTTCCATTCTAGCCACGTATTAACACCGGTGCAACCTGTTATTGTTGCTGTATTACTTTCAGGGATAATTTTAAGTTCAAGATACATCCTTGCCAAGCACACATTGTTTCAATTAAATTTGGGCTGGTGCTTAGCCTCTGCCATTTCATTTGTGGTGAATTATTTTTATCCATTTATTCAGCTATGAAACTACTTGCTATCATGGGATTGCTTTTACTTTCAGCGTGTTCATTGTTGGACTCAGATCGTAAAAAATACTACCTCGAACTCGACGAAATGAGCAAGGATTTAACTAATCTTGAGAAGACTCTTTTATCCAATGAGATAGATACTTTAGCTGCTTTACAGTTGGCTACGAACAATGTCGAGCTGCGCATCAAAAACTATCTTGTATTAGATACCATCAATATGTCTTTAGCCAAAAAGCTTAATGACTATAAAATTATGCGCCGAGCTTTAGGTCCATTGGGTTCCGCCTTTCAAAAGGGGATAAAATCAATCAAAGAAGAGCGAGAAACTTTAGCTAAACTGAGAACAGATATTGAAAATGGAAGCGGAGAAAGAGATAAATACAGAAAGTATCTTGACTTTGAAAAAGCAAAGATTAAACAAATTAGCATGCTTATTGTAGACTATGTCAAGCAAAAGAATAAGACTATGAAAACTTTTTTTGATCTGCACAGCGAACTAAATACTTTTTCTTTATCGTTGTTAACTAAAAATATAAAGTAAGGATGAAGCTTTTCTTGATTTTTTTATTGTTAACTCTTCAATCAACGCTGTACGCTCAACCTTCGGGTCAAAACGATACACAACTCGCACAATATTATTACGCAAATGGGGATTTTGAAAAAGCAATTATCTATTACGAAAAACTATACGCAAAAGACCCTTCAAAACAACTTTTTCTGCGCTACGTCGAGTGCCTTTCACAAGTTAAGCAATTCAAAACGGCCGAAAAAATCTACAAAAGACAAATAAACTCAAATAGACAAGACCTAGATTTAAAAGTTTCCTTTGGACAGTTTTATGAGGATCTTGGGGAGGCCGAAAAAGCCACAGATATTTATGCCGGGCTAATTAAGAATCTTCCACCATCTCCCACTATTATTGTAGAATTATATCGATCATTTATTAGTAAGAAAAAGTTAGACCTTGCTTTAGAATGTCTAAAAAAAGGGGAGAAAATAACATCTAGTGGTTTTGAAATACAATTTGCTGATTTGTTTTTTTTAAGGGGGGAGAAGCAAGAAATGATAAAGGTCTTGATAGAATTTTTATCACGAAACCCAGAAATGATTGATAATGTTGAAGAATTATTGGCGAGTAAGTTAGATTTAGAAAAACAAGAAAATGCAGATTATATTGTCTTAAAAGATCTTCTAGTCAGTGCCGCACAAAAAAATAATTCTCCAATAATACTGTCTGAGCTAGTGTCTTGGTTATTTATTCAATCAAAAAATTTCAACGCTGCTTATAGCCAAATTGTTTCGTTAGAGAAACGTTTTAATGGAGACGGATATAGGGTTTATGACTTAGCCACCATATGTATGGAAAATAATGCCTTCGAAGCGGCTCGGAAATGCTATAACTATTTAATGAACATTCCAAACTCAGAATATGTAATTGAAGCGCAACGTGGCTTGTTAAACACCAGATATTTGGAAATTACCACAAATAGGAACTATAACGAAGAAGAAATAAATACCACTATTGCTGAGTATGAACAAGCATTAGCACGTTTTGGTAAGCAGCCTAAAATGCAGGCTATTATCATAGAGTTTGCTCATATTTTAGCTTATTATGCAGGTAAAACTGAAAAGTCTATCGCAGTTTTGACAGAAGCAATTTCCATAAACGGGCTTACGGATATGCAAAAAGCGCAAATAAAAATGCAACTTGCTGATATTTATGTGTTAGGTGATGATATTTGGGAGGCCTCTTTACTCTACATGCAAGTTGACAAGGACTTTAAATTTGAAGCTATAGGAAATGAAGCAAAGTATAAAAATGCACGTATTTTTTATTATGACGGAGAATTCAATTATGCTCAAGCACAATTGAATGTCTTAAAAGAATCCACCTCAAAACTTATCGCGAATGATGCCATTCAACTTTCGGTTGCTATTACGGATAATTTCGGTTTAGATAGTAATTTCCAAGCAATGTTCTGGTTCGCCCAATCAGAATTACTCATTGAACAACATAAATATAAAGAGGCCTTTAGCTTAATGGACAGCATACGAATTAATTTTCCGTATCATTCTCTAGCGGATGAAATGTTGATGAGAAAAGGGAAAGCCATGGAAATGCAAGGAAAATGGCAAGATGCCGTTGCTTACTACGAGGATGTATTGACATTTCACTCAAGAGATATTCTCGCTGACGATGCGCTATTCCGTATTGCCGATATTAAAGAAACAATTCTTGGCGATAAAGAACAAGCTCTCGCCTCTTACAAACGCTTGTTAATAGATTATAGATCAAGTTTATTTGGAGCTGAAGCAAGAAAACGAGTTCGGATACTTCGAGGAGACCAATTTATCGACAGTGATTTGTGAAATTTAGCGCTTAGGCATTTCACGCTCAAACGCAGGGATTCCTGTTACATCCATTCCCGTAATCAGTAAGTGAATGTCATGAGTACCTTCGTAAGTAACTACAGATTCCAAATTTGCCATATGCCTCATCATAGAGTATTCACTCGTAATCCCCATACCACCATGAATTTGTCTAGCTTCTCTCGCAATATTCAGCGCTATTTCCACATTATTCCTTTTAGCCATTGAAATTTGTGCTGAGGTAGCTTTTCCTTCATTTCGCAATTGACCCAAACGTAAAGTTAAAAGCTGCGCCTTTGTGATTTCGGTAATCATTTCAGCGAGTTTTTTCTGAATCAATTGAAAAGCACCAATTGGAACATTGAACTGAGTACGTTCTTTAGAGTAACGTAATGCCTGATCATAACAATCCATTGCCGCTCCCAAAGCTCCCCATGCAATGCCATAGCGTGCAGAGTCTAAACAACTCAATGGGGCGCCTAATCCTGTTCTGCCTGGAAGTATATTGCTTTTTGGGACCTTTACATTTACAAAAATTAGCTCTCCAGTGGAGGACGCTCTGAGTGATAGTTTTCCATGCATTTCTGGTGTTGAAAAACCTTCCATACCTCTTTCAACAATTACTCCATGTATTCTGCCTGATTCGTCTTTTGCCCAGACTACTGCGATGTGGGCAAAAGGGGCATTTGATATCCACATTTTAGCACCATTTAATATCACATGATCTCCTGCATCCTTGAAATTCGTTGTCATGCCTCCAGGATTAGACCCGTGATCAGGTTCCGTAAGGCCAAAACAGCCCATCATCTCACCCGTTGCTAACTTTGCTAAATATTTTTGTTTCTGTTCCTCTGAACCGTATTTCCAAATAGGGTACATAACTAGAGACGATTGAACTGAAGCTGTAGATCTCAACCCTGAGTCACAGCGCTCCAACTCCTGCATGATAATACCATAGGAAATCTGATCTAAACCCGGCCCACCGTATTCTTCAGGAATATAAGGTCCGAATGCCCCTATTTCGCCCAAGCCTTTCAGTAAGTGCATTGGAAAAGTTGCTTTTTCGTAATGCTCGTCAATTAATGGAGAAACCTCTTTCTTCACCCATGCTCGGGCCGCGTCGCGAACCAATTTGTGCTCATCAGAAAGCAAATCATCCATACTGTAATAATCCGGGTGAACATATTGATCAGTTTTCATAACTTTAATTTGCCTGCAAAAATAAGCATAAACTCGATGATTTACCATGTGAATTCTTATTATTTTCGCATACATGTTTTGGCTATCCGCTCAGTTTCTTTCCTTGGACCTCATTTTAAATGAACGGAACACAGGAATGACGACTTACCTTTTGTTTGCTGTGCTTTTAGGATTTTTTCTAATTGGCTCAGCCAGAATAAGCTACCCGAATTTATTCAGTATGCTGCTAAAGAATTTTATCCGATTAAAACCCGTCGATAACTCGTTTGGAGAAGATATCAGAATTAGCACGGGAACGACCATTCTATTAAACTTAAATTTCATTTTTAGCCTAGGACTTACCTTATTTTTGCTTGCAAAAAATAATCAAGATATGGGTTCTGCCTTGATTATTGCCATTGGTGGAGCGATGACCTACTTTGCGATTAATCAGTTTGGATTTAGGTTGATTTCTGTTGTTTCAGGAGAAGGACAACTTATCGAGAACTTATCTTTTATTAACTCTTCCTTACTAAATTTTGGAGGCATCTTTCTATTGATGTTAGCATTTATTTGGTCGATAAATCCAGACTTAAATACTCTATTTAGCACGGTCTTAATAATCTTCTTAATTGTTTTTTATATTATTCGGATTTTCAAGGGATTAAACATTACTTTAAGACAGAAGATAAGTTGGTATTATTTAATTTTGTATCTTTGTACCATTGAAATTCTCCCTGTGTTAGTCGTTTCAAAAATCATTTGGTTGGAATTTAAATAACTGAGATAGTTTTAATTAAAACTTTGAGCGTTGGCAATAAAAAGCATTTTAGTCTCTCAACCCAAACCAGAAGGTGATAAATCACCATACTATGACTTGGTAGAAAAGTACAAACTAAAAATTGACTTTCGTCAATTCATAAAAGTGGAGGGTGTAGATGCCAAAGATTTTCGCGGTCAAAAGGTCAACCTCCAAGATCACACCGCCATTATCTTGACCTCCAAGGTAGCCATCGATCACTTTTTCAGAATTGCTGAGGAGACTCGATTTGAAGTGCCCGACACCATGAAGTATTTTTGTATTACAGAGGCCATTGCGCTATATCTGCAAAAATATGTCACTTACAGAAAGCGTAAAATTTTCTTCGGAAAACAAACTATTGATGAGTTAGCTGAAATCATGAAAAAACACAAAGAAGAGAAATTTCTTCTTCCTTGTACTGATATTCTTAGAGATAACATTCCTGATACATTAGAAAAGCATATGTTACAATTTACAAAAGTAATTTTGTACAGAACTGTTGCTGCTGATCTATCCGACCTTGAAGATGTTGCTTACGATATGCTGGTATTTTTTAGTCCAGGCGGAATTGAGTCTCTCTTTAAAAACTTTCCAGACTTTCAACAAAATGAAACTATAATAGCTGCTTTTGGACCAACAACAGCAGGAGCTGTCGTTAAGCACAACTTACGTTTGGATATACATGCCCCGCATCCAAAAGCCCCATCGATGGTGGGAGCCATCGAATTGTTTATCAAGGAACAATTAAAAAAGAAGTAATTTTAGTATAAGTCGATTTGCTTCAAGACTTCAGCAGCTGAACCCTGTATTTTTTCAAATTCTTTAGGCACTAAATATTCTTCCACTTTTGGATCTACTATAATTTTTCTGCAAGTCGCTGGTGCTTCGTGAATCAATCCTGCGGCAGGATATACTTGCAAAGAGGTTCCAATCACAAGCAATAGGTCACTTTCTCTGATAATTTCTGCGGCATGGCCAAAAGCCGGCACTTCCTCGCCAAACCACACCACATGTGGCCTCAATGGATAACCCTCCTCGCAAAGGTCATCTGCTGTTAACTCCCAATTGCTTATGGGATAGAACCGTTTTTCTTGATTTGGGCCTGAGGACTTTGCCAAACGTATATTTCCATGTAAATGCAACACATTGGATGATCCTGCTCGCTCGTGCAAATCGTCAATATTTTGAGTCACCACCGTAACTTCAAAAAATTCCTCCCAACTTGCAATTTGACAATGTGCTTCGTTGGGTAAGGCATCCATTATCTGCTTTCTACGAATATTATAAAAATCAGTCACTAAATTTGGATCCTTTTTCCATGCTTGAGGAGTTGCCACATCTTCAATGTTGTATTTTTCCCACAAGCCACCGCTGTCCCGAAAAGTTGAAATACCACTTTCAGCACTCATACCTGCTCCTGAAAAAACCACTAATTTCTTTTTCATTATTGAAAGTTTATGTTAAATTTACCAATCTAATAATATCAAAAACAAATCAACTATGAAAAAATTATTACTTTCTGTAGCTGTTTTTGGATC
>CAMDLY010000054.1 GCA_945902115.1 Lishizhenia tianjinensis | reverse complement strand
ATTAACCCAATGGTATCGTGATTTTCGTGATTTATCTCAGGTTTTTTGAAAAGGTCTTTATTTTCTGCTTTCCATTTTTTCCAGTCTTTTTTAACTTCTGGAAGAGGAGTTTTTATTGTTTCAAATCCATAGTCTAGAGCAAACTTTTTAGCACCATCTCCAACAAGCATCACATGTTGTGTTTTATCCATAATGGCTCTGGCAACGGAAACAGGGTGTTTAATTCCTTCTAAGAATGCAACTGATCCGCATCTGCCTTCATGATCCATGATACAAGCATCGAGTGTGACATGACCGTCCCTGTCAGGCCTTCCTCCAATACCAACGCTTCTATTGTTCACATCCACCTCCGTAACTTGCACACCTCTTTCTACTGCATCAATAGCTTTTCCACCCTGCTTTAACACCTCCCAAGCTGCTCTATTGGCCTCAAGACCATGAATCCAAGTAGATATGACAATTGGTCCCTCCGCTTTAGCCTCGAATGAATTTTCTATTAAACTTGCACTTTTAAATGGGTTTACCATTGACACTGCACCTGTTGCAAGTCCAAATTTTAAGAAGGATCTTCTTTTCATTTAGCTCTTTTTAAAGCATTTAAATAATTATTGAATAATGCTGAATTTCTAGAGTGAGTGGCGTAATCGACGGCAAAATTATGACTGTGTGAATTATCTGGCTTTGCGCACATAAACAGGTATTTTTCAGCAGAACGATTCAGAACGGCATCAACAACTTTTGGGGAAGGAATATTTATAGGTCCCGGCGGAATTCCTTTCTTTGTATAGGTATTGTATGCACAATCTTTTACACGCATAATATCTTTTTCATAAGGCTGACTTGGAATGCCAATTGGATCGCAATACCGCACGGTTGGGCAAGATTGAAGCATCATACCTGTCCCGATACGATTTAAATATACTGCAGCTATTATAGGCCATTCTTGTGATACAAGATTTTGTTCAGCATAAACGATACTGGCAATAGTTGTTGCTTCGTAGGGTTTATTCAACCCTATTTTAGTCAATTTATCCATCCGTTCAGTAGACCAGAATTTCTTGTATTCTTCTGCCATCCTGTGGAAAAAGGTCTCTGCATCCGTATCGTAATACATTTTATAAGTATTAGGAATAAAGAGTGCAGGTAATTGTTCGTAGGTCATAGAAATACTCTCTTTTTTCCAATTTTCCGGATTTCTAATGTACTTAAACAATATGGCGCTATCTATATCAATACACTGAGTCACTTTGCCACATATATCCTCGATGGTATTGCAATTATTAAAAGTAACTTGAACCTCAACCTCTGCATTGCCATTGCCTTTATTATTTTTTGTGAATCCGTTTAACAAGTCTTTGTATGATGAACCCTTCTTAATGATATATTTCCCTCCTGCGATTTTATTTTCATCAAGTCCTTTATATTCGCCGACAGCCATGAATGCAGCTTTGTCGTCAATGATGTTATTTTTAATGAGTTGATCGGCAAGAGATTCAAGACTTGTTTTTTGCTTGACGAACATTTCTGTGGATTCTTTATTGATGGATATTTTTTTTCCTTTAAAATAAATCTTTGCCATAGGGGCAACAAAAAAAAGGCTCACTAAAAAAAGTGCGCCAATAATTACAAGGATGATGGTTCTTTTAGACATAATTGATAAGTTAATTCATGAAATCTTTTTCCTTTGAAAACAAGCCAGTTTATTTTCTCTCCTACGCGTTTAAATTCCAAATGTTCAAATAAGGCAATACTAGCCTCATTATCGTGGTGTATAAAACATTGTAGATTAGCTAAGTCCAGAATATCACGACAATAATTGATGAGTAGTTTTAAACTTTCTCGAGCTATGCCTTTTCGTTTATCTTGATCAGTGGCAATTAGAATACCAATGGAAGCGAATCCATGCTTAAAGTTTACATCGTAAATATCAAGGGTTCCTAGGGGAGTAGTTGATTCATTTTGACAAATGATAAATCTCAATTGTCCGGATGTTCTGAGGTCTGATTGCTGTTCTATCAGTTGATGAATAGAATGCATAGAAAATGGAATTTCTGTATTCGACACCTTCCAATTTGCTGTATTATTTTCCCATTGAAATAAGGTCAAAGCATCATCCTTCTCAACAGCTCTCAAGTAAATATTATTTCCTTTTAACATGTTGTAACGAAATTAGTTTTTTTTCTATTTCACCCACGTCGTAAGGAATAATTCCTAAAGTATTATCACTACAGTTCATGGTAAAAGTTTTACCGAGTACACCCATTAATTCAAGACTCATTAACAGTTCAGCTAATTTCACAGAAGGCGTTTTAAAAAGGTATGCAATAGGCTGAAGGCAACTGCTCTTTAGGTCTTTTGCTCTTTCGAAGTTTGCAAATGCCTCATTTACTTTTACTAAACTGGTATCTGATAGTATTTCTAAAAAAGCAACTGGTGTAGATTTTTTTTGAGCCAATAAATACATCTTTTTTGCTTCAATAGATTCTTCTTTTCCACTTACCTTTAGGCTAAAATATTTTCCAGAAAGAGATAAACCTATATGTGGAGCAGCTTCGAGGGGTTTCCAAATCCAAAGAAATGTTCCCTCTTCTAAATTCGGTAAGTTTCCTTTGGCTAAGTTCTGAAAGAGGTACTCAAATTTAAAATGTTCCATGGAAGACTGGAGTTGCTGGTCCTGATAATATAATATCTGTGTATTTAGATTCATTCGCTTTATAACTTACTAGTAATTCCCCGCCTTTTACCAAAACTTTCACCTTTCTCTCACCTTGAATAGGATTTAGCTCATTTAAAATTATGGCACAAGCAGTCGCGCCTGTACCACACGACAAAGTTTCGTTTTCTACACCTCTTTCATAGGTGGCTATTGAAATTGTATCCTGTGCTACTTTTTTCATAAGGTTAACATTTATTCCCTCATCTTTGAATTCTGCTGAGTATCGGATTTTATTACCTTGTTCTAAAACGGTTTCAGAAGAAATATCATCGGATATTTTGATGTAATGGGGTGATCCCGTATTTAATACGAAATCAGCTTGATAGCGACGTATTTTGGATACATTTTGCATGATTATGCTAATTGAATCGTGGGTAATGAAGGCACCATGTGTGCCGTCAATGGCTTCAAAAGTTGTTGTTTCAGAAATGATTCCAAGTGTTTTCGCAAAGTGAACGGCGCATCTCGCTCCATTGCCACAAAAACTTTTCGAGCCATCGGCATTGAAATAATTCATGTAAAAATCTGAGGTATTCGATTTTTCGACAACAATTAACCCGTCCGCACCCACACCGAATCTTCTGTCACATAAAAGCTGAATATCCTTAATATCAAAATCTCGATGTTGATTGGTAAAGTTATCTACAACTATAAAGTCATTTCCGGTACCTTGGTATTTGGTGAATTTAGTGACGACCATATGAGCACAAAATTAAGGAATATTGCTTAACAATCTTTAACAGCACTGATATACTAAAAAAGGAGTGATTATTGTTAAAATTGTATGAATCTTAAAATATATACACAATGAATTACGCGGGATATTTAAAAATTTTAGGTGTGAGTTTGGTTGGTGGCACAATTCCATTAATGACAAATAAAATCGTGAAAGAGGTGAATTATGAGACAAAAGTTGAGAAAATCATCGAAAAGAATCCTGATACCAAATTGATAACAGAAACGAGAGTAATTAATACTGGTATGGATTTCACTGAGGCTTCTGCGCAAACAATTAATTCGGTTGTCCATGTAAACACTAAAGTGGTCCAGACTACTTTTCAGCGTGATATTTTTCAAGAATTTTTTAATGGGCCTGGGGCTGGGGGTAGAGAATTTAAGCAATTTGGTTCTGGCTCTGGCTCTGGAGTTATAGTGTCTGGTGATGGCTATATTGTAACAAATAATCATGTCATCGAAAATGCTAGTGAAATTGAGGTGGTACTCAATGATAATTCAAAGTACATCGCTCGTATTGTAGGAGCAGATCCCTCCACTGATATTGCAGTACTAAAAATAGAGGGAAAAAATTTTAAAGCAGTAAATTTTGGAAATAGCGATGAGTTAAAAATCGGAGAATGGGTTTTAGCTGTGGGGAATCCGTTTAATCTCACATCTACCGTTACCGCAGGAATCGTTTCTGCGAAGGCACGAAATATTAATTTGTTAAGTGAACGCAACGGGCAAGATGTTGTTCCAATTGAGTCGTTTATTCAAACAGATGCTGCTGTCAATCCAGGAAATAGTGGTGGTGCTCTGGTAAATACAAAAGGTGATCTTGTTGGAATAAATACCGCTATTGCCTCCCAAACAGGAAGCTATTCTGGGTATTCATTCGCTATCCCAGTCAATTTAGTGAAAAAAGTAATGAATGATTTGATTGAATTCGGGATCGTTCAACGAGGATATCTTGGGGTGAAAATTTCAGATGTTACTCAGGAACTTCAGGAAAAAAATAAATTGATAGACCTCAAAGGTGTTTATGTGGCCGAAGTAGTCGATGGCGGAAGTGCCGATAAAGGTGGTTTAAAAAATGGTGATGTTATTCTAAAAATCGGTACCACTGAAGTAAATTCCGTAGCGAATCTGCAAGAGGAAATAGGTAAGAAAAGACCTGGTGATAAAATCGACGTGTTAATTCGACAAAAAGATGGTGACGAAGTGATAAAAAGTTTGGTTTTACGTAACAAAGAGGGAGAAACCAACTTAATATCAAAAGAGGAAATAAAGAAAAACGCAGCTTTAGGTGCTACATTTATTGAATTGACAGACAAAGAGAAGAGGGAACTCAATATTTCTTTTGGTGTAAAAATAACATCCGTAACAACAGGTAAATTGAAATCTTTGGGATTGGGTATTGGAACAATTATAACAAAAGTAAATAACGAGGCCGTTGAAACAGTTGATCAGTTGACGTCTAAATTGAATGGAAATAATCGAGGAATTTTACTAGAGATTATTAACACTTCTGGGCGAAAAGATTATGTTGGTTTCGGCTTATAGATCTACTTTTGGGCATAGTTTTTGGTAATTCGGAAAGTTATCAAAAAATGCGAAAAAAAGTCTGTTAATATTTTAGATTTCATTTTTTTTAGTTTTACTTTGCTACCTGTTCAAAAGAGAAAAAATAAGTTAATTAATACCGGAGAAAAGAGAGAATGAGACAGTTAAAAATTACCAAATCAATCACCAATAGAGAAAGTCAATCGTTAGATAAATACCTTCAGGATATTGGTCGAGAAGAATTAATCACAGCAGAAGAAGAAGTTGAATTAGCCAGAAAAATTAGAGTAGGCGACCAAGCAGCTCTCGAAAAACTTACAAGAGCGAATTTGAGATTTGTTGTTTCTGTTGCTAAACAATACCAAAATCAAGGCCTGACACTTCCCGATTTAATCAATGAAGGAAACCTAGGATTGATTAAAGCGGCCCAAAAATTTGATGAAACAAGAGGATTTAAATTTATTTCCTATGCCGTTTGGTGGATTCGTCAATCTATATTGCAAGCACTAGCGGAGCAAGCGAGAATTGTAAGGCTTCCTCTAAATCAGGTGGGTTCGTTGAATAAAATAAATAAAGCTTTTTCAAGACTTGAACAACAATACGAGCGTCCTCCTTCGGCAGAAGAATTAGCTGAAGCCTTAGAGGTTCCTGAAGAAAAAATAAAAGAATCCTTAAATGTTTCTGGTCGTCACGTTTCAATGGATGCCCCACTTACCACAAATGAGGACGGCGGTACATTAATGGATGTGATGGCAAATGCTGATGCTCCAAAGACAGATCAGGCACTTATGGCTGAATCATTGCAGAAAGAAATTGAAAGATCTTTAAGTACGCTTACCGACAAAGAGAGAGAAATTATTCGTTTATTTTTCGGTATAGGAATGAACCACGGTTTGACCCTTGAAGAAATTGGCGCGAAATTCAATCTAACAAGAGAAAGAGTACGTCAAATCAAGGAAAAGGCAATAAGAAGATTAAGACATACATCTAGAAATAAGCTACTTAAATCTTACTTAGGTTAAGCTACTATTAAAATGTTTTAAAGGCTGTTAGTTTACTGACAGCCTTTTCTTTTATATCTTTGCGCAACAATCAACAAGTAGGTATTTTATGGAATCAGTTATCGATTATGAAAAAGAGCTTAAATCTCATTTAGAAAGGGAAAGGGCAACGGTAAAATTACAAAGTAAAGTAGGCGAGTTGCTTTACGACAAGGGGATAGAATTAGTATTCTTTAGACATCATTTGACTGATGTGACTATTTCAGAGATTTTGAATCTTCACGAATATGCAGGAAAAGTCGTAAATAAACCTGTAGATGTTTTTACAACTGCTGAACTAGCAGAGGAAATATTGGCTATGCCCTTGACTTCTGCCAAGTTAGATATCGGTATATTGGCCAGTCAGTGGTTGGCAGAGAGAGATAAGTATCATTCAAAGTCAGAATTTTTAAATGCGAAAATTGGAGCCTTAAATGCCGGAAGCGAAAATGGTACAGAACCTAGAGATGTTGTTCTTTACGGATTTGGACGAATTGGACGTTTGGCTGCTAGAGAGCTTATAAAACAAGCGGGAAAAGGTCAACAACTTAGATTACGCGCTATCGTTACGAGAGGAAATAGTGACAATGATATTATCAAAAGAGCTTCTCTTCTGAGAAACGATTCTGTTCATGGTGCTTTCAAAGGGTCTGTGATCGAAGATTTAAAAAATAAAACCTTAAATATCAATGGCCAAATAGTACAAATGATAGACGCCTCAGCACCTGAAGATATTGACTACACTAAATATGGTATTCAAAATGCAGTGGTGATTGACAATACTGGAGTTTTTACAACTAGAGAGGCCTTATCGAGGCATTTAAAATCTAAGGGTGTGGCAAAGGTCTTGTTAACGGCTCCAGGTAAGGAGGTTCCAAATATTGTATACGGAATCAATCAGGGGATATTAGATATAGAAAATGAAACAATATATTCCGCTGCTTCTTGTACCACAAATGCAATCACGCCAATTCTAAAAGTAATCAACGATAAGTTTGGCATTGTCAAAGGACATATTGAAACAGTTCACGCATACACCAATGACCAGAATTTGTTAGATAACATGCATAAAAAGCCAAGAAGAGGTCGGTCGGCTGCAATTAACATGGTTATTACCTCAACAGGCGCAGGAAGTGCAGTAACGAAGGTTATTCCTGAACTAAAAGATAAACTTACTGCCAATGCTGTTAGGGTTCCAACTCCAAACGGTTCCTTGGCTATTTTAAGTTTGGAATTGAATGGTTCTACGTCTATAGAAGAACTAAATGGGGTAATTAAAGATGCTGCCCTAAATGGTAATCTTGTCAATCAAATTTATTATTCATTCGATCCTGAATTGGTATCTAGCGATATTATTGGCAATACGTGTTGTTCTGTTTTTGATTCCAATGCGTCCATAGTTTCGAAAGATGGAAAAAATGTGGTTTTGTATTCGTGGTATGACAATGAATTTGGTTATACGAAACAAGTAATTCGATTGGCCAAGTATATTTCGAAAGTCCAACGTGCGATCTACTATTAAAATACAAGGCTCCGAAAGGAGCCTTTTTTAGTATATTTGAAGTATGTCAGGAATAACAATAGCTATTGATGGGTTTTCGGCTTGTGGAAAAAGTACCCTAGCAAAACAAGTGGCAAAACACTATGGTTATATATTTATTGATTCAGGTGCAATGTATCGGGCAGTGACTTTGTTCGCTCTACAAAATGGTTTAATTGAAAATGGCGAGTTGAATAGCTCCCATCTCATTGATAAGTTGAACAATGTAAAATTGAGATTTGAAGAAAAAGAGGGGTATTCGAGGATTTTTTTGAATGAAGTTGATGTAGAAGATGAAATTCGTCAAGGTGAAGTACCTAATAATGTTTCTAAAGTAGCAACCATAAAAGAGGTTCGGGAGAAACTAGTGGAAGAACAACGAAATATGGCAAGCTCGGGTGGAATCGTAATGGATGGGAGAGATATCGGAACCGTAGTATTTCCCGATGCTGAGCTGAAAATATTTGTCACTGCTAGTAAAGAAGTACGAGTTACGCGCAGATGGAAAGAACTTATGGATAAAGGTATTCAGGCCGATATAAAAGAGGTGGAACGCAACCTGCTAGAACGCGACTTAATTGATTCTACGCGTCTTGAAAGCCCCTTAAGAAAAGCTGAGGATGCAGTGGTTCTTGATAACTCTGAAATGACTAGACAAGATCAATTGCAATGGGTAATTTCTCGTGTAGAAGATGTTCTTGTCAGTAAAAATCTTTCCTGAACCCTACGGAAAAGTTGAATATCAGTGGACTAAACAATGTCGTATTTGCGGCTGTTTGATTCGAAGGTAAGGAAAGTAAGGAATATGCTCCAGAAACGTCAAAGTAAAATGTTCCAATAACCGGTTCAGTATATTTAATACCACCTTGTAATCCCAATAATATACTTAATATGCTACCCGCATCTTCTTCACCTTCAGGTATTGAATATTTTGATCTATCGTAGTAGTCGTATTTCCGTTTTACAGTGCTGTTCATAATCATAAGACAATTTCCGCCGTAACCAGAAAAACCATTATCATAGCCATTTCCTATGTAGTAACGCGTTCCTCCCTCTATAGTTAGATGACTTAGTGTCGAAACATAATTCGTCAGTATTTGATAAGGTATTGTGTTGAAATCATTGGCTGTTAAAAATGTCGAAGAGCTGTCATCTTCTCTCTGCGGAAAATAATAACCAACTCTTGCGTAAAGGGTCAATTCATTACTACGTGGTATCTCACCACCGAGATGTAGGCCGTAAAAATATTTTGGATTGCTAAAACCCTTCATAAAACCAGTTCCAGCATTGACCGAAATCTGTGAACGACCGATTGATATCGAGAACACACAAATCGTAAAAAATAAAAGCAATCTCATATTTAATTATTTAAATAACAATCCTCATCGTGAGCACCGTCGAGAAGGTTTGCTCCTTTGAGGAATTCATTAGCAATCTCCGTACCAACAAAGTTAAAGTTCTTTTTTAACAAAATTGTCCATTCTGACAATGTTTTTAGTCGGTTATCTTCCAACCAATTATAAAAACTACCATTTTCTGATTTTAGTTGCATCATTTTTCGTGCATTGTAAATAGTGGCCTCAATTTTCTTTCTATTTCTGACGATTGCTTTATTCAGCATTAGTTTTTCAATATGTTCTTGATTAAATTTCGCGACTTGAATAATTTGAAATTTACTAAAAGCCTCTTGAAAATGGCTTCTTTTTTTCAGAATAATATCCCAAGATAGTCCTGCCTGAAAAATCTCTAGTGTCAACCTTTCAAATAGTTCATTGTCGCAGATTACTCGCTTACCATATTCAGTATCGTGATAAATCTTGTGAATATTGGTCGATTCCAAGGTTCTACAATATTGGCAATAGGATGGTTTACTCATAAACAACTGATGATTCGAAGGTAAATAAAAAAAGAACTAAGGAAATACTAGTTTTCTTGCCATTGGCCCTTCGTTAAATAATAAATCTATCATCGATAAATTTGGCACAAATGATGGGGAAAATCCTATAACCTGTTGATATGAAAATCCTAACTCATCCTCTTTGTCTAAATAATTGAAAGCAAGATTGGCTTCATTGCTCGTAATAAAATCATTTGTATAAGTGATAGAAAATTCTAAATCTAAAGAGCTAAATAGGAAATTCAGCATTTCATTATTCTTATCAATTAAAAATTCATGGTCTTTAAGAAGAATTTCGGTCAATCCATCATAATAATCCTCAAAATAGGGTGAAGAGGCATAAGCAGTTTTAATGGCTCTGGCGTGTAATACTCTCCATTTCGTAGAGTAATCAATGGCAATATCTTTTGTCAAGAGTTTCTTTCCTTTTCCATGAACTACAGGGATGCTGAGTAATTGAATACCGTTTGAAGTAAGAATTTCGTACCTATTCCTGATGGTTTGCTTGTTGTAGCTCTCGTTGATTTCAATAACAAAATTTGACCGTAATAATTTCTGAAAGTATAAAATTGAGGGAAGGAAAGCCGTTGGTAAGGGAAGCACCTTATTCAATTAGCTTAAACAGTCTATCCCATCTCACTCCTTTGTAGGGACTTTTAGAAAACCACACGAGTGATGCTCTACCCACTATATGATCTTCTGGCACAAAACCCCAAAATCTCGAGTCTGCAGAACCATAGCGGTTATCACCCATCATCCAATAGTAATCCATTTCAACGGTGTATGTGGTTGTTTTCTTGCCATCGATGTAATAACCGTCTTTTCTTTCTTCCAGTGTATGGCCTTCGTATGCAGTAATGATCCTTCTAAAATAAGGGATTGTTTTTGGCGTAAGTGTCACTACTTGTCCCTCAAATGGAATTTGTATACGTTCAAAATGAGTAGTAGCATTAGCAATATTTAAATCTTTGGGGAAGAAATCAAGATTTTTTATTCTTAAATAGTCAGTAAGCTTATTCTTGTCGAATTTTTCGTCTAATACTTTTGTCATTCTACTTTTCAATCCCGGATAGTCATCCAAGAGTCGTTGTTTTTCGTTTGCACTTAGGTTAAGAATATATTCTCTAACAAGTTTGTTTTCTTGATCGTTATACTCCCTATATTCTATATCCATTCGTGTATTCCCTTGCTCATCATTTTCGAGTCCATAAGTGTTCTGTAAATCAGCTGGTGAGGGCAACATAAAATCGTCACCCATTTTCACAATATATTTAAAAGTCTGGAATTCATATATTTCCGATGGTTTATCGTTTATATATAGAACAGCATCTTTAATCTCCATAATATCGCCTGGTAGTGCTACACAACGTTTGATGTAATTTTCTCGTTTATCAACAGGACGATAAATCAAACCATAATGATCGATGAGCTTATTTTCCATCCCGTCCCAAGCAACTTTGTTCTCAGCTAAATTTTTCCTAGCATTTGACGTCCATAGTGAAAATTCCTTGATAAACTTCGTGGCATATTTTTCTAGTAAGCGCTCTTTCGCTTGCATGGTGTAATATTGCTCTACATAATTAGGATTTTCCCGAGACAATTGCATTTTTGTGGCCTCTAATTCATTTGAGAACTGTTCAATAAATAGGCGCTTAGCCTCATTGATAACTATCCCGTGATAATCGTGACCCATCAGACCATTCGGCATCCTTGGATCGAAAACTGCGGTATCACCTGAAGGGTAATTAAATACAACAACATCATTTCGTTCAATATTTCCTAAACCTGGCATCCTTAGATAACTTCCTTTTTCTAGGGTGGTGTATGATTGAATATTTATATACGGAACGTTATTGTGAACTAAGGGGTGGGAGAGTGGGGTGACAGGCACTTTCGGACCATAGGCAAGTTTGTTTACAAACAAAAAATCTCCCACTAAAAGCGTCTTCTCCATGGAACCTGTCGGGATTTGAAAAGGCTCGAATACGTATGTGCGTATTATCCCTGCAGCTATCAGGGCAAATAAAATAGAATCCCCCCATTCTTTTACGCGCGATTTATCTCCGGGTTTATCTCTTGAAACGAAGTCGAGTATTGTAGTAATTACATGGCCAATAACAGGAACACATAAAAATAATACGATATGATCTCCCCATTTTCTATCTTCTATTTCTTTAGTATTAGACCAATTAGTTTCCTTACCATAAGGTATACTTTCATTAGTCACTTTCCAGTATAAGTAGTATGGAAAAATTATACCTTGCAAGGTGTCAGTAAAGGAATGCTTTCCAAAACGTCGCAGTAAAGTGACATTTGCCGTCATCATCATGATGAGGTGCACCCCCGGAAATAGTATAAGCAAACTCCAAAGGGGTTTTCCTAAGGTGAACTTGTATAATACAAAATAGTTATATCCGGGAACCAGAGCTTCCCATTTTTCTTTACCTGCTAAAGGAAAAATTTTCCACCATTGGGAAATGTATGGGTTGATAAGTAGAATAAAAATATAAAAATAAATGAAGGGCATAATTATAAGTTTAAAACGTCAGACATGGTAAAAATACCTTTTTTTGACTGAATAAATTCAGCAGCGATTATTGCACCGAGTGCAAATCCTTTTCTATTCTTGGCCTCGTGTTTTAGTTCTATGTGATCGATGGTAGATTCATATTTTACTAAATGAGTTCCCGGCACCTCTGGTAATCGGGTGGCTGTAACGGGAAGTTCTGAGGAAGAGAGTTCCTTATGATTAGTTAATTTCCATTCATGGAATATTTCAAGTTCTTGTAACATTCCCTCCGCCAACGTTACGGCTGTTCCGCTAGGTGCGTCAAGTTTCTGCAAATGGTGTATCTCTTCAATCGATGGGGCATATTCTCTGTGGTTATTCATCAATTTTGCTAATAGTTCATTCAATTTGAAGAAAATATTTACTCCAATACTGAAATTTGAAGCGTAGATTAGGCTACCTGACTTCTGTTGAACTTTTTCTTTTACTTGTTTTAATTCGTCAAACCAAGCTGTGGTCCCAACGACAATGGGGATACGTGCTTCGGTACAAGTGTAAATATGTGAAACTGCGAGATTCGGTTGTGTAAATTCTATGGCTACATCTGGAGCACTTTGTTTTAATTTGTCAACTGACAATGGGTTTAATGAAGAGAAAGTCACGCAAATTTCGTGGCCTCTTTCCAAGGCAATTTCTTCAATTGCTTTCCCCATTTTTCCATAACCGATAAGTGCAATTTTCATCTGAACAAAGATAGATATAATTACCTAAAAAGAAAGTTGAGCCTTATGCCAGCACTTGTTAAATTCGTGAAGGGCTGTAAACGAATACTGAGGTCTTCACTCATATCGAAACGCAGAAAATGCGCTTCTACTCCCGCATCGATTATTTGAACACCATAGACGGCTAAAGTCAATAGAATAAATAGATCCCTATTATTCAAGTATTGTTTTTGTAAAGCAATAAGTCCAAAGCTGTCGTAGTCTGCCCATTCAGAACTGGGAGAATTGCCATTCAATCGATCGTTATATTCTTTTTTTATTTCATTTTGAATGGAATGATTTTGATAAGTGAAATATGATGATGCGCCGATTGCTCCGAAGATTAAAGGCACTTTCCAATAAGCAGGTTTATACCTTCTTTCAGACAATATAGCGTTTCGAACCTGTCCAGCCCCTGGAAGGATCGCTGAATAAATCATACTTTTTTTGTAAGGATGTTTTTTAGTGCTTAGGGTGTCTGTTTGTGAAAAAAAACTATTGCATATCAGACACAAGCATACTGTGATAACTCGCTTCATTCGTTTTTTAAAACGTTCATTAGCTTATTATATTCTTTTTCATTTTTGAAGTGAAATATGATTTTCCCCTTGCCATTTTCATTCTTCGCTATATCCACTTTTGCGTTAAAGCGATCACCTAAAAATGAGGCGTAAGTTTTGTCCTGAGCTGATAGATCTCGCGTAGATTTACTTTGTTTAGACGGTTTCGAATTTCCTTTTGCCTGAGTCAACACTTCCACATTGCGCACTGAGAGCTCTTCTGATAAAATTTTATCGAGTAATTCTACTTGTTCTTCCTCTGTCGATAGAGAGAGTAATGCTCTTGCATGGCCCATGGTAATTTTTCGGTCTCGGACAGCTGCCTGAATAGACGCAGGTAATTTGAGTAGCCTAAGGTGATTTGCAATGTCAGATCTTGACTTAGAAATTTTTGTGCTCAGTTGCTCTTGGGTGAGATCACATTCATCGATTAATCGTTGAAATGATACGGCTACTTCAATGGAATTTAGATTTTCTCTTTGTATATTCTCCACCAAAGCCATTTCCAACATTGCCTGATCGTTTGCAATTCTTATGTAGCAGGGAACCTCAGTTAGGCCAACCAAAGTGCTTGCTTTGAACCTTCTTTCTCCAGAAATGAGCTGGTAACGGTCTCTTCCCATTTTTCTAACCGTTAACGGTTGAATTATACCATGTTCACTTATGGAAGACGATAATTGCTCAAGAGCATCAACTTCGAATGAAGTTCTAGGGTTGAATGGATTCGCTTCGATTTGATCAACAGGTATCATGGCGATTCCACCCACTGGGTTGTCTTTACTCGAAGTAATATCTGTTTCTATATTTTGTAGCAATGCACCCAATCCGCGCCCTAAAGCCGGGTGCTTTTTTTGATTAGAGTTCATCGCCTATTTGGATATTTTTTTCTTCGTTTCCGATTTTTGTCAAATTATTTTTTTGTAATAATTCGCGCGAAAAATTCAAGTAATTTATAGAACCCTTAGATCCGGCGTCATACATAATAATTGTATTACCATGGCTTGAAGCTTCGCTAAGTGTTGTATTTCTATGAATGACGGTATCAAAAACCAGCTCTTGGAAATGTGTTTTAACCTCGTCAACAACTTGATTGGCTAATCTCAAACGCGTATCGTACATAGTCAATAATAAGCCTTCTATTTCTAAAGACGGGTT
>CAMDLY010000053.1 GCA_945902115.1 Lishizhenia tianjinensis | reverse complement strand
TTGGCCCTCTCTCATATTGATACAAGTATCCAAATTAGAAGCGAAAACCAAGATAATGAGGGGGTTAGTAATGGGCGCATTGTGAAAGCTACCATTTTAGTGAATGAAAATAAATTAGCTGAAGCTCAAAGTCAAGCAGAAAAAGCACTTGAAATTGGTCAAAAGTATGATTTGATTCACATTAAACGTGATGCACACCAAATTTTAAGTTTGATTTATGATAAAAAGGGAAATTCAGAACGGGCATTTTTTCATTACAAAAACTACCAGGGTTTAAAGGATAGTTTATTCAATATTGAAAAATCAAAAGTTTTTATTCGAAAAGAATTGGAAAATAAATACCAAATCGAAGAAATTAATAATAAGAAAAAGGAAGCGTTAAAGCAATTGGAACTTGAAAAACAAAATGAAAGAATAAACAAACTCTTTTGGATCGGTATAATACTTATACTTTCACTTTTGGTGGTTTCATACCTGATCTATTTAAAATACCAATCACAGAGAAAAATTAATTTTATTGTAACTCAAAATCAAACATTAAACAATCAAATTGCAAACTTAGAAAAGCAATCAATTTTCTCGCAAACAATTGCTACTGTTGCACATGAGTTAAATACCCCACTAGGAATTATCCACGCCGGAAATGGTGAAATAAAAGAGTTAATTGAACGGCAAAAGCAACAATCTCTTCACTTGTTTTCAGAGAAAGATCAACTGTTTATATCAAAGTGGCAACCATTTATTTTGGAACAGCGCGAAAATTTGAGTGGACGGCTAAAAAGAAAACAAGGACAAGATATTTTGGCGGATCTGATTCAAAGCTCAGCATTTTCACTACAGAAAAATGAAAAATTAGCACATGAGCTGGCTGAATGGAATTTACAAAATGATTCCAAGGAATTCATCACTGAATTACTTCAAACAAATCTATCACTTGAAGTATTCGCATTTTTGGATTGGATGAGAAAATCATTTATTATCAATTCCGCGGTAACGGCAGCCGTTAAATCGTCTAACAAAGTAGTCATGGAATTGAATGATTTATCAGATAGTCACCTAAATATTAGAACGATAGAGAAAACGAGTTTGTATCAGACCATTAAAAAGGTAATTGAATTGGATGAAAAATTGAAAAAACGAACTATTCACGTCCACCTAACAATTGAGCCAAATCAGTTCTTGTACGTAGATCAAAATCAATTTATACAATTGACTAATCTGTTGATTCAGAACATGTCTGAGGCACTCACTGAGATTTCGGGTACACGGATTTTAGAGATCAACCATCAATCCACCGAAGGCTATGAAATTCTATCTTTTTCCAATAACGGTGCTAAAATATCTGATGATGTTCTTCCACGTATTTTCGACCGGTTTTTCTCAACAAAAGACAAGTCAATTCACCGTGGTTTGGGGCTGAGTATTGTAAAATCGATTATTGAAAATCATGGTGGTCATATAACAATTAATTCAACAGCCGAACGAACAACTTTTAACCTTCATTTTATCAACAGAGGCTGATTTTTTTTGAGATTGAATAATAATTACCAGTTAAATGCAATTCTTACTTAAACAATTCTACCATCACACTCCCCCGACGAAAATTCTGAATGCCGAGCAACTCAGATACCGTGGCATGAATGTCAATCAATGATCGTGGGGTATTAAGTTCTATATTGCTTTTAAAGTCGGGGCCGCATGCGAAAAAGAATATTTTTCTACAACCCTCGCAATCGTCACCGTGATTTTGAAAATTGGAGGTATGTCTTCCGTGATCGTTGGTTACTATGAGTGTTGTTTTTCCTGACATTTCAGGGTTTTGTTCTATGGTTTGCCAGAGGGAATGAATATATTCATCGGTAGTCTGAATGGATTGTAAATAATTCTGCCAATCGCCAGCGTGGCCATATGTGTCTGGATCTTTGAAATTAATCAATAGGAGCTTGGGTTGATGTTTGTTCAGAATTTTTATGCTGTGTGCGAAAGTCAAGGAGTCGGAGCGATACCCTGAACCCAAGCCATTAATTCCGCAATCAGTACTCGGTAAATAAGTATCTCGCCATGAGTTATCCTTCGTGTTTCCTAATACCTCTAGCTTGTCTTTACTTGCCACGATCCAAGCTTTTTCTTGGGATTGTGGATGCAGTTTCATCCACTCCTGAAATATAGAGGGATGCGTGGGGAGCTCAAATCCACTGTTTTCGAGGTTATTCTCTAAAAAACCTGTGGTCATCGCCACATGCCCATTTATTGTATTGGTAATTCCTGTGTTGTAAAAAGAGGTATTCCAGCAACCTATAGACCCAAGGTCTTGACTCATCCTTGGAATATATTGTTTTGAGGGAATACCATAGGTTTCGCTGTACCTTGCACCATCCATCACTACAATCACCACATAATCAGTTTTATACTGACGTGGAGCTATTTTATCACGACGGCAAGAAACTATTATAAAAGAAGCAACAAGGATAAGCCACTTTACATTTCGCATACACTCAAATCTACCATTTTATCGCAAATAATAAAGTGTTTATCTATTAAAACTCGCGAAGTGCGCAGCAAATGGAAAGAGCTATTTTAATTTCTTAGTGAAGAGTCTAAGTTAAGATGCTGAATATAAAGAAACTACTTTTTACCTGAAATAGCTTCGATTAACTCATAAAAATATTCAGTAATTTTAGGTAAATAATGATACTTATGAAATTTTCATACTTTCTTACTTTTATCGTCTTTCTTCCATGTACTCATTTGATTTGTCAGACCAATATTGTTTTTACCAATCCGATAACTGAACAACTCGTAAAAGGAAATTTCAATCCTGCGGTTTACTCGTCTTCTTCACCTATAAATCAGCACGATGAGGTAATAGTCTACCTTCAGAATAATGTGAGCCCAGACTCGCTGAAATCATATATTCTGAGCTTAGCCTCATTTGAAAATAGAAATACTGCCTCAGATACAGTTTCAACGAATATTGGAATAGGGGCTGCTCGACGCTGGGCGTTTCAGAAATTCGCAAGTTTTAGTGCGCAGGCAGAAAATAGATTGATTCCGTCCTATTTTCAATTTGATAGAAATATTTGTGGCGTAATGCAACATCGAAATGTAATAGCTGTATTACCGGGAACGGACACCTCTTTACACGAAGTGATCGTGATTGAAGGCCACATGGATAGTCGATGTGAAAATGAATGTGACATCACGTGTCAAGCCCAAGGAATAGAGGACAATGCCTCAGGTGCTGCTTTAGTGCTTGAATTAGCTCGGGTAATGAGTAAATGCTCTTACAAAAATACACTTGTGTTTATGTTGACTATCGGCGAAGAGCAAGGGCTCTATGGCGCTGACGCTTTCGCGGACTACTGCAATTTAAATGATATTCCCGTGAAAGCAGTATTTAATAACGATGTTATAGGTGGAATTATATGCGGACAAACCTCTTCGGCACCTTCCTGCCCAGGATTGAATAATATTGACTCAACTCAGGTTCGTATTTTTTCCTACGGAGGATTCAATTCCCCCTATAAACAATTAGCTCGGTTCATCAAATTGCAATATAAGGAGGAGTTATTACCCTTTGTAAATATCCCTATGATGATTACTATTATGTCCTCTGAGGACAGAGCAGGTCGCGGAGGGGATCATATTCCTTTTCGACAAAATGGGTTCGTCTCTTGTCGCTTTACCTCAGCTAACGAACACGGAGATGCCTCCAATGGCCCTGGTTACACAGATAGGCAACATACCACCGAGGATATACTGGGTATTGACACCAACACAGATGGAACCATCGACAGTTTTTTTGTAGATTTTAATTACTTGGCAAGAAACGCCTGTATCAATGCCACAGGTGCATCAATAGCTGCTCTCGGGCCTAAAAAACCTGACTTTAACATAGCCACTATTCTTGGTCCGGGCATTATAATTCATATAACGCAAGAAGCAAATTATTCCTTTTACAGAGTTGGGGTTCGCTCTACCACAAATGATTGGGATTCCGTTTACACCATATCAGGTTACTACGACACAATTTTTCCTCCTGTATCAAATATCTATTATGTGAGTGTATCCTCTGTCGATGAAAATGGCCTAGAAAGTTTATTTTCTAAAGAAATCATCCTACAAAATAGTCAGATTTCAGTAGCGGATATAGCGGCAGAGCCTGAAAATCCTCTCGAATTATTACAAAATCGCCCAAATCCATTTGATGAAGCCACTATAATTGGTGTTTTAGTGAATAAACCTCTGTCCTATAAAAAGGCAGAAATACGTGTGTTTGACGTAAATGGAAAAAAAGTTGAAACGCTGGATATTGCGCTGAAACTTGGCGTCAACGAAGTGTCTTACGAACACGGGTATGGTAAAACGGGTACTTATTTTTACACACTTATCATCGATGGGAAGGAGATTTCTCGTAAATCAATGATTTTTGCGAATTAACTAGTAAATCGACTTTATTATTCTCGGTATGCAGTGAAATATTCGAAGAACTGACCAAAATATTCATTTTAGTAATCAACGAGGCAACGATTGACAAGCACCTGCGTTTTTTGAGTGTAATCACTTAAATTTCAGGTCATGAAGCTAATAACAGCACTGTTGTGTACAGCCATTTTTTTGTCTATCAATTTCCAATTAATTGGTCAACAAATTGCCCTTAACAAAGAGATAAAAGAACACGCCAAGAGTCATGTGAAACCGGGAATGTCAGCTGCTCAAATTGACAGCTTATACGCTATTGCTGAACACAACCATGAGCAAAATGAAGCGCAAATAGCAGCACTTGTAAAGGCAGCTCAGAAAGCTAAAAAGTCATCATCCGCTTTGAAATCGGTCGATTGTGAAAACGGAAATTGGGGCTTTGATTTGGGAACAACGACCAATTGGGCAACGAGTGGATGTGTGCAACTAGAGAACGGAGGTTTTGATATCTACAGTGGTTTCCCAAAAGTTAACAGCGGTGATTTTTCTCTAAAATTGAGTAATGACATGAACTGGAACTGTTTAAATTCTGGTGCTGCCAGAACTTATTCTGTACCCGCAGCAGGAGAGACGTTTATTACCATTCACTTCGCTGTTAATATTTTCAATTTCCCTCATTTTGCTGAGCATGCAGCGGCCTTTAATTTCGACTTATACGATGACGACATGAATGTGCTGGCATGTCCTTCATACGAAGCTTATTTTGCTTCAGACGAAGGCCCTGTGGGTATTCCAAGTTTACAAGAAACTCCATTTCCTGCCACGTTTTACAATCCATTAGTCGCAGGAGATTTATGGTTCAACTCTAACGTTAGTTATTCAAACTGGCACCATGTAACCATCGACTTGTCAGATTATGCTGGAACCGATGTGACTATGGTGTTTCAAAATAAGTGGTGTGCATTTAATATTGATTGGATTTATACCTATATCGATGTAGATTGTCCAATTAACAATGCTCAGCCAATTCCTGTTTGCGAAGAAGGACCTGTAGAACTTTGTGCCCCTCAAGGCATGCAAGCTTCTTATGATTGGGAATTCAACAATGCGTCTTTAATTAATGACGACGCTTGTATAACTGCAAATGAAACTGGGACTTACACCTTAAATTTCATGCCCGACTATTTGGAGTGTTCGAATACGGCCTACGAAATCAATTTTGAATTGATAACTCAACCCATTGCTGATTTTTCTTCCGCTGAATTTTGCATTGGCGACCCCATACTTATTCAAAATTTAAGTCAATATGGAACGACGTATGAATGGCAGTACAATAATGAAGTTTTTAATGAATTCGTTCCTAGCTTGGACTATGATACAAATTCTGATGAGCTCATGCTAATTACCATAACGGGGTCATGTCGGGATACCGTCGTCCATCCGTTGATTGCTAGAAAAAAACCACTCGCCGCTTTGAATTTTGAAAATGAATGTGTCGGTGTTCCATATAAAATCGTAAACCTATCCACCGATCCTGATGAAAGCCCCCTTGAAGCTCACTGGACAATATCCCCTGATTACGAAAGCAACGCATGGGATCCTCAATACGTGGCAATTGACGATAATATTTTTGTACTATCTCTTCTTGTAACCAACGATTTCGGATGCTTCACAGAAATTCAATCGAAAGCACAAGCATTCTCTCTTCCAAAAGCACAATTTGAGCAAAGCGAAGAACTGTTGTCAGAAAACACTGCCTTGGCTTATTTCCAAGATGCATCATCGGACGATGTTGTCACATGGGATTGGACGATAAATGATGACCACATCTATAATGGTACTGAGTTCTATCATGAATTCCTTGGAGCAGGATTCTTTGAGATTTCGTTGATTGTATTTAACGAATATTCCTGCAGCGATACAGCATCAAGTGAAGTGTTAGTAAACCCGTCTTTGTCCGTATATGTCCCTAATACTTTCACTCCAAATGGCGACGAGCATAATCAATTGTTTTATCCGGTATTTTCAGGATCTGATTTCGACAGAAAAGGTTATTCTTTCCAAGTCTTTAATCGCTGGGGAGAAATAGTTTTTCAAAGCAATAACTTTCAAGAAGGTTGGAATGGATACCACCAAGGTGAACAGTGTGTGCAGGGGACATATAGTTGGAAAATTTCCTACACGGAAAATATCAGTAAAGAAGTTAAAGAATTAGTTGGTCATGTCAACCTGGTGAGGTAATTCCTCACCGGGACCCAAAAATGGCACTACCTACCCGAACCATCGTGCTTCCCTCTTGAATGGCAATTTGGTAATCACCGCTCATACCCATTGAAATGACCTTGAATTGATTGTCTTCATGGAAAAAATCATTTTTCAACGAGTGAAAGATTCCTTTTAAAGATTGGAATTCACTACGTATTTGTTGCTGGTCTTCAACAAATGAAGCCATGCCCATAACGCCCACTATTCTAACATTCGGAAAGGCATCAACATTTTTCAAGATCTCTTGACTTTCCTCGAACGAAAGACCAAATTTTGTTTCTTCTTGTGCAATATGAAACTGTAAAAGAACATCAATTATGCGCTTATGCTTTGAGGCCTGCTTATCTATCTCTTGCAATAGTCGTTCGCTCTCAACTGCATGGATCAAGTAAACAAACGAGGCGATATATTTGACTTTATTGGTTTGCAAGTGTCCAATCAGGTGCCATTGTATATCTTTTGGGAGCGCCTCATATTTCGAGACTACCTCTTGCACCTTATTTTCGCCAAAATGTCTCTGACCGGCCTCGTAAGCCATTACAATGGATTCATTGGGCTTAGTTTTACTAACCGCGATTAAGGTAACATTTTCTGGGATAGCGCTTTTAAGCTGATTTATGTTGTCTGCGACCATTACTAAATGGGATAAATCGTTAAACCACTTCGAAGTTTTGGTTCCACCCAAGTAGACTTAGGAGGCATGTGCATTCCATTATCAGCAACTTTTTTTACTTGCTGAATTGTCGCTGGGAATAGGAGAAAACCTACGTGATACTTTCCGCTTTTCACCTTATCAATAACTGTTTGTAAAGGTTCGTTACCCGGACTAAACTCAATTTCATTGCTGGTTTTCAAGTCTTCGATTCCCAGTATTGGAGCTAATATGAGTTGAGTCAAAATTTCCGCATCCAAGGCCTTTACGGGATGGTCTTTTTGAATGTACTGTTCGAAAGGTGAAAATGTAAATACGCTGTCCTTAAGTATCACCACGAATTCGTGTTCTTTTGTGGGCTTCGACACTCCCTTCATCGGTTTCAAGACGCCTACCTCTTGCAGTTTATCACAAAACTCTTCAGGAGATAGCTTATTGAGCGATTTTACCAAGCGATTAAATTCCAAAATTTCTACTTGACTTTCTTGCACTAAAAAACTCAAAAAATAGGCTGTTGGACTTTCTTTATCACCCTGACCTTTTGTGTGATGTAATCTGGCCGACGAGGCAGTTCTATGATGTCCATCTGCAATATATGTTGAATCAACCTCCTTGAATAATGCAATCAATTCAAGTGAAAGTTCCTTTGACAAACGCCATAATTCGTGCTTTACCCTATCTGTGGTTGAAAATTCATATTCCGATCTACCTAGGATTACTTTATCTAGGAATTCTTCAATTCCGCTATGCTTGGTATATGTTAAAAGTACCGGTTCAGCATTAAATCCCACAACGTCTAGATACCTTGTGAACATCTCCTCTCGAGTAGTCAGTGTTGCCTCGTGTTTTTTAATCTTCTCGCAGTCATACTCCTCAACACTTGATCCTGCAATAACTCCGATGGATGAAAAAGCTTTATTTGATTGGCGATATACGTATAAGCATTCTTCGTTGTCTTGAATCAAAGTCCCCTCTGCTAGAAAACGATGGTACTGTTCCTTTACATGTTCAAACCGTTCAATTGAATTGGGCTTAGTTTTAATCGATTGACCAAATTCCGGATTTATAATATGCAAAAAAGTATAAGGATTGTCCTCTATTTTTGCTTTTAACACATTGGGTTTGTAAGTGTAATAAGGTCTCGTCGCGACCAAATGAACTTTGTCTCGCGTAGGTCGTATCGCCCGAAATCCAACGATTTCTGCCATGAGTTAAAACTTATAATTCACTCCAAAACTCGGAAGAACAGGAAACTGATAAATTTCCTCCCCGGTAATTCTATTGACGTAGAAAATATTATTTCTGTCGTATACATTAGTGACGCTGAGTACAATTTCCATTTCTGTTTTATTCTTAAATTTAATTCGTTTTTTTCCCGTTACATCCAATCGATGGTAATAAGGCAGTCTTTTACTATTAAAATCACCCAATAAAGTTGCCACTTCATCAGGATTTTCGTTTACATAATCTGTGGTCACTCCACCTTGGAAATTCTCTAGTTGGTAGTATCCTGAAGTTGGCGTAAATGGCAAGCCTGAGCCCAAATTCCATCTCACACTTATTTCATAGCTTTTATCATTCCCGAGCAAGTACGAACCCACCAAATTCACGTTGTGCCTTCTATCAAAAACTGGATAGTACGAAATAAACCCATCCCATCGTGTTGATTTACCCAAGGAATAAACTCCCCACAAGAAAAGGCGGTCTTTGTTGTATTTCACTAGGATGTCTATACCGTAAGATTGACCTGACTCTAAAATGAAATCTTTCTTGAAAACGTCATCAATAGTAGCAAACTGTGCTATATCCTCGTATAATTTGTTTTGATTGATATTACTCAGTTGTGAAAAATATTTGTAGTATCCTTCGATATTCACAGATATATTTCGAGTCAAATCATACTCCCCACCGACAATTGCATGCCATGCATATTGTAATCCATTTTTCGTATTCTTTACCTGTTGAAATTCATTGACGAAATTTTCTTGAACGTTGGTAGGAGCTGACAATAACCCATTAAATAAATTGACGATGTCTTTATCAGAGCTCGCGGACGTGAAATTTTGGGAGAATCTACCTCCTGACATTTTCAACCTAAACTTCTCATTTACATTGTATTTTACCGCTAATCTTGGCTCTACAGAAACTGTTCCGAGTGAGGCATATACTTGGGTGCGCAAACCTGGCTGCAGAACCCAACGCAACCATATTTTTCTAAAATTCACATAGGCTCCAATTTCAGTAGTGAAATTTACAGCTTCTATCTTACGCTGTAATTCATTGTAAGTAGTGAAGTTGGTATTGAATCCGTTGAAATTAAATCCATAATTCATCTCACTTTCATTCTTCAGAAAGTAGGTAAAATCAAAACCTAAGTCGAATCCCCCAACGCTTGATGTTCTCGCTTCAGCTCCGGTCTCTTGAAAGGTTGTATTAAAGGAACTACCGTTTACATGCCCCCTAATAAAAATTGGTGAACCAACGGGTACCATTAAAAAGTTTACTCCTCCCCCCGCTGCCTGCCAATTTAAGTCAGCCACACTGTAGTTTACTGAATCTGTATTGTAAAACGCAAAGGCACTAATTTTTGAACCATCTGTAGAATTCAGGGTTATCTTGCCATATAAATCGGTAAAATTGAAAGGTAGTCCATTGCCTTGATTGATCTCGGGATAGAGTGTTTTAGATGTGTAATCTAGTAGACTGTGTTTTGCAGAAAAAATATAAGACCCTGTTCTTGGGGATGTACCCATTTTTTTACCTATTGGTCCTTCAAGAACCATTTTTGCTAGAAAAGGTGAGGCAGATACTTTACCTTCTACTTTTTGTCTGTTTCCATCTCGGTAGGTGATGTCCATTACTGAAGAAATTCTTCCGCCATATTTTGACTCAAAACCTCCTGTATAGATATCTACATTTTTCACCAATTCTGTTTCAAAAATTGAGTAAAACCCGATAGAGTGAAAAGGATTGTAAATTGTCATTCCATCTAGTAAAATTTTATTTTGAATTGGGGTTCCTCCCCTCACATACAATTGTCCTCCCTGATCTCCTGTAGTTACTACTCCGGGAGTTACTGCCAATCCATTCATAACGTCACTTTCAGCTCCATAACTCGGTATACGCTCTAAACTCTTTTTATCTAGTCGTATTTTGGAAACATCTGGATCTGTTTTTTTACGCTGCTGATCGGCACTAAGTTTTATTTCCTTGAATTCTTTTATCACTTCCCTTTTTACAAGTTCAAAACGGGTATCGTAGATTTTCTTAGTTGGTAAAATATCAACGTTAATATTTGATATCTCATAGCTTGCAATGTCTAACTTAACAATATATTTCCCTTTTTGCAACTTAGGAATTTGAAAAAAACCATTCAAATCGGTTTGAGCTCCCGCGACAAGTGTTGAGTCTGATTTTAATAGTTTAACCTTTTCGTAGGGCATAGGTTCACCGTTGGATTTATCGTATACGAATCCACGTATAACAAAGTCCTGAGCGAATATAAAATTACACGAGACAAGCAGTAGGAGAATTAAAAGATTTTTCATTTGCATAGGTGCCCCGAAATTACGAATAAGTTCTGAAAACACTTCAAGTTAGGACCTAAGTATCGCTAAAATTGTTTTGGTAAAATCTAATCTATTCAATTTTATCACATACAAATCGTATCCTTTTTTTACCAAGGACAGTTTCAATTTCCATCAAAAATAATCCTTGACCGAAATTCAACTCATTGATAGTGTGTTGTGTTGCATCTATATCTTCTGTGAATACTAGCCTACCCTCAGCATTAAAAATCTTTATTTCAGACATTTGCTGCTGCGCCAGTATTGTGATAGTCTCGTAGGCAGGGTTGGGAAATAATACCACGTTTGGAAAAATATTTTCTTGGAGACCGCTTTCAAATGTAATCGGATCACTAAGGACGCAGCCATTTTCAAAAAAAACCTCCACCTGAAAAGTAGCCCCTAAATCTACTGGAATATTATAACACTGGTTTGTCTCACCACTGATTGGCTGATTATCCATATACCACTGGTAAGCGCTGCCGACAATAGATGAGCAATATACACCAGTTCCCTGGTTCGGGTCATTTACAACAGTAACACTTGGCAGGCTCGGGCAACTTGTTTCATTCACAGTTCCTGGTTGTGAATCAATCGCTAATAAAAATGCAGCATATGCCTCACAGATATCCTTTAACTTGAAATCCAACCAAGGATCCAAAATCCCGTAGGTAGCGGTTTGTTGCTCGGCTCTTGTAAGGGAGATATTTGTGGATGAGGTGCTCTCCCCAAAGTCACAATTAAAATTGGTGTTTGCGTAATAGCAGTGCGCCCCTCCTGCAATAGAAACAAAACTTTTACACGTACCTGTCAATCCTTCGTAAATCGGAATATGGTGATCTATTGGTGGTGTTACACCGTCAGCACTGCCGGAAAAGACCAATGCGGGAACCAAAACATTAGACGCAGCCGCAATGGAAGAAGGATTAGTTTCTGCAGGAGCTAGGCCAATTACTGTTTCAATATTCGTGTTGTTTGCTGCAGCCAAGAAAGACGCCCCTCCACCCATCGAATGCCCAATAATGGCCGCCTTTTGTCGAATTTTACCGTAGAAAATAGCTGTTGAATTTGAATTCAGTGCCAACATTTTATCCGATACCTGTCTCAAGTCTGTCCCAAAATCTCCGTGACTAGGACCGGGAATTAAACCCCCTTCTGTTCTCGGAAAAGCCAAGATGTATCCTCTTGCCACATAATGCTGCCAGATATTGGCATAGGCATCCCATGACATGGCAAAACCATGACCGAAGGTAATTACTGGGAATTGACCCGATGCAACGGAAACATTATCACCAGCTGTTGAGGCAGGATAATAAATTTCTGTCTGAATTTGTCGACCTGCTCCTCCTCCAGAACCGAAACCTCCTGTGCGCGCTGGATCATTAAAAGTTATCGTTGTATGACCGACCTGATATTGAGCGACCGTCCACTGAGTGGCCATGAAAAATGATAAGAATAAAAATAATTTCATCTAATTTTTTTGACTAAAAGTAATGAAATAATTGGACTGTTCATTACCCTACTTTTGACAATACCACCGTGTTTAAGTTTTTATCCAAACTTCTATACTGAATGGCTTCGGCGAGGTGTTGCGGCATAATATTTTTCTCCCCTTCTAAGTCAGCTATCGTTCGGGATACTTTTACGATTCTGTCGTAGGCACGAGCTGAAAGTCCTAATTTCTCCATGGCCATTTTTAAGATTGACATACATTCGTTACTTAGCGAACAGTATTGGTCGACTTCTTTCTGTGACATGTGCGCGTTGGCATGGATGCCTTCTCTACCGCCATAGCGTTCCTTTTGAATTTCTCTTGCTGATATCACCCGCGTTCGTATCACTTCGCTCTTTTCGGTAGGCAATTGCGCAGTGAGTTCGTCAAACTTGACCGGTGTGACTTCGATGTGTAGGTCTATCCTATCTAGCAAGGGGCCAGAAATCCTATTCAAGTAGCGTTGCACCACACCAGGGGCGCAAACACATTCTTTTTCGGGGTGGTTGAAGTACCCACACGGGCAAGGATTCATGGCTGCCACCAGCATAAACCCCGCAGGATAATCGATCGAAAATTTCGCCCTAGAAATATTCACATAACGGTCTTCGAGAGGTTGCCTCAAGACCTCTAACACTTGCCTTTTATATTCGGGCAGTTCATCTAAGAAAAGTACGCCGTTGTGAGCCAAAGAAATCTCCCCTGGCTGCGGATGGCTCCCCCCTCCTATTAAACCGATGTCCGAGATTGTGTGGTGCGGTTTTCGGAAAGGCCGCATGGTAATCAACCCAGAACTTGACTTCATTTTACCTGCGACACTGTGAATTGTTGTTGTTTCCAATGCCTCTGGTAATGTCATAGGAGGAAGAATGGTTGGTAGTCTTTTTGCCAACATAGATTTTCCGGCACCTGGAGGACCAATGAGCATGATATTGTGAGAACCCGCAGCGGCAATTTCGAAGGCGCGTTTGATCATCATTTGTCCCTTTACCTCATCGAAGTCAAGTTGTGGATTCGTATCTGTAGCAGAGGCGAATGCATTCGTTTTAAACGTAAATCGTTCAAGTGCTGTATCATCGCCGTTGAGAAATGAAACAACCTCCATCAAGCTATCTGCACCCAAAATTTCTATACCATCCACAACAGCCGCCTCCCTGGCATTTCGCTTGGGAACAATCAATCCTTTAAATCCTTCTTTTTTTGATTGAATGGCAATTGGCAATACCCCTTTTGTCGGCTGTAATGATCCATCCAAGGACAACTCACCTATCAGCACGTATTCTGTCAAATGCGCGCATTCTACTTGCCCACTGACGGCTAAGATTCCTACAGCTATCGGTAAATCATACAAAGAGCCTTCTTTTCGGATATCGGCAGGTGCCATGTTCACGGTGATTTCTCTACCAGGAAACTTCAGGTCATTGTTCGAAAAAGCAGCTTTTATTCTTTGCTGACTTTCTTTTACAGCATTGTCAGGAAGCCCCACCAAATAGAAATTTATCCCGATTCCTAAATTTACTTCAATGGTTATGGTATTGGCATGAATGCCAAAAACGGTGGATGAAAAAGTTTTAACTAACATAGTAAATTGATTTGTTTTAACTCTAATTTACGCTGACATTTTCATTTTTTTTCTCTTGACTTTTAAGTATTTTTTTTGTATTTTATATGAACGAATTACTAGTTAAGTTGTAGATTTAAGACGTGAAACTATATGTATTAGCCGGATTTTTTGGGACTATATTTGGCTTGGTGGGTCAGCAATGTCAGTTCAGCTACTACAACAAAAAAGGAGGGCATTATTTATTTTCCACCTACTACCAAGAGGATATGCATACGCTGCGTGATGGGGTTTGTGAAATAAGTGAAAATGGTAAAATCTATGAAAAGCGTGTTTTTAAGAATGGCCTATTGATAGAGGAAGAGCTCAATTTTTTCAATCAATATCAATCAGAACAAAAGCGAGTTCGAACAAAAATGAACCATAATCCAATACTTGGAAACGAACTTGGTACGCTAGAGGAGTATAATGAAAAAGGAATATTGATAAATCATTGGTTGTTCTATTTGGATAAGAATAAAAGAAGACGAAGTGTAATTACCGAATATCACCACAATGGACCTTTGCGCTTTAGAAAAGAATATGCCTTCATTAAGTTATCTGAAATTGATTCATTGCATTTGAAAGAACACCCTCCTCATACCATAGATGCTTTTGGTTACACGAGTTTAATTGTCCCATATGGAAAACACGAAGAATTTGACGAAAAAGGAAACCTGATAAAAGAGCAATATTTCAATAAACTTTCCACGTACAATCAAGATGCCATTCATTTGTTGGATGGGCCATCTAGAGAATTTCATCAAAACGGCAAATTAAAGTCGAGTGGAACCCATAAAGAGGGAAACCCAGATAGTTCTTGGATCAGTTATCACTATAATGGACAAGTGCATGAAAAAGGAATGTATAAGAATAATTTAAAAGAAGGAAATTGGGAAATCTACAAC
>CAMDLY010000052.1 GCA_945902115.1 Lishizhenia tianjinensis | reverse complement strand
AAAATAAGGATACGACAAGTGTTGTGGAATACGGCCAATATGAACGTGAACAAATCAGTTCGACAATAATTGGCGCAATATTCAGCACTCAACTTGATCAGACACATCCTCTTTCTTTCGGATTGAAAACATACCACACCTTAAAACTTTCTTCTACAGCATAGGATATGAAAGATGCAGCAGTAATTCGGTTAAATAAAAATGCAAAACCAGAAAATGGTTTTGTGGGTTACAAGGTTCTGAATAACCAATCTAATGCATTAGTCGCAGGTAAGTTCTCCTACGGAAAGGGAAGTTTTACGTATTTAGTAGACAATCCCTTATTTAGAGGATTTTGGGAGCAAGGAAAACTAGTTTTTAGTAATGCCCTTATATTTAGGTAATTACTTCAACTTATTGTCAAAGTAAATAGTTACGAGTGACAACATAGTTAGAAATGCTCCAATGCCAATTGTCCAAATTACATTAACAGGAAACATGATTAAAGGAATTGTTAAATACCGAATCATAAGTACAAAACCTAATGAGAGCATTCCGATTTTTATCCATCGCAGCGTTTCATTTGTAACAGGAGATGGTTCTTCTATAGAATTTTTGTAGGAAACATAGAGAAGTATTAAAGCACCAATGAGTACTAAAAAACTCAATTTATCAAATAAACCAAGCATTGGATTAAGGTTAATATCCTTTAATTGATTTGGCCCTTCAGACATTCCTTCAAATAAAACGTCTTCAATTTCATCTTTTTGATCAGCAGCATCACCTTCAATGGTAGCAGACCCCAAGAGTATTTGTAATCCGGAAACAGAAATCTTATCATTTCCACTTTTACTTGACATATTCAAGTAAGGAGTAAAGGGTAACAAATATACAAGGGCAATGATAAGACATGCAAGGTTAGTCGGGGTTTTTAAAAATTTTAAATCCATGATTTTAAAATAATTGGTTAATACTTTTTCTATATTCCTCAATGAAAATTTTTATTCAAAAAAAAAGGAGCCGATTTCGACTCCTTTAAATTTGTATGGTAGAGATTACTTACCCATTAATTTCATTATTCTATCTTCAAGCGCCAAGAAAATAACTGCTAGTAACGAGATCCATGCGCCTAAACCTGCACCTACTTCATCACTAGAGGTAATAAAGAAGCAATATCTTGAAAAAATCATCAATCCAAGTCCTATTAAAATTATCTTAGCCCAGCCCATTTTATCTTCATCTAAAACAGGAGATTGATTCGCACTTTTTTGGTAGGCTACAAAAACCATTAATCCTGCTGCAAGTACAATCAAAATTGATAATTTATCGAAAATACCAAACTGAGCTTTCCAATGCTTATCATCTTTTCTACTTTCTGGCTTAGGACCAAAAAAGTTTTCATTCATTGCTTTAATTCCGTCTCCAGTAGGTTCTTTGTAATTCTTACCTTCACCTGTTTCTTTTGCAGAACCAGTCAACATTCCCAATCCTGTTATAGTTTGAGTTGTCGTTTCCTTGTTATCATCTTCTCCCCTTTCCTCTACGTTTTTGTAATAAGGAGTCATGGGTAAAAAATAAATTAACACCAACAATAAAGCCGCGATGGTAGACGGCACTTTTAAAAAATCAAATTTCATAATATCAAGTTTTAAGTTATGAGCGAATTTAATATATTAAGTGTATAGAAAATGCGTAAATAATCATGAAGTTATTAACAAGTCCATGGTTGTATCTGAATTTTTTAAGTTTTAACCATAATATATTAACTAGATTTATTTGTTTTGAATTTCAAGAATTTACACTATCTTTGCATCGTATTTGAAAAGTTCGAGTACTACATAAAAATTATTTAAAAAATATTGGAATGTATTTAGATTCAGTAAAGAAGAAAGAAATCTTCGCAAAACACGGAGGTTCTGAAGCTAACACCGGTTCAACCGAAGGTCAAATTGCGTTATTCACATTTAGAATTAGTCATTTGACAGAACACCTCAAAAAGAATAGAAAAGATTTCGGAACTCAAAGATCACTACAATTGCTAGTTGGTAAGCGTCGTAGTCTTCTGGATTACCTTAAAGGTAAGGATATCGAGAAATACCGTGCTTTGGTTAAAGAATTAGGATTACGTCGCTAATTCGCGCGCTAAGCAAGGAATACATTTATGGAGAGGGGACATTCGGCTATGGTCGAATGTCTTTTTTTTTGAAAATTTGGTAAACGATTTTAGGAAATTAACCCTAGAGTCAACATGAGTAAGTAAATAAATAAAAGATGAATATAGGTTTAAGAAAGTCAATGATTACGGGCGGCAAGGAGATAAGCGTCGAAACCGGAAAATTGGCAAAGCAGTCCGATGGGTCTGTAGTTGTGCGCATGGGCGACACAATGTTATTAGCAACAGTTGTTGCGGCAAATGATGCCAAAGAAGGAGTTGATTTTTTACCATTGACAGTAGATTACAGAGAAAAATATGCTGCGGCTGGTAGATTCCCGGGTGGATTTTTCAGAAGAGAAGCGCGTCCGTCAGAAACGGAAATATTAGTAATGCGATTGGTAGACAGGGCTTTACGGCCATTGTTTCCAGATGACTATCATGCTGAAGTTCAAGTGATGATTCAGCTAATGTCCTATGACGGAGTTAATAATCCTGACGCTCTTTGTGGTTTAGCGGCTTCCGCTGCAATAGCGGTTTCAAATATACCTTTTAATGGACCAATGTCAGAGGTAAGAGTGGGTCGCGTAGATGGCGAGTACATTCTGAATCCGACTATGGCTGAAATGGCGTTGTCAGATATAGATATTGTAATTGCAGGAACCATAAAAGACATCAATATGTTGGAAGGTGAAATGCAAGAAATTTCTGAAGCTGAATTGGTAGAAGTATTTAAAATCGCTCATACAGCAATAATAGAACAATGTCAATTCCAATTAGATTTAGCAGCTGAAATTCCTACGGCAAATCCGAAAAGAGAGTATTCTCACGAAACGCACAACGAAGATGTTAGAGCGAAGGTATACGAGCTTGCCATGGAAAAATGTAAAGATGTTGCGCGTATGGGATTGGCAAATAAAGCAAAAAGAACTGAACTGTTTGACGAAATTAAATCTGAGGTAAAAGCAGCTTTTACCGATGAAGAATTGGCCGAGGTGGGCAAGTTAATTTCTCCATATTTTTCAGAAGTTAAAAAGAAAGCAGTTCGTTGGGTAATGTTGAATGACCGCAAACGTTTAGATGGCCGTCAATTTGATGAAATCAGACCTATATGGGCAGAAGTTGATTACTTACCAATGGTTCATGGTTCAGCGGTATTTACTCGCGGAGAGACACAGTCTCTTACAACGTTGACCTTAGGTGGTAAAATGGATGAGCAATTAATCGATGGTGCTACCTTCAAGGGAACAGAAAAGTTCATGTTGCATTATAATTTCCCACCATTCTCAACCGGAGAAGCAAAGCCCTTAAGAGGGACTTCTAGACGTGAAATTGGACATGGAAATTTAGCTTTAAGAGCTTTGAGAAATACCCTTCCTGATGATAATCCATATACAATTCGTATCGTTTCCGACATTTTAGAATCAAACGGTTCATCATCGATGGCAACAGTTTGTGCAGGAACTTTAGCCCTTATGGATGGTGGCGTACAAATCAAAGCGCCAGTTTCTGGAATCGCTATGGGATTAGTAACTGACGAAGGAAAATTTGCGGTACTTTCTGATATCCTCGGCGACGAGGATCATTTAGGAGATATGGACTTTAAAGTTACTGGAACTGCAAAAGGAATCACTGCTTGTCAAATGGACATTAAAGTGGATGGTTTACCTTATGAGGTTTTAACACAAGCTTTAGAGCAAGCAAGAGCAGGACGTTTACATATATTGGGTAAAATCACTGATACTTTAGCTGAGCCAAGAGCAACGTTGAAGCCACAAACACCTAGAATAGAGGCATTTAACGTTCCAAACGAAATGATTGGTGCTATTATCGGTCCTGGAGGAAAAATAATTCAAGGGTTACAGAAGGAAACACACACAACAATTACCATTGAGGAATTAGCAACTGGTGAAGGACGTGTTCAAATTCTTTCTAATAATGGTGACGATATGAACGAAGCAATTCGTAAAATTCGTCAAATTGCTTTCCCTCCAACAGTTGACGAGGGTGCAACATATTCTGGTAAAATAAAATCTGTTAAAGATTTTGGATGTTTCGTAGAGATTCTTCCTGGAACTGACGGTTTGATTCATATTTCTGAATTCAGTTGGGAAAAAGTTGCTAAAATGGAAGACGTTTGCAAAGAAGGTGATGTTTTAGAATTCAAAGTTGTTGGAAAGGATCCAAAAACAAAGAAATGGAAACTCTCACGTAAAGTTTTATTAGAAAGACCAGAGCGAAAAGAAGAAACAACACAAGCTTAATTAATCAAAAATCATTTTTTTACAATAAGGCGGCCTCGGTCGCCTTTTTTTTTAATTTTTGATTATCATTAATTTAACCAAGATTACTTATTTTTACCGAAATTCAAAACCATGAAAACTACTCTATCCTTAGCAATTATATTCGTTTCTTTGTCAGCTGCTTTTTCGCAGTCCTTCGAAGCCTTTAACTTTACTGGTTCTGCTAATGCAAATGGATGGACCACGCATTCGGGGACAGCTTCGCAGATTCAGGCGTTAACTACTCCGTCAAACAGTGGAAATAGCCTCTCTTTTCCTGGCCTCCAAGCATCGGTAGGAAATCGTGTTCAACTTACCTCAGGGAATACTGAGGATATCAATAAACCAGTTTCTAACATTATTGGGGTCGGGTATTACTCCTTTTTGTTAAATGTACCAAATACACTAGGGCTTCATGCAAATAGTGGAGCCGGGGATCATTTTATCGGTTTCGGCGGATCAAGCGGAGGCTCAGTTTTTATTTTAGCTGGACGTGTTTTCGTCAAAGCAGGGGTAACACCAAACACCTTCGTGATAGGTCTCGTTAATCAAAGCGGAACAGGATCGTCAACCAGCTATTTACCAACTGAATATCCAGTAGGAACTACGGTTTTTATCGTGGTAAAGCTAGATGCATCTGTTACTCCAATCAATGCTTCGATATGGGTAAATCCAACTCCGGGTAATATAGAAATCGCGGCAAATATATCTAACAATACTGGAAGTAATATTCTTGCTAACTTTGCGTCAATATATATTCGTCAAGGAGGATCTGCAAGTGCAGGTACGGGAAACATTGAGATTGATGAAATACGAGCCGGTGAAACATGGGCCTCCGTCACACCAGGTTCGGCTGCCTCGTGCGTGAGCTATAATACGCTGAATGCCACGGCATGTAATACTTATACACTAAATACACAGACTTACACAACTTCTGGATCTTATGTTCAAACATTGGCAAATGCGAATGTTTCAGGTTGTGATTCCATTATAAACCTGAACCTGACCATTAATAATTCGAGTGCTTCAACGTTAAATATCACAAATTGTGGCCCATTCACTTTGAATAATCAACTATATACTGCATCCGATACCTACACTCAATTAACACAAAATATAGCCGGATGTGATAGTGTAATTACATTGAATTTAAACATTGTCGGCTCAATTAATTACTATGAAGATCTTGATAACGATGGTTACGGAAATCTTTTGGCAACTCAAGTTGGTTGTTTGCCAATCACTGGTTTCGTAACTAATAGTACAGATTGCGATGACAACAACAGTGCTATAAATCCCGGAGCGATCGATATTCCAGGTAATGGTGTTGATGAGGACTGCAATGGAAGTGATGCCCCACTAGTGCCTCTTAATTTGGGAATGTATGAATTTGCAGGTACTGTCGATTGTGATATACAAGACAATGCGGTAACGACTCAACCTCAAGATGGGACATTCTCCTTATTTAATGGAGTTGGAACTAATTGCGCAGCAGGAGGAGGAGTATTTAATCGTTCCGGTTGGAATGGTCTGAACAACGTCGATTTAAATCAATACAATGAGTTTACGCTCATAGCAGGAAATTGTAAGAAAATGAATTTAGATAGGGTGGCATTTAAATTTAGACCAAGTGGATCAGCGGGATCACCTGTTTGGCATTTACGATCAAGTCTTAATAATTATGCAACTGATATTGATTTCGGGACCGGTGTTAATGTAAATAATGCATATTTATCGGATACGGTTTTCTTATCCAACCATTCAAATTTAGATCAAATCACTTTCCGAATTTATATCACTGAAATGCTCGGTACTACGACTACCTGGCGAATGGATGATGTATCCCTGTACGGAAATTTTATATCTGTAACTCCGCAAATTTATTTTGCAGATACAGATGCGGATGGGTTTGGTAATGCGGCAATTGATTCCTTAACCTGTATCCAACCCTTAGGGTATGTGTTAGATAGCACAGATTGTGATGACAACGATTCGCTAATCAACCCAACAACTATTTGGTTTATTGATGCAGATTTAGATGGCTTTGGAGATCCAAATAACTTCACTACCTCCTGTTTATCACCAGCAGGCACTGTCTTAAATGGAGATGATTGCGATGATTCAAATAACTTATTAAATCTTGCTACAATGTATTACGTTGATGCGGATGGTGATGGTTTTGGAGACGATGCAACAGGTGTAGAACAATGCGTTCAACCTTCAAATACTATTACAATTGGTGGAGACTGTGATGATGCTGATTCAACGATTTATCCTGGTGTTAGCGAAATTTGTGACGGCCTAGACAATAATTGCAATAACAATATAGACGAAGGACTAAATTTTGTGACCTATTATACTGATGCCGATAACGATGGATATGGAACTACAACATCATCTACCCTTTGCGAAAATCCAGGAGCTGGATTCTGTACAAATAATGAAGACTGTAACGATAACAATGCTCTTATCAATCCAAGTGCATCAGAAATATTAGATAATGGAATTGATGAAAATTGTGACGGTGTGGATGGAATTCTATCAACAGTAACTTTAGATATAGTGAATTTCCACTTAATGCCGAATCCCAGTTCTGATTTTGTGACTCTCGTTTATGATAATTTGTTGGCGTCTGGCACGATTAAAATTCAAGACATAAATGGTAAAGTACTTTTTGAGCGACCTCTTACAGGGCAATCGTCACTTGAAATAGATCTAGCATTTGTCGAAAGAGGAGTTTATATTGTGGTGCTTACTACACCCCAAGGTTCAGTGGCAAAACGCTTATTGAAAAACTAAAACGAGAGGATTTTCTCATTTAGTTGTGCTGTAGGTAGGCCCATAACGTTAGTATAAGAGCCTTCAATGCGCTTAACGCCTACTAGACCTATCCAATCTTGAATACCATAGGATCCGGCCTTGTCAAAAGGGTTGTGATTCTCAACGTAAAACTGAATTTCTGGTAATGAAAGTGTCTTGAAATGGACTTGTGTTGTTTCACTGAATCTGACTGTATTTTTTGAATTCATCAACACCACACCAGTCACAACAGCATGAACCTGTCCTGAAAGTAGTTGCAAATAATCAATGGCCTGTTGCCTATCTTTGGGTTTTCCTAAAATAGTATTTTGGTAAATGACTACGGTATCTGCACAGATAAGTAATTGGTCCTTATTTACCTTCGGCCATAGATGAACAGCTTTTTTGTTAGCTAGGTCCTCTGCAACATCCATAATTGGAATTTGGGCATCAACGATTTCATCGATTGTTGGAATAAGCACCTGAAAAGTATACCCTAATTCAGAGAGGAGTGATTGTCTTCTTGGTGACGCAGAGCCTAAAACAATTTTCATAGAAAATATACGCTAAAAAGAGAACTCAAACCAAAAAACATAGAAAGTTTTAGTGCTAAGTGTATGAACCGTGGAGGTATATTCTTATTGAAAAAATAGGCTATAAAAATAATTCCGTTAATAGCCGCTGAAACCATTAGGAAGTATTTTTCATATCCATTTAATGGTTCCTTGTTCATCCAAAAAAATAGCAGACCGCAAACAGTAGGCAATTGAATAAAACCCAGTGCAAGAATGATAGCGTTTCGGCTTCCAAATTTTATTGCCAAGGAATTTACGTGAATCAATTTATCTCCTTCAATGTCTTCAGCGTCTTTTACAATTTCTCGACCAAGGTTTTGAATCCCTGCACAGATCGCCAATAGTAATACGAAGTTATAGTTCAGGAAATAAGACCAAGTATTTTCGTGATAGCGCGAATAGGGTAGGTTTGATTCATTCAATACAGTAAAAAACCAAACGGATAGCAACGGTACTAGAGCTGTTAGTAGCCCAATCATCCCGTTACCGAGTAATAATTTCTTTTTGAAATAGGTACTATAAAACCATAGCATGTTGATTGAAAGCAAATGGACGAAAGCAAAAACGAGGGATTTATAGCGGTATGATAAATAGATTCCTATGATAAAGGCCAATGCGTTAAAACACCAGTGAAGGATAATGACCCATCTTTTTTTGATGTATTTAGATACAATAACACGCTCGGGTTTATTTACTCTATCGGCTTTAATGTCGAAATAATCATTTATCATGTTGCCCGCCGCGGCAATTAAAACCGTTGACAAAATAAGAAGACCATAGTGAAAAGGGTTAAAAATAACTTTTTGGAAATTATTCATTATCAACAAATAATCAGCTATCCCTATCATTGTTAATGTAATGATAACTAAATTGAATAAGCGTATAAGTCTCAGGAAGCTCATTAATTGATAACTTTATAGATGGTTCTTCGATTCGCTTGATGCGCTTTTTCCTTTTCCTTTTCGTTCTTCATCACAGCGATAACGTCATCAGAAAAAATGGGTTGAGAGGAGCCATACCCCTTGTAGTTTAACCTGTCAGACAATACACCCTTGCTTATCAAGTAATCTTGAACCGCTTTTGCGCGATCAGCTGACAACTTCATATTTTCAGCGGCATTTCCTCTTGAGTCAGTATGTCCACCCAACTCTATTTTTAGGGATTTATTTTCATTTAGATAATTGGCGAACTGGTTGAGTTCCACCTTCGACTCTTCTCTCAAAGTTGATTTATTGAGATCAAAAAATACGTTTGCAAGCACATTCTCTGATTTACTGGTAATTGGATTTAAGGGAATATTCAGGTGATAGGACTGTTGATCTTCTGCCAATGTCATATCGAAGTGCAATGAATAGGGGAAATAACCAGGATAAGTAACTTGAATGGCATACGAATTATTGATAGGTAATGCTACCGTAAAAGTTCCATCTAGCGCGTCAGCATCAGAGATTATTACTGTTTTTCCGTTTGTCAAATCTTTCAACTCAAAATGTCCAGGAATTGGTTTCGTTGTTTTTTCGTCAAATACCAATCCATCAAAGTAATAAGTTTTTGTTGGTTGCAATTCAACCGGTAATTCGAAGTAGTATAAATCTAAGTTACCATAACCACCGCTTCTGTCAGAGGCCAAAAAAGCAATTTCCCCGGTAGGAGATACCATTAAGGAATTTTCATCATACAAGGTGTTAATAGGGTATCCAAGATTTTCTGCTTTGGACCAATTCCCATTTATGTCCATACGAGTTACGTAAAGATCTGATCCCCCCATTCCGATGTGACCTCGCGAGGCAAAATATAAAGTCTTTCCATCAGGATGAATATGCACAGATTCTTCTGCGAATGGGGTATTTATATGGTTCGGCAAGGGTCTCGCATCACCCCATGTTCCATCAGCTTGTAAATAAGAAACATAGATATCCGAGTTTTTTCTTCCATCTTTTCCACGAACTCCACGAATAAAATAGAGTGTTTTCCCGTCTGCTGAGAGTGATGGTTGGGTTTCCCAATTAGAAGAGTTTATTTTTCCAGGTAGGTTTATAGGATCTGTCCAGCTAGAGCCAATTTTTTTGGTGAAGAACAAATCACAACTACCTTTTCCACTGCGATTTGGCCCATAATATTGCCCAGAAGCATCTGAACAGGCGACAAAAATGAGACCTTTACCGTCTGGCGCTATACTCGGAGCACCCTCATTATTTTCAGTATTGATGTTTCTCGGCAAAGGAATCGCTTTTGACCAAAGATTATCGATGAAATGAGAGTAGAAAAAATCTTCTTGAGTGTCGGAGCGATCTCGCTTATCTCCCCCAAAAACTGGAAGTAAACGCGTAAATAACAGTGTTTTACCATCAACTGTTAATGTTGGAAAATATTCTGCATGAGCTGAATTGATTCCGGGGCCAATATTTATTAGGTTAAAGGCTTTTGGATGCTGTAGCGCGTGCATAGCGAATCTTGCACTTTCTTTAATTCTATAGGCTGAACCCATCCATTCTTGAGGTGCTTCGGGGTTTTTAAGAAAGATGTCAATATTTTTAAGGGCCTTGTCATAATCACCTATGGCTATTTGGAGTGAAGCAAGATCGAAATTAGTGGCACTAATGAGACTGTGTGCTGGATTTATAGCCAATGCTCGGTTGTAATGAAATATGGCATCGTTGTAGTTGCGCAATGCTTCGTGATATCGGGCTTTAAGTACATGCGCTTCAACAAAGTTGGGGTCTTTTGAAAGTGCTTTAATTAAAAAAGAAATACCTGTAATATAATCGGGTGAATTTGTAGTTGGGTCTAATGAATTTGGAGCTTGCTTAGCTTTTTCAAACAGTTTGACGGCTTTTTTACTCTTGGTAGAGTAGGTGAATTGCCCATAAGAAAGCGAACTAATGAGTGAGAAAGCGAGAATAAAAATATAGAATATTATTTTTGACATCAAGGTATATTCATAAACTTATGTGTTTGTAACGAAATTTTCCATCTAGGGTTACTTTTCACATAAGATACAATTAACTCGGTATTTCGTTCTGCATTGCTCCATTCTGGTTGCAGGTATAACAGGCAATTACTTGAGACACGCTTTGCGTGCTTCTCCGCCCACTCAAGATCGCTTCTATGGTTGATTACTATTTTTAGCTCGTTAGCACGTATATATGCTTCGTCGCAAGGGGCCTTGAATTTCTTAGGGGAAAAACAATACCAATCCACAGTCCCCTTCAATTCATAACATCCCGAGGTTTCAATGGCCGTGTAAATATCTTTTGATGACAGTCGTTCTGTTAAATTGGATAAATCATGCATAGCAGGTTCCCCGCCAGTAATTACAGCAAATTTTGTTTTTGAATTTACCACAAACTCAGTCAATTTTTCTACTGATTCTTTTGGATGAGCTGCTATATCCCAACTTTCCTTGACATCACACCAAACGCAACCAACGTCACAACCTCCCAATCGTATGAAATACGCACTTCTACCCGTATGAAATCCTTCTCCTTGTACTGTGTGAAAATGTTCCATTACCGGTAATAACTCCATGTTTAATCAGTTTCTATTTTACTCTTCAAAGGTACACAATCTGTTTCTATTGTGTTGAAAAGTTTACCAATTGTGGTAGCACATAATTTTTATATTTGTTTAATAATTGATTAATATGAAAATATTTTTTACACTCGTTTTTCTTAATTCTGCATACTTCTTGTTCGCGCAATTACAGGTTGGAAACAGCAATATGGAAGTTTGGGATAATGTCGCAAGCGCCAATGAAGAACCAAGGAATTGGAATGGTTTTAAAAGTGGTCAAGGCAGCTTTTTCTCCTTTGCCTCTCAACAAGTTCAACGATCTACGGCTATTCGCGCAGGTGCCACCGGTCAATATTGTGCTAGAGTTTGGTCAAAATCTACTTTTGGAATAATTGCGAATGGAAATTTAACCTTGGGGAGGATAAACATGGGTAGCACCTCTGCTAGCGATCCAGCGAACTACAATTTCTCATCTATAAGTGATACACTTTTTTCTGAGGCGATGACTGATTCACCTGATTCATTGGTTTTTTGGGTGAAATATACCTCTGCGAATGCTGGAGATTCGGCTCGTATACATGCAATTTTACACGATTCTTATGACCTACGGGATCCAGTAGATGCAAATTCAGCGCCATATGTGGTAGCGAGAGCAGAAAGAAATTATGCTAGAACCAATGGTTCATGGTTGCGAATTTCAACTCCTTTTGTTTACAGTGGTCCCTCAACGGTGCCCGCTTTCCTTTTACTCACATTCTCGACAAATAAAATTCCCGGAGGAGGATCTAATAATGACGAAATTCTAATTGATGACGTTGAATTAATATATAACGCGTCGGTTTCGAATCAAGAAATTTCGACATTAGTAGGAAGTATTTCATACCAACAAGACAGGGGCTTGTCGTTTTTCAATATTCATGGACAGGTCGAAGTTGTTAACATGAATGGGAATTTCTTCAAGCAAGGTAAAGTGTCTGATCTGCAAGGGATTTCTCTTCCTTCTGGATGTTACATTATTAGCACAGAAAACGTCCGATATAAATTTATAGTTCTTTGATTAAAATGAAATTTTTTGTTGTTGTTTGGGCTGTTTTTACAGCCCTTCATTGTTTTGGGCAAAATGGTAAAATAGAAGGGTACATCCGGAATGATAAAGGAGAATACCTAACAGGTGCCTCAGTTATATTCCGCAAAGACATTACTATTGGTGCTAATTCTGACGGAAATGGGTTTTATCAATTATCGGTTCCTGCTGGCTCTTGCCGTTTGATAGCAAGATTTACGGGAATGCAAACAGATACCTTGTCTGTAGATGTTCAGCCAAATGAAACAACAAAATTGGATATCACCTTAAAGAGTTTTATCAAAGACCTAAAACAAGTCGATTTAAAAGTTGGAAAGTTCGACAAGCCTCTCGAAGAACAAACAGTGACAATGTTGGTACTTCGTCCCGAGCTAATTGAAAATAAAAACACAAGGAGTATTGAAACCGCTTTGGATCAAACCCCTGGCTTGAACATATTAGACGGAGAACCACAGATTAGAGGGGGCAGTGGATTCACTTTTGGGGTAGGTTCTAAAGTAGCGGTAATTGTCGATGATATGCCAATGTTGTCAGGTGATGCGGGCCGACCAGAGTGGGGGTTTATCCCCGTTGAGAATATTTCTCAAGTGGAGGTGATAAAAGGTGCCGCCTCTGTATTGTCCGGCAGTGCTGCTTTAAGTGGTTCTGTGCACATTAGAACTGCTTATCCGACATCCAAACCTCTCACCAAAATCGTAGTCTACTCTGGAGCATACTCCCCACCTTCGGTTACCGGATCAAATTGGTGGAGTAACTATCCAGGAATACACGGAATAAATTTCTTGCATTCCAAAGCCTATGGTAACTTAGATGTGGTGATTGGTGGAAACCTAAATATGGACCATGGATACATAGGACCTCCAATTACCGATTCTATCGTAGCAACTGTATTTCCTGATACCATAACCAATTTCACTGAGAAAGAAATGGTATCCAAAAGAGGACGAGTGAATTTTAATCTTCGATACCGATCGAAAAAAGTTAGTGGATTAAATTACGGTATAAATGGAAATTTTATGTTGATGCATACCAATATGCCATTGGCGTGGTTAAATGATTCGACGGGGCTTTATCGGGCATATCCTGGGGCGATTTTCATGCAGGATCAATTAATTTTTAATATAGATCCATTTATTCAATTCCTAACACAAACGGATGGTAAGCATTATTTACGCACACGTATCTTGCATGTTGACAACGAGATGAGTGCGAATCAATCGAATAGGTCAACTACTTTTTATGGAGATTATATGTTTCAGAGAAGCTACCAAGAATTGAAAAATTTGGATTTTGTGGGAGGTTTGACATCGACATTTACCAATTCTTTTGCCAATATATACGCAGGATCAGGGTCGCCAAATAATCAAATGTTGAATGTTTCTGCTTATGCTCAATTAGAAAGTAAATACAACAAGGCGCTAAATATTTCAGCTGGTGGTCGATTTGAATATTTTCAATTGAATGATACAGTTACTGCATTCAAACCTATATTCAGAGCTGGTGCAAACTTGAAACTATATCAAGAGACCTATTTACGAGGATCTTATGGTCAAGGATTTAGATTCCCTACTATTACAGAAAGATTCATAAAAACGGGTGTTGGAAATTTTGGAGTTTTTCCAAACCCAAATTTAAAACCTGAGAGTTCTTGGAATGCCGAAATAGGCATTAAGCAGGGGATTAAGTTAGGCGGCGTAATGGGATATTTCGATGTAGCCGTATTTTGGCAAGAATATCAAAATACTATCGAATACATGTTTGGTATCTGGAGAGCATTAACTGGCGACCCTCAAACCTTGGGACAAAGTGCTGGATTTATGTTTCTGAATACTGGTGAGTCCAGGGTTTCCGGGATTGATGCATCTTTTGCCGGCCAAGCCAACTTTTCAAAAAAATCGTCTATGACATTCTTATTGGGATACAATTATATTGTACCTAAAACCCTTACTCCTGATTACGTTTATGCCACGGATTCCATGAATCGCGTTTTTACTTATAACACAACCTCTTTGGATGGAGAAAAGGGAATATTAAAGTATAGATTTTTACACAATGTGAAATTAGATGCGGAGTATTCATACAACCAGAAATTTTCTTTTGGAGCAAGCGCAAAATATTTTTCAAAAATAGTAAATATGGATGCCATTATTAAAGATTTTGAGGAGATAACTACTGATACCACCTCTGATATTGGCAATTGGCTACAAGATTTGCGTTACATGGATTATTTCAATTCGCATCGCTTTGGTAATTGGATTTTTGATGCAAGAATTTCCTTTAATCTCTCGGAGAGTCATAAATTCGCATTAATTGGTAGCAATATTTTCAATAGGTCATATTCCCTTCGCCCGTTGAAAATCGAATCACCGCGTCAGATCATGGTACAATACACCTACAAACTACCGGTTAAGAAATAGTATTAATCCAGGTTTATTCTCAGTAGATTTTGCGCGCTAAGTACAGTCATCAGGATATTTCTCTCCCTATTGTCACCAAAGTGAAATTGACGCGCAAAACTAGTTTTTTCTGAGGCAAATCCTATCCAAACCATTCCAACTGGTTTCAAATCACTTCCTCCACCGGGGCCTGCAATGCCCGTTGTAGATATACAATAGTCTACACCGAGTTTTATTCTGCCTCCTATTGCCATTTCAATGGCTGTTTGTTCACTTACGGAACCAAAACTAGCTATGGTTTTGGGATTTACTTCTGCTAAACTTACCTTTAATTCATTGCTGTAGGTAACGAGACTTCCCATAAAAAATGCTGAGGAACCAGGAAGAGAGGTTAACTGGTTCGCCATTAACCCAGCTGTACAAGATTCCACTGTTCCCAACGTTTTTTGTTTTGATACAAGGAGTTGAGCCA
>CAMDLY010000051.1 GCA_945902115.1 Lishizhenia tianjinensis | reverse complement strand
ATAGGTGTTTGTTCTGCAGTAAGAATGTTTTGAATAACTAGTTTTCCCTGAGCGTCATACAGCGTGTACGTCACATTTTCGAACGTGCTTGTCTTGATGTTCAATACATCTTGCGTTGGATTGGGGAAAAGAGTGGCTTGATAGTCGGGAGCATAATCCTCCAATCCTACAAAGTTCCAATTGGTTTGGTGGAAACCTTGCGTTAGTTCGTTGGTTCCATCAGTTCCTGTGTTAATCACTACTTCGCCAATTGTAAAGTCAATCTTTGCACTTGCATTGGAGTAAGATTCCCCTTGCGTGGATACGACTTCCTGTGCTGAGACAGAAATAGAAGCAAATAGTGAAAATAATACGATTGTTTTTTTCTTCATTGAGTTGATTTTTTATAAGATTTGTCTTAAGTCGACTCAAATGAAGAGAGAGGAAAATAGAACTAGCCTTGGTTAAATTGGGGGCAAAATTAAGATAAAAATTCCAATATGTGTGTGTGGAAAAATAATGAAAAGGTTATAACAACTGCTTAAGCACCAGCCCAATATTTGGCTTCGAAAGAACGTTAAAATTGAAAGAAAAAGTTCTATCTTCGGAACAGCGATTTATGTAAAAGTTAGGCCGTGCGCCTAGCAGCAAACCGTTGTGTGGGATTGCCCATACCCGAAGAATACCCAAAACATATTTTGAAATAATACCAATATTTGGTATGTTTGCTAAAATTAGTTGTTATGAGTAAAAACACATCAATTACTTTGGGTAGTTATTTTGATCAATTTATTCAAAGTATTTTAAGAGAAGGTCGGTACAAAAATGCAAGTGAGGTAGTTCGTGCTGGATTAAGACTACTTGAAGAAGAGGAACAGAAAATTATTGCTTTGCGTCATGCGATTGACGAAGGTATTAAGAGTGGTTTAGCCGAAGATTTCGACCCTGACGAGCATTTAAAAATGTTGAAAGCAAGTAGGAAATAAATGGCAAAGTTTAAATTAATGAACAATGCTGTTAAGGATTTATCTGACATTTGGACTTACACTGTTGATTCATGGTCTGAAAGCCAAGCGGACAAATATTATAAACTAATAATTAGTGCCTGTTCAACAATCGCTAAGAAACCACAAATAGGCAATGCATATCCGAAAATATATAAGATCTGAAGGGAAAACTTACCTCAAAGCATATAATTTTCTATCGTGTTTTGGAGGACCAAACGATTGAGATAACAAGAATTCTGCACGAACGAATGGATTTGAAGAATAAATTAACTCCGTTGCTTCCTTCGGAGGTGAAAAAATGAACCCCACACAACAGCAAGCAAGCGCCATCCCAGATCATACTTCGGTGAAACAATTTTTTATTAAAGATTAAGTTTTATCTTTGGAGAAACGATTTATGTAAAAGTTGGGCCTTGCGCCTACACGCAAACCGTTATATTCGAATACATCACCAAATATTTTCAGCGAAAAAATAAAGGATATTTAAGGAGACAAACTCGCAATAAAATTATTGCTAATCCATCTGATAATTGTATTTTAGCTTTTGGGAGCGTAGAGAAAGTTCCTGTAGTAATGAATGGCTTCTCGTGCCTGAAATATCATGAAAGTAAACTTAAAAGGGTAACCTACTCAATGAGAAGGGTATAAGTTTATTTTCTTTTATGAAAATATTCAAAACTACATGGAAGAACCCTTTTCGATGCTTTTTGAGTAAGAGATTATATGTATGCCTAAACTAAAATTACTACTTTTTATCCTTGCATTTTTTGCGAGTATTTCAGTTTGGTGTCAAGCTACCATCAGGGTTACCGTTCTTTCAGTTCAGGTAGGAATTAACCAAGACTGTGACGGCTTTTTTTCAGGCAATTCTGATTTTGTTTGGGAATTCACTGGGACAGACAACACCGTTGGTTATTCGAATAACAATCCGGCCTTATTTGGGATTTTTGGCTTTAATTACGCCTATCGAAACAATGACAACGGGCCCTACATCATGAATTCTCCTAGCTCGAATTTCTCGCCAAGCAATGGCTTATTCTTTGATCACGATTATCTCTGCCCAACCAACGTTCCTTCCACGATTAATCTTGCGTGGGAGGCCTATGAAAATGATGATCTAGGTAATTATGATATCCTAGGATTAGTTGATGGTCAAACTAACCTTCAAAATGTATCAATGCCTGTTCCGGCTGCAGGGGGATCTTTGCTGTATACTTTTATGGCCAATTCAGTAGATGCCGGATGTAATCAGACATATACAATTAATTTAATTGTGGACCGCATTCCCATCGTCGTAAATTATATGCAAGACAATATTTGCAACGCCAATGCCTTGAGCCTAAATACCACCTATACTTTTGGTTGGTGCCCCGGCACTCTTGAACCGAATGAACCCGCCGCGAACGATGTACAAAATGCAGGCTCGCTTTGGTCTAAATTTATCGCTCCTCCTTCAGGAGGTGTGGAAATCACTTCGGATTTGGCTGGAACCCAAATTGGGACATATTTTCAGATTTATCACGCCGCTGATGGGGGTAATTGTACCGATGGTATTCATCCTGTGACGGGTGTACTTATCAAAGATAAATTTGAATACCTTTCTCATATAAACTTTTCAGACGGTATTGATTTACTTGGCATTGACCCAGAAGCAGAAATCACCTTAAATGCTTGTGACCCCATTCCACTCATATCTTATCAAAAGTTAATTCCGGGAGAAACGTATTATATTCAATTTACTTCAGATCAAATGAGCGACAACGGTTACTTTCAACTAAGAGTAAATGGATTAGGAGGAACTGGACCAAATCTTGAAGATATTCCCTGTTTATCCAGCACAGTGGCTTTTGGGACAGCAGCCATTTCTTCAGGTCAAAACAGCACCGCCACTACCATCCTAAATTTTGGTTGTGCTTATGATGGAGGGAATACCGCGGCGGAAACAGGACAAGCACACAGCAGTGCTAATCCAGAACAATATCACGCCTACGACTACCCGCACCCATCTGTCGGAAACCCTGTAATGAATGAAAGTGTGTGGTTAAATTTTGTGGCGCCGCAACAAGGTCGAATTTCGTTCGAAACGGACTATCAAAATGCTTTGTATGGTGAAAGTGCGGCATTATTTGGGTATAACAAATTGTTTGCACCTGGGATTCCTGCAGATTATCTGTGTTCGAATCTCACGTTTATTGACTCTGATGAAGGTGGTACCAACGGGTTTTTAGGAGGAGACCCCAATGCTTTGATTCTCGGACGTTGTTTAGAGCCTGGGTATAAATATTTCGGGATGGTAGACCCGTCGGATGCCATAACACCCTTTAGTCCACAATCCATAAAAACGTGGGTACATGATCCAAGTGTGGTAGACCCTAGTCAAAACCCTCCAGGCAATGATATCCTTTGCCTCACCATGCAAAATCCATTGTATCAAGTTCCTGTAATTCCTGTTGGTGTAAATCCACCGTTTCAAGCTGTAGCTGGATCAAATGTTCTTGCATGTCAAGAATACCTTGCCGGGGAGCCGAGTGCTGATCCAAATCCGGCAAACTGCGCAAATCAAACAGTATGGCATTACTTTGTAGCACCAGCTTCAGGTGCTGTTGAAATAAGTATTCGCGCTTATCTCGGTTTAAATTTACTGCGATTCAATATCTATGAATTATTAAATGGCAGTAGTTGCTATGGTGGTCTTGCACCAGCGACTTTTACCACAAACGGCACCCGTTTTACTCCCGCAATAAGCCCAGTGTTAAGCGGTACTGCCACCTTTAATGGTCAACAGGTATCTATGTGTTGTTTGGACTCAGGGACTGTTTACGCAATTCAATTAGACGGCGGTTCACCTGGCGATGAAGGACAATATATTATCGAGTACATTAACGAGATTGAAGCCGATGCAGGTAATTTAGAATTTACAGCAAGTAATGGCGAATATACCAACGTAATCATTGGTGATACGGCGCTTGTATGTTTTGGCAATACCTTGCAACCCAGTGTCATGTTGGACGGAATTGGAAATTCTACCCAAAGCTTACCAGGGTGTTTATTTCCAGGATATCTGTTGCACAGCTACCCAACAGTGCCGAATCCCGTAAATAATTCAGGGTTTTCTTTTATTGATTCTTTACAATCGAACGGTACATTTTCCCATACAGGAAACGGATCTGGAACATTTGGAAATCCGCTATATAATACGGTATACTATTTGTCTCCTGCGGGGGATTTATCCAATAATTGGGGGCAATTTAGTTGCCGCACAACCACGGTAGCCGATGGTGCCCCTGTGGTATTCGTTTCCCCACTCGTCGCACCGAACTCATACGATAACAGCAATTGTACCTTGAGCTTTTCATTGAGTGGAGGAGTTTCCGGTTATTTGAATCAGCTCTACGATTACACCATTACTAATCCTCTTGGCGAGATTGTGCAATCTTCTTCAGTGGGCTCAGGACAACAAGTTTCTTATGTGGCAGCCATTCAAGGCATTTACACAATAAATATTACAGATGAACCTTGTCCCCAAACTTTAAGCATTGATGCCTCAGGATGCCAAAATCCATGTGTTCCGCTCACCATACCACTATCCGTTGCGATTTGTCAGGGAGACAGTATTTTGTTGGGTGGGGCAATGCAGAGTATTGCGGGGACTTATACGGATTCGTTGATCTCGGTAATGGGCTGCGATTCGGTCATTCTTAGTACCCTAAGTTTTTATGTCAATCCAAGTTATGGATTTCAAAATGCCACTCTATGTCAAGGGGAAACATATTTATTCAACGGGAATGAATATTCGGAGAATGGGCAATATCAAGATACCATCCAAAGTATCCACGGGTGTGATAGCATCATAACGACAAGTATTTTTGTGATAACGCCAGTCGTGGTCAATCAAGAAGTTTACTTATGTCAGGGCACGTCGTATACGTTTAATGGCAATACGTATATGCAAGAGGGGGTGTACTTTGATACCACGACTACAGTCAATGGCTGTGATTCAATCAATGTGCTAAGTTTATTCTTTAATGCAACCTATCAAGTTTCTATTTATGATACTGTATGCATGGGAGTCCCTTTTGTGTTTGGTTTTGATACCTTAACTACTTCTGGGATCTATGTTTTGCCTTTGGTTGCCGACAATGGCTGTGATTCAACAGTCACCTTAGATTTATATATGTTAGATTGTTCCGCGTTTACCATTTATGCACCAAATTCCTTCACCCCAGATGGCAGTGGCACGAACGACTTATGGTATCCGGTATTTCAAAACCCGATCTCCCATACCTTCAGCATATTCAACCGCTGGGGGGAAAGGATCTTTACCTCTACCGGTGACCCGTGGGATGGCACCTTCAATGGGAATAAATGTCAAATGGGGGTTTATACATACATCGTTGATTGGATCGACAAGGACAATAACCGACATCGTGTAAGGGGAAGTATTACGTTAATTTTGTAGAAGAAAAACCTAACGCTATAAGTTGCTTGCTTTTTAACCTAGATATCATTCGCTTCTATGTCAAATGAAAGCGAAAAAAAGATTTAATTTTGAGTAATACCCTATAAAAAATGAAAGAGCGCTCGGTCATAATTATTTTTTTCATTTTATCCAATGCTATTGCGCAACAGAACTTAATTCCCTTTGTGAAACCAATTATTGGTACAGAAAAAATGGGGCACACATATCCTGGGGTTACCGTGCCGTTTGGAGCGGTGCAGTTGAGTCCAGATACCGATACTCTTTCCTACGAAAAAAATGGGAAATACAACAAGGATATTTACAGGTATTGTTCAGGATACAAATACGAAGACAAAACCATTGTAGGTTTCAGTCACACACATTTTAACGGAACAGGCCATTCTGATTTAGGGGACTTCTTGATAATGCCGACTCAAGGTAAACTTCAATTAAATCCTGGTGTTGCATCCAATACTAAAAGTGGATACCGTTCTGCATTTTCTCATGCCAATGAAGTATCGGAGGCGGGTTATTATAAAGTTAAACTAGACGATGACGATATTATCGCCGAAATGACCGCAAGCACAAGGGTAGGCATGCATCAATATACCTTCAACAAAGCAGATGAGAGTCATATAATACTAGATTTGATTTCGGGCATATACACTTACGACGATAAAAACGTATGGACCTTTGTTAGAGTTATCAATGACACATTGGTAACCGGCTATAGACAAACCAATGGTTGGGCAAGAACGAGAACGGTTTATTTTGCCATGTCTTTCTCAAAACCTTTTGCGAAGTACGGACAAGAAAAATCCAGTATCAAAAATGTCTATAAAGGCTTTTGGAGAAAATTTGACGAGACGAATAATTTCCCTGAAATAGCGGGAGAAAAAATACGTATGTATTTTGATTTTAACACCCTAGCAGGAGAAAAGCTAAAGATAAAATTTGCGCTATCATCTGTCAGTCAGGACAACGCATTAGAGAATATGCGAGCAGAAATTAAGGATTGGGATTTTGAAAGGGTAAAAGCCAATGCCCAGAATTTATGGAATGAAGAATTAAATAAAATCAACATAGAGGCCTCCGAGGATACGAAGATAAATTTTTACACGGCCTTGTACCATACTTTTATCAACCCAACAACCTATACAGATATTAACGGAGAATATAGAGGCCTTGATCAAAACACGCATGTGGCAAAAAGTTTTGTAAACTACAGTACTTTCTCCTTGTGGGATACCTATCGGTCATTACATCCTTTGTTTAACCTCATTCAGCCCTCAAGAAACAGTGATATGGTTTCGTCGATGCTGGCACATTACAATCAAAGCACACTACACATGTTGCCCATTTGGTCGCACTATTCCAACGACAATTGGTGTATGAGCGGTTATCACAGTGTTTCTGTCATTGCAGACGCCATAATCAAAAACACTTACCGCGGGGACCCAAATGAAGCATTAAATGCTTGTGTAACAACAGCAAACCGTAGGAACTATCAAGGCATAGGTGATTACATAGATGCAGGCTTTATCCCCTCAGAGAAAAGTGCTGTTTCCATTTCAAACACGCTGGAATATGCTTATGACGATTGGTGTATCGCGCAACTGGCAAAAAAGTTAAACAGACAGGATGTCTACGATACCTTCATGAAACGCTCAAATAACTGGCAAAATAATTTTAATCCTGTCAATCAATTCATGCAGGCTAAAATGGCAGATGGCTCTTTTAAAGCTGATTTTAATCCTTTGGCAACACATGACCAAGGTTTTATAGAGGGAAACAGTTGGAACTATAGTTTTTTTGTGCCGCACAATCCAATGGAGCTAGTAGAAAAAATGGGTGGAAAGGATAAATTCGCAAAGCGCTTAGACACCTTATTTTCCATGCATTTGCCGGATGAGTTTTTTGCAGAAACGGAGGATATCACAAGAGAGGGGATCATTGGCGGGTATGTACACGGCAACGAACCAGCCCATCATGTGCCTTACCTATACAATTGGACGAAGCAACCATGGAAAACGCAAGAGCAAGTAAGAAAAATAATGAACATGCAGTATAAGCCAACACCCGATGGCCTAGGAGGGAATGATGACTGTGGTCAAATGAGTGCTTGGTACATCTTTTCTGCGTTAGGATTTTATCCCGTGGCACCTGGCTCTAATGAATATGCCATTGGCTCTCCATCGGTCAATAAAGCAACAATAAATTTAGAAAATGGCAAATCCTTTACTATATCAGTTAAGAATCAACGTGTGAAAAATGTCTACATTCAAAAAATGGTATTGAATGGCAAACCTTTACTGAGGTATTTTATTAATTACGATGAAATTATAAATGGAGGAGAGTTGATTTTTATTTTGGGAGATAAACCGAAAAAAAATGTAAATTGAGTTGGAAGCGTTAAATAAAATAAAGTCTAAAAAAAAATTATACGAAACTTAATTTCACTATCTTCAAGTTGACAATCCCCATCAAAAACAATTAGCACCTATGAGAATAATGAGAAAAGTATATTTAATTCTACTCTTACTATGTGTTACTCTATCTTGTTATTCACAGAGTAGGTATATCTCTGAAACAACTAAAAAAATTGTCTACTCAAGAGATCGTGGGACTTGTAATTGTTGTGGGAGCTCCTCAAATTTAGAATACGATCATATTATGCCGTATTCATGCGGCGGAAGCAGTGAGGTTTCGAATATTCAGTTACTCTGCCTACCTTGCAATAGAAGTAAGTCGAATAGCTGCACCTGTAAAATACATGGCAGAAGAGTTGGAATCAATTGCTGCGACAATACCACAACCAAAAAGTCATCAAGTGCTGCAATTCAATGCACCGGAACAACGAAGAAAGGAAATAGATGTAAAAATAAAACTACTAGTTCAACTGGGCGCTGTCATCTACACTAATTTTAAAAAACCAGATTAAAAGAAATGAACCAAACCATCTTATTCGCCATAGATTTCAATACCGAAGAAATACTAGTTTCATCGTCTGAAAAAGGAACTAAGAAGGTAAACTTCATAGAGCGAATTCACCGAAAGGAAAATGAATTATTATTCAACGCTGTTGTCACCCTAACGAGCACAACCACTTCTCCCGATTTTGACCTAGCAATTTTCAAGGCTATGGATAAAGTTTGCCAAATGATCTATGGTAAGCACAATAATAAAGTCTAAAAAAATGAAAAAAAGCATTCTCACTTTTATCATCGCTACTTGCTATCTATTGAATGCGTCTAATTTTTCTGTTAAATTCACCGATACGTTTTCTAAGGATTTATTTTACCAACTTTGATAATACCTTTGTATTTACTTTTAAGTCCCCAAGTATAGCAAATATGGATAAATTTTATATCAATCAAGACATTACACAAGCAGAAACGCTACCTGCTGAGTTTTACAGAAGTGAGGAGGTTTTTGAAAGATTGAAAGAGATGGTTTTCTTAAAATCCTGGCAATGGATAGGAGACGAGAACACGCTAATTCCTCTACCGGGGAGTGTACACCCGTTTGTTTTACTCGATCAATACTTATCGGAACCCTTATTAGTGGTCCGAGATAAAGAAAATAAGGCTAAATGTTTTACCAATGTGTGCACACACAGAGGCAATATAGTTATACATAATCCAGGACAGGTTAAAACATTGAACTGCAAGTACCACGGGAGAAGATTTGATTTAGACGGAAAATTTAAATTTATGCCGGAATTTACAGATGCCATGGACTTCCCAAGACCTTGCGATAGCTTACATGAATTTTCTCTCAAAAATTTAGGCCCTCATTTATTCGTTGGATTAGATCCAGCATTCGATTTTTCAGAAGTCATTGAGGTCATGAATGAGAGAGTTGGTTTCCTTCCATTGAATGAATTCAAACTAGATGCATCAATGAGCAAAGAGTATTTAATTAATTGTCATTGGGCCCTTTATTGTGACAACTACTTGGAAGGGTTCCACATACCATTTGTTCATGAAAATTTAAATCAAGTACTAGACTATAACAACTATGTCACTGAAGTCTACGCGCATACTAACCTACAAATAGGGTATTCAACGAGTGGGGAAGAGGTTTTCGATTTACCGAAAGGACATATCGATTTCGGAAAAAATGTTGCCGCATATTATTACTGGATATTCCCGAATATGATGTTCAATTTCTATCCTTGGGGTTTATCCATCAACATGGTAAAACCTGTGGGGATGAATAAAACAAGGGTCTCATTTATTTCCTATGTGTATGACGAAACCAAACTGTCTGCTGGTGCTGGTGCTTTACTGGATAAAGTTGAACGGGAGGACGAATTTGTCGTAGAAGGGGTTCATAAAGGGCTTCAATCACGGTTTTACAAAGCAGGAAGATTTTCACCAAATAAAGAAAAAGGCGTACATCATTTTCACAGTCTCCTCGCAAAATATATGAACGGAGATAATTAGTAGTAAGCCTATCAAGTAAGATAATTTAACGTCACGAATCACAGTACTTTGCGTTTATAAAGATCAAGAAAGTCAATATGCATCCAAGTTATGGGCATTAAAGAAATAAGTTTGCATTTTGAGAACGGTTTTTGCTATTTGAGACAAGTTCGTATTTCAACAACACAGAATTTAAATATTTTTATAAATGGATATTAATCACCTGAATTCACTTCGACTCACTTTTTCTACCAAAGCAAGCCCGAAAATTGAGTCTTTGGGTTTAAACGGATATATTGAAAGTCAGCTTAAGGAAACAGTTTCTTTGAAAGAACCTGACTTTATTGCCAACAGTCCAAAAACCTTGGCTGAGATAAATGCCTTGAAAAAATCTACTAAAAAAGGAAGTAAAGAGGAAAAAAAAAATCTTAACCAAGAGTTAGATCAAATCAACTTTAAGTGGAAAGCATATATTCTTGAACGATGCAACGGTGCTGATTCCCCTGTGCAAGAGAAAATCAATATGTTTTTTCAAAATCACTTTGTGGTGACACTGAAAGCGGTAAAATTACCCTATTGGATTTTCAAGTATTACGAAACCATCAACACCCATGCCTTGGGAAATTACAGAACTCTTGTTAAAGAAATCGTTTACTCTAACGCGATGATTAAGTACTTGGATAATCAACAAAATCAAAAAGGGAAAATAAATGAAAATTTGGGAAGGGAACTCCTCGAGCTTTTCACCTTGGGCGAAGGAAATTATACCGAAAGTGATATCAAAAACACGGCTCTTTCTCTAGCAGGACTTTCGTTTGGCAAAGAAAAAGGAGCCTATCGACCAAAGTTAAAAGACAATTCCAACAAAACGGTATTTGGCAGGTCAGGGAATTTCAAGATTGATGAGGTACTAGATATCATTTTTGAACAACCCAATACGCCTTATTTTTTGGCTGAAAAGTTACTGAAGTGGTTTTTTTATGACAATCCATCCCAAGTACTTATTACCAAATACGGGGGTATTTTAAAGCAACATAATTTTGAACTTAAACCATTTTTTAAGATCCTTTTTACCGAAGAATGTCAAAATCCAACAGGCGGAAATCAGATAAAAAACCCACTCACCTTCCTCTTACAAGTCCACCACGAGTTGGAATTGTCGCCCAATTACAAATTGATGGCTTTTATACTTAAAAATCAAGCGATGGATGTGTATGAACAGCCCAACGTGAAAGGATGGAAAGGTGGAAAAGATTGGCTGACCTCTCAAATTTACACCGATAGAAATCAGTTTATAGATTTTGTCATTGACGGAAACCCACGGTTTGAAAAGAACTTAAACAAACGCTTAGAAAAGGTTGATGCGGGAAAGATTTCTTTTGTGCCTAAATTAAAGCTAAAAAATACAAGCAGCGCACATTCCATTTTAGAGGAACTCACGCGACAAATGGTTTTTGAAACGAATGCGGATATGCTTTCCGAGCTCAATCAATTGTTGACCTATGATTTTGATCCCAAAGCCGAAAATGCGATACAAAGGGTATTGAGAGTCTATCAATATATAGCTAAATCTCCTGAATTTCAAATTATTTAAGCCATGGATAGAAGAAAATTTTTGCAGCTTACTGCCACCGGAACATCAGGATTGTTGCTTTTACCGAATTTTTTAACGGCCCAAAACTTAGTTGTAGGACTTGATGATTCACAAGATAATGTGTTGATATTTATACAATTAAATGGGGGAAATGATGGCTTAAACACCTTTATTCCCTTTAATGACCCGCTGTATTATGAAAATCGACCAACGATTGGTATTTCAAAAAGTGAGGTGCTAAATGCGATCAATGGGCTTGGATTTCATCCAGCGCTGAAAGACTTAGCGAAAATATCGCAAGATGGAAATTTGACAATTTTACAAAATGTGGGGTATCCAAATCCAAATCGCTCACATTTTAGGAGTCAAGAAATTTGGCAAACTGCCTCTGAGAGCAATCAATATTTGGATCACGGGTGGTTAGGTAGATTTTTAGATATTCAATGCAAAGACGACAGCTTGGCGTCCCTCAATATTGATAAGGTGGATAATCTTGCGCTGAAAGCTGATAATCCCAGAGGATTAACAATAGGTGACCTGAGCCGAATACAAGTATCCGGCAACTCGGAAGGCGCAATAAAACTTTCAGAAAACCCGCAATTGGATTTTGTTAGAAAACTGCAATATGCCTCCATAGAAGGCATGGAAGAAATCAGTAAAGCCTTGCAACAAGCAAAAAACTACAATGAAGTATATGCCAATAACCTGCTAGCTAAAAATTTGGAGTGGATGGCAAAATTGATCAAAGGCGGGTTGAATTCTAAAATTTATTATACCTCTATGGGAGGCTTTGATACGCACAATAACCAACTGCAAGGCCATAAAAGGCAGTTAAGTATGTTGAATGATGCCATTTTTTCTTTCTATATGGACATGAAAAATAATAACTTACTCAGCCGTGTCACCTTGGTTGTTTTTTCAGAATTCGGACGTAGGGTTCAAGAAAACGGGACGGGTACCGACCACGGTTCTGCCGGTCCTATGATGATAATTGGTGGCAACAACAAAGGAAAGATAATCGGTAAAAATCCAAATTTAGCCAACTTAGATCGCGGCGATTTAATTTTTGAGACTGATTTTAGGAGTGTTTATTCCACAGTGCTTAAAAATAAATTTAACTTCGATCCTACAACGATTCAGATTAAAAATGAGGAGATAAAGGGGGTCTTTTGATATAAAAAAAATAAAAACTTCCGATTTTGAAGGAAATAAAGTAAATGAACTTAAAAACTGCATTTTTCCGATTGAGAAATGTTGTACCACTTTAAAACAGAAAAGAAATGAGCTTCTTGAGAGCAGAATGGAGAAAACTTGCAATAGCAAATTATGCCATTGACAAAGAGTGTTTAACTGAATTTCTTCCAGCAGGAACGGAATTGGATTTATGGAACGGCAAATGTTTCGCTAGTTTAATTGGATTTATGTTTAAAAACACACGCTTATTAGGCATAAAAATCCCGTGGCACGTAAACTTCGAGGAAGTAAATTTGCGGTTTTACGTGAAGAGATTTGAAAATGGAGAATGGAAACGCGGGGTTGTTTTTATCAAGGAAATTGTACCCAAAAGAGCCTTGACTTTCGTGGCAAACACCTTCTATAATGAAAGGTATGAGACCTTGCCTATGAGCCACAAATGGAGTGAAGACGAACAGGCAAGAACAGTAGTATACTCTTGGACGAAAGCAGGAAAAGAGAATGTATTTCAAGTCACTTCAAGCATCGAAAGTTTTGAAATTGGACTGGGTAGTGAAACGGAATTTATTACTGAACATTACTGGGGATACACTAAAATTAACGATTTTAAAACTACCGAATACGAAGTGACACATCCAAAGTGGAGAGCTTATGAAGTAAAAGAGTTTGTAATCAATGTAGACTTCGGATCAGTTTATGGGAGGAGATTTGAGTTTCTAAATACCCAAGAACCAACTTCAGTAATGCTTGCCGAAGGTTCGGGGATAACAGTAGAAAATAAAAAAACAATAAAAACTATACGTCCATAATCGCTTTTATTAAAAGTTATATTGAGTGTTCGCAATCGTACCAGTAAAATACTTAAATTTTGAAAATCAATAATTTAATCGAAGCGAGTGCTATTTTGTGAATAATACCGAACAATCTTGGGACTTGAATTTCCTGGTTTTAGCTACTGAACTGAAACTGGTAATTTTTAAAATTTCTGCAAGAACATTTTTAAAAAATTTCAGTTTCAGAAAGGAGTTAAAATTGTTCGCTGCGAGTTGTAAATACATGTTTAACAATAACTTGCGAACAAAAATAAATTCAGAGCCTTGATTTTTTAGCTTCGCTGCTACTTCGTGGTGATTCTTTTTCATCAAGGAAAAAGAATGGCAAATGAAAATATTAACTCAATTTGGGATTTTCATTAGGATTATAATTTTAACTATTGGTGGTAAGAAAGCGCACACTCAAAAAAATATTAAACTTATAGATAACACAACATTAAACTAGTTACTATTTCTTAGGTTATTGCACAGCTTCAACTATTATTGCGCGCAGTAAGGGAGAATTAGTTAGCGCCGAATGAATAATCATAAAAAAAGGCCAATGAAGATTGGCCTTTATGTTGTTTTACTACGTTGAATTAGAAATCTGCAGGTAAACCTTGATTCCCTTCGCCTATTTTTTGGGTTTCACGCTGCATCTTTAACGAATCACATTTTAGGCAATTCTTTTTTAAGTATTCCTCCATGATTGACTTGTCTTTATATTTGGTTTCGTTGCCCATTTTCTCGTTGTAATCTACTTTGTTTGGATATTTTTTGATAATGTAACTAATCTGACAATCACAATCATAGTCTCCTTTACTTTCACATCTATTCTTAATCTCGTTTCTATTTTCTTTGGTCCAACCTTCATTCATTTTACTAATTTTCGAGATAACTACAAACGATATTCCTATAGCTCCAACAGACCACAAAGCGGCACTTAGCGTTCCAATTTTAGACCCCCCCTTCAATGAGCTCAGAAGCATACCAATTCCGAAAAGTAGTGCAAAAAAACCAGTCGATCCTGAAAGAATCAATAAGAAAAGTTGCTTACTGTCATCTGTCCAAGCTTGCTTGTGTAAAAAAGTATGGGAGGCACCTATGATAAGGAAATAAAAACCAAGATAAATAGCAATTAAACCATAACCATGATTTTTTGCATCAGAAGACTTTTTGCCGTCTCTTCTTACAAGAAAACCAAGTACAATTAGTAATAAACCAACGGTGAGAAAAAGGATTAACGAAATACTCATGAGATAATTTTTTTAACGAAAATAGCTAAAAATTCATTAATTGCTTATTTTAGCGCGATAATTGTTTTTAAATCGAAAAAATATAAATATGAAAAAGATTTTAGGAGTGGCATTTTTATTCTTGGGTTTTGTTGCAAATGCTCAAGACATTACTGTTTCAGGTGCAACATTCAAAAAGAATTTAGATGTAAAAGGCGATGTCCTAACATACAATGGTGCTGGATTGAGACAAAAATATGGATTTGATTTGTATGTTGGTGCTTTGTACCTACCTAATCAATCTTCGGATGCAAATAAAATCATCAATACTGACGAGATTCAAACGATAAATATTAAAATCATCTCGAACAAAGTAACTCGAGATAAGTTTAATCAATCCGTATCGGAAGGTTTTGCAAAAGCTAGTCAAGGTAAAGCAACTGAGGAACAGAAGAAAGTGTTTAAAAGTTATTTTTCAGACGATATTAAAATTAAAGATGATATTCTTCTAATCTACAAGCCCGGGAAAGGGGTAGCCGTTATGATTAATGGTAACTTT
>CAMDLY010000050.1 GCA_945902115.1 Lishizhenia tianjinensis | reverse complement strand
AGCTTCTTTTTGAGCTATTTCTCTTAGGGTGGTGTGTTGATTAACTATATGTTGCTTGTTTATTTTTGACTTATTTTTTTTAGGTTCAATATATAAAATATCCCCTTCTTCTAAAATATCTTTATTCGGATGAAATTCATTGTATTTTCGTAGTAGACTCATCGTAATCCCTGCACGCTTCGATAACTCATAAAAGGTCTCTCCTTTGCCAACCATAATGTAATCTACCTTATTTTCGTGTTCTTGGATTTTGTAGGATTTTCCTTCTCCAGCTAAAAGTTCACTAGCCCCACTAACTAGAACCATAAGCAGGGCAATTTTGAAAATGGGTTTTTTCATGAGTTTGTTATTGACTCGGAATACGTGAAAAGTTTACTTCAGGTTACAAAACTTCAAAAAAAATACTTTTGAAATTAAGAAATTATTAAGGTCTATTTTTTGGAAACACAGCTGCAAAGAGAGTAGCTCAATGCGAAGTATTCAATGCATTATCAGAGATAATTTTGAGGTAGGGGACAGTAAATTCACCTCTTTAAATCATGATGGATTTTTTTTAACGGTGAAATATCGTCGTAAAATCAGTATTCGCTGGGCGGAACAGTAAAAAAGGCTGTCCTAACGACAGTCTCTCCGGATATTATTGCTTTTTACAAGCTGCGAACTTAGCTTGGTATTCAGCATCTTTTTCATCGTTTTTTAATCTGTAATATATTCCAGAAATGACGTTATAAACTGAACATTCTTTTGGGTTAGCAGCTATCCATGGCTCTAAATGTGTAAGTGCTTTATTATATTTATCGAAAAACTGTTTGTCTAGCTCTTTGTATTGAGTTGATTTCATATCTAATTCATCCATTTGTGTTTGAATATCCTTTGCCCAATTAACATAATGAGCGCCTAATTGGTATTGTGCTTCACCATAAAGTGGATCAATTTCGAGGGCTTTTAATAGAGCTTGCTCAGCCTTTTCATAATCTTTCAAGTCCATATATGCAGTGCCAAGTACATAATACAACTGCTTGTTGCTGGGGTCAATGGCTAGCGCCTCATTTAAATATTTCTCAGAGGAGGCAATGTCATTTTTCTGGAGATGTATATTAATAAGTGATATGAGAACATTTACATTTTTTGGAATCACACTGTAAACCATTTGTCCTAATTCCAGCGCTTTATCCACTTGTTTTTTATCTAACATCTCCCCAACGGCTGCCGATAAATATTGCGATGTCACATATTCTAGATTTGCATCTTGTTCGCTCATCATTTTTTTGTAACCCAAACCTATAGTATAAAACGTTGCTGCGTTTGCGTACTCATTGATTTTTAAGTCATCAATCTTTTGTTTTTTCTCTTGTGCTGTTAACTTAGGATCTGCGTTAATGTCATCAGAATCTTTCTGTAATTTTTGTGTTGCAGCATCTCCTTGCGACAGTGCGAACAACAATTTTGGGCTAAAAAAGTCAGCAACATCTTGGACATATTCTTTCTTAGGATCTTCCTTAACTTTTTTGAAGGCATTCTCTGCAGTTGCCGCATACTCCTCAATCTTGGCATCATCTGCATCCTTCCCACTCATTTTCTCCATCATGGCGATTTCTGTCAAAGCGAAATAGACTTGACCTTGATACAAAAACATTTTAGGATCGTTCATCGTTTCAGGACTCACAGCTGCTTGATCGATAAATTCTTTTGCTTTTTCAACATTTTTCTTTGCTGCGTCAATACCAGCCATCGGATTGTATTTTCGCATACTTAATGCAGCATCCGTAATGAATTTCTTTTGAGCAAAAGTTGAAAAACTCAATCCTATTGCCAACGAGAACAAGAATTTTTTCATAAGATATTTTTTATATAAAGGTATTTAATTATTCCTCTGCGTTTTCAATTTCTGTGCCACTTTCTTCGTCACCAGTCGTTACGTCATCTATTGGTAGAATGATACCTTCCACTAATTCAATTTCTTCTTCTTCATCTTCGCTTCTCGGAACTCTTGCTATTGCAGCGATTTCAGCATTGCTTCTCAAGTTGATGAGTTTCACGCCTTGCGCGGCTCTTCCCATGGTACGAATTGAATCGACGTGCATTCGAATGGTAACACCTGACTTTGTAATAATCATTAAATCATCTTCATCGAAAACATTTTGAATAGACAGTAACCTACCTGTTTTATCGGTGATATTCAATGTTTTCACCCCTTTTCCTCCTCTGTTGGTGATTCGGTATACAGGTTCTTTATCTTCTGGATCATTTAAGAAGGTGCGCTTGCCGTATCCTTTTTCAGAAACAACCAAAATAGTAGAGTATATGTCTTCCACGCATATCATTCCAATTACCTCATCGTTTTTATCGGCAAGAGATACTCCACGAACACCAGAGGCATTTCTACCCATAGGTCTGACGGTAGATTCATTGAATCGTATTGCTCTTCCTGAACTAGTCGCTAACACAATTTCATTCGTTCCATCGGTTAGTTTAGCTTCTAATAGTTCATCGTTATCACGAATAGTAATTGCGTTGATTCCGTTTGATCGTGGTCTCGAATACGCCTCTAAAGATGTTTTCTTGATAACTCCATGCTTCGAGCACATGATAATGAAGTTATTGTTGGTGTATTCCTTGTCTGTAAGGTCCTGCACTTTAACATAGGCTTTTACTTTATCATCTTGAGGAATGTTTATAAGGTTTTGTATGGCTCTTCCTTTAGATAATTTATTGCCTTCAGGTATTTCATATACACGCATCCAAAAGCATCTTCCTTTTTCTGTGAAAATCAGTAAATAATTATGGTTGGTAGCCACAAAAAGATGTTCCAAGAAATCTAGGTCTCTGGTAGCGGATCCTTTTGAACCCATACCACCTCTATTCTGAACTTTGTATTCTGTAAGGTTTGTCCGTTTGATATATCCCGCATGTGATATAGTTACCACCACCTCTTCGTCGGCGATAAGGTCCTCCATGCGCATCTCACTCGCTGAATATTCTATGATCGATCTTCTAGCGTCTCCATATTTATCTTTTACCTCCTCAAGTTCTTGAATGATAATCGCCATTCTTCGGGCTTCATTTTCCAAGATATCTTTTAAATCAGTAATCAAGGTCATTAGTTCATCGTATTCAGCACGCAATTTATCTTGTTCAAGACCTGTCAACTGCCTTAATCGCATGTCTACTATCGCACGCGTTTGAATTTCAGATAAGCCATATCTTATAGCAAGTTTTTCACGCGCATCGTCTGGACTTGAGGATGCTTTTATTATTTCGATTACTTCGTCGATATTGTCAGAGGCAATGATTAATCCTTCAAGTATATGTGCCCTTTCCTCAGCCTTTTTTAGCTCGTAGCGTGTTCTTCTGATTACAACCTCGTGTCTGAACTCGACAAATTCGTGAATAAGTTGCTTTAAATTCATCATGCGAGGTCTTCTATCGACCAGGCAAATGTTATTTACGGAGAAGGAAGTTTGTAAGGCAGTATATTTATAGAGTTTATTTAGAACTACATTCGCAATGGCATCGCGTTTTATTTCGAATACAATGCGCATCCCGTTTCTATCGGATTCGTCACGCAAGTCAGATATACCTTCGATTTTTTTATCGTTAACAAGTTCAGCGATTTTTTTAATCATCTCTGCCTTATTTACCTGGTAAGGAATTTCAGTAACAATAATTTGTTCACGCCCTCCTACTTCTTCAACTTCTGCTTTTCCTCTGATGACTATGCGTCCTCTACCCGTTAAAAAGGCGTCTCGAACACCTTCGTACCCGTATATTATACCGCCGGTTGGGAAATCTGGAGCCTTGACATATTGCAACAATTCCTCATCATCGATGTCTCTATTGTTGATATATGCTATTGTTCCTTCAACTATTTCTGTTAGGTTATGTGGCGCCATATTCGTTGCCATACCTACGGCTATTCCGGAAGCGCCGTTAATTAGTAGATTTGGGATTTTAGTAGGCATAACAGAGGGTTCTGTCAAGCTGTCATCAAAATTTGGCGTAAAGTCTACAGTCTCTTTGTCCAAATCATCTAACATCTCTTCAGCGATCTTTCGAAGTCTGGCCTCTGTATATCTCATAGCAGCAGGGCTATCTCCGTCAACAGATCCAAAGTTACCTTGACCATCTACTAATGGATAACGCAGTGACCAGGGTTGTGCCATACGAACCATTGTATCATATACCGAACTATCACCGTGTGGATGATATTTTCCTAAAACCTCTCCAACAATTCTTGCAGATTTTTTATGGGGTCTATTCGAATAAACTCCCAAATCCTGCATACCATATAATACGCGTCTGTGAACTGGCTTGAATCCATCCCGAACATCTGGTAAAGCTCTTGAAACGATAACCGACATCGAATAATCGATGTAGGCTGATTTCATTTCATCTTCAATGTTAATTTGTATAATTTTTTCTCCTTCTGCCATAACCGCTAATTTGTTCCTTTTACGCTTTGATTTTCAAAGCTTCCAAAGTTAATGTAAAAGTGAGCCTTTGGTGATATCCCGAGCAGGTTTTTACTAACAAAATCAGGTGATCTATTGTGGATAAATCTAATTAGCTATTGAAAATTAAAGATTATATTTGTGAATTGTAGAAATAGATTATGGAAGCGAAGTTTTCTCCAAGAGTAAAAGATATGATTTCCTATAGTAGAGAGGAAGCGGTACGTTTGTCAAATGAGTTCGTAAGTCCTGAACACCTTTTGTTAGGTATGGTGAAATTAAACGAAGGTAAGGCGATTCAAATGTTGAATGAATTTCAATTAGATCTTATTCAGCTGAAAAAAGAATTGGAAAAGGTATTGTCTAAGTCAAGTGTAAATAATTTACTAAATACCAACTTGCCTCTGTTGAAACAAACGGAAAATATTATTAAACAATCCTACCTAGAAGCAAAACAATTTAAATCACCAATTATAGGCACAGAACACTTACTTCTTACCATTTTGAGATACGAGGATTGTGCGGCTTGTCAATTACTAAATAAATACGGAATTATGTACGAAAACGCAAAAGACGAATACGAGTCGATGTCAGATGAACAAAAATCCCCGAAATCAGAATTCCCAGGCAGTGGTGACGAGGAGGAATCTTTTTCTACACCAAAAAAGCCTTCTGATCCGAAGTCCAAGACGCCAGTATTAGATAACTTTGGACGCGATTTGACTAAAATGGCGGAGGCCGGAAGATTAGATCCTATCGTTGGTAGAGAAAAAGAAATTGAGAGAGTTAGTCAAATACTTTCTAGACGTAAAAAGAATAACCCTATTCTAATCGGCGAACCTGGGGTTGGAAAAAGTGCCATAGCTGAAGGTTTAGCTATTCGTATTGTAGAACGAAAAGTATCTAGAGTTTTATTCAACAAGCGCATTATTTCGTTGGATTTAGCTTCATTGGTTGCTGGAACAAAGTATCGCGGTCAATTTGAAGAGCGAATAAAAGCAGTGATGCAAGAAATCGAAAAAAATACAGATGTTATTTTATTTATAGACGAAATACATACCATTATCGGTGCTGGCGGCGCAAGTGGGTCTTTGGATGCGTCAAATATGTTTAAACCAGCCTTAGCACGCGGTGAAATGCAGGCAATTGGAGCGACGACTCTTGACGAATACCGGCAATACATCGAGAAAGATGGCGCATTAGAGAGGAGATTTCAAAAAGTACTTATCGAACCAACCACCATTGATGAGACAATACAGATTTTGCATAATATAAAGGAGCGTTACGAAGATCATCATTCTGTGAGTTATACTCCTGAGGCGATTTCCGCTTGCGTGAAATTGACTGAACGCTACATTACAGATAGGCATTTACCAGATAAAGCAATTGACGCTTTGGATGAAGTAGGTTCAAGAGTGCATATTATTAATATAAACGTACCACAAGAGATTCTTGATATTGAAGCGAAAGTAGAGGCGTTGAAGGATCAGAAAGCTGAAGTTATCCGATCGCAACAATACGAAAAGGCAGCTGAACTGAGAGACTCTGAACGTAAACTGCAAGAGCAGTTAGAGGAAGCGAAAAAGAAATGGGAAGAAGAATCGAAAAATAATAAAATATTGGTTTCTGAGGAGGATGTCGCTCATGTAGTTTCTATGATGTGCGGTATTCCGGTAACGAAAGTTTCTCAAACCGAGACAGGAAAGCTTGTGAAAATGGCCGAGTCAATTCGCGGTAAGGTCATTGGTCAAGATGAAGCCGTTGAAAAAGTAGTGAAGGCCATACAACGGAATAGAGCTGGATTGAAGGATCCTAATAAGCCTATTGGTTCATTTTTCTTTTTGGGCCCAACGGGAGTAGGTAAAACGCAACTTGCCAAAGTATTGGCGAAAAATTTATTTGATTCAGAGGATTCACTTATTCGAATGGATATGACCGAATACATGGAGAAATTTTCTATTTCACGACTTGTTGGTGCTCCTCCGGGATATGTTGGGTATGAAGAAGGAGGCCAACTAACCGAAAAAGTGAGGAGAAAGCCATATTCCATTGTGCTATTGGATGAAATTGAAAAAGCGCATCCTGATGTATTCAATTTATTGTTACAAGTTCTTGATGATGGCCACATGACGGACGGTCTTGGTAGAAAAATAGATTTTAAAAATACCATCATCATAATGACGTCGAATATTGGTGCTCGTCAGCTTGCTGATTTTGGAACTGGTGTTGGTTTTGGTACTAAATCGCAGGAGGACTCTAGAGATGAAAATTCTAAAACTGTGATTCAGAATGCCTTGAGAAAAGCATTTTCGCCAGAATTTTTAAATAGAGTTGACGACATGATCATGTTTAAATCATTAGGCAGACCAGAAATTCATAAAATAATCGATTTAGAATTGGATAAATTATATTCGAGAATAAATAGTTTGGGATATTTGATTAAGCTAACTGACAAAGCGAAAGATTTTATAGTAGATAAAGGTTATGATGAAAAGTTTGGTGCAAGACCTCTAAAGCGTGCTATTCAAAAATACATCGAAGATCCTCTTGCGGAAGAAATTATCAATACAAATTTATTGGAAGGAGACACTATTGTTATGGATGTTCAAGATGGTAAGGAGGAGTTATTTTTAACAGTGAAGAAAGCTAAGGCTACTAAAAAATCCAATACAACAGAGGAATAATTCATTTATTTTATAACTTATTAAAGGCCACATTTGTGGCCTTTTTTTGTTACCTTTTGAAAATAACCTCTTCATTCGGTAATCGAAATCTGGGTCCCCAAACACCTTCCTCTGTTCCAAGTCCGACAGAGATTATCATATTGATTTCGGCTCCTCTCGGCAGCTTAAGTTGTTTTTTTACTCTTTTTTCATCAAATCCTTCCATAGGACAAGAATGAAACCCTTCCGCCGAAACAGATAACATGAACGTTTGAGCAGCTAGGGCACATGATTTATGAACCATTATCCGCTGATTGGCGACACCCCCTGTTCGAAAAAACGGTTTCCTAAGCCCTGCGAAAAAAGATAAGCTTTGTCTTATCAGTGACATCACTCCAAAACCATCGTTTGCATAAAGTAAAGGCATTACCTTTTTATAATAGGCTAATCCGCCTTTTTGTAATTTACCTGGCTCACCGTCGATGGTCTTCTTAATCATAAGGTAATTCCATTTTGCTCTTTGTCTCCATTTGTCTTTTCGAGTCACAAAGACAACCATTTCTTTTGCCGTTTTGGCAGCTTGTTGGTCCAGGCAAAGTGGAATAAATTTGGTCAATTCATCTTGAGAATGAATCCAGTAAAATTCCCATAATTGCATATTGCTGCTATTGGGAGACATAACTGTTCGCTCCAAGCTTTTTGTCATGACTTCCTCCGGTACTTCCACTGTTGGATCGAAGGCACGGTTTGAGCGTCTAAATTGTACTATTTGATCAAATTCTTTACTATACATGGACTGCGAAGATAAGTCAAATTTAGTGTTGTTTTCAATTTCATTTAATTAAGGCTGTTGGCTAATATTTTCTCTGAAACTGACATTTTTTCTTTTCTTGGCGCTTAATTGCTGACGACATGTCTTGAATTCAATAATGGCAGTATCTTTGTCAGAATAGAGCCAAACCTTTAATTATGTCAAAAAGTAAAGTAAAATCCAACGAAGAAATAGAGGGCAATAACGAGTTGATTCAGGAAAATCAAGAAGAAGTAGTGAGTGAGAATATAGAAAGACAGGAGCCAACAGCAGAAGAAAAGTTAGCGGAACTGAATGATCGATACTTGAGATTATGTGCTGACTTTGAAAACTTGAGAAAGCGAACGAATTTAGAAAAAGTTAACTTAATTTCTAACGCGAATGCAAATCTTCTGAAGGACTTACTTCCAATTTTAGATGATTTTGATCGCGCTGTTTTGAACAATGTGAATGTGGATGACGCACAAGTCTTGAAAGAAGGATTTAATCTTATTCAACATAAATTTAAGTCCATTCTTGAATCCAAAGGATTGAAGGCGATGGAAGCGAAAGGTTTGGATTTTGACAGTGAGTTACATGAGGCTGTTGCAAATATACCCGCACCCGAGGAATCATTAAAAGGTAAGGTAATAGACGACCTAGAGAAAGGATATTATTTGAATGATTCAGTAATTAGATACGCAAAAGTAGTGGTGGGCCAATAACAAGAATATGAGTCAAAAAAGAGATTATTACGAAGTTTTAGGAGTCGCGAAAAGCGCTGACGAAGGGGAAATAAAGAAAGCCTACAGAAAGTTAGCCCTAAAATACCACCCTGATAAAAATCCTGGGGATTCAAGTTCTGAAGATAAATTCAAAGAGGCTGCAGAGGCATACGAAGTGTTGAGTAATCAGGAGAAAAAGGCACAATACGACAGATTTGGGCATGCAGGAATGGGGCAAGGCGGATTTGGTGGTGGCATGAACATGGATGATATTTTTTCTCAATTTGGAGATATTTTTGGTGGTGGATTTGGTGGCGGTAGTTTTGGTGGAAGTAGAGGAGGGGATCGAGTGGTCCGAGGTACAAATTTACGCGTCAAAATGAAGTTGACATTGGAGGAGATTGCCAACGGTGTGCACAAAAAAATCAAAGTAAATAAATTAGTAAATGCCGATGGTGTCACTTATAAAACCTGCCCTACATGCAATGGTTCTGGTCGGATTACGCGCGTAACGCAGACATTTATTGGGGCTATGCAAACGCAATCGACTTGTCATACGTGTCAAGGTGCTGGGAAAGTAATCGATAAAAGACCTGCTGATGCTGATGCTCAGGGATTGAAAAGACAGGAGGAAATAATAGAGGTAGATATTCCCGCGGGTGTGGAAGAGGGTATGCAGTTAAGTGTAAGAGGTAAGGGGAATTCAGGTCCATTTAACGGTGTTGCCGGTGACTTAATCGTTGTGGTTGAAGAAATTGAGCACGAGGAATTGAGAAGAGAAGGAGAACATTTACATTATGACGCCGTAGTTAATTTTGCCGATGTGGTTATGGGGCAATCCCTAGAAATACCCACTGTAAATGGTAAAGCCAAAATAAAAATCGAACCAGGTACTCAGAGTGGTAAAGTGTTGCGTCTCCGTGGAAAAGGATTACCGAGCGTTCAGGGTTATGCCACTGGTGATTTATTCGTACACATAAATGTTTACACACCAAGTACAATTACCAAAGAAGAGCGAGAATGGATGGAAAAGATGCAGAAAAGTGAAAACTTTACCCCAGGGGCAGAAGCAAAGAGTAAAGGCTTTTTTGGTAAAATGAAAGACATATTTTCATAATGCGTTTTACTGATCTCGCATCCATCGGTAAAAAGGATGGTAAGTCATACCTTGCTTCTATTGGACTGATTGTTTTTGGATATATTGCTAGTCAGTTTTTAGGCATGTTGTTCTTAGTGCCTTTCTTTTCTTCTGAAAAATTAGCGGGATTGGTCAATCAGGAGGATTTCATTCATCTACTCGGGAAAAATGGGTTTTTAATTTTCATTCTTTTTCCCTTTGTCGTGTTGTTCGCACTTATTCTTTTGGCTATTCGCTACATTCATAAGCGTCCAATTAAAAGTGTTTTTACCAATAGAAGTCATTTTGACTGGAATAGAGTGATTTTTAGTTTTACTATAATGTCACTTATCCTATTAATTATGTTGCTATTTCGTCTTTGGATGAATGATGGACTACAGATGATATTTGATTGGAAAAAATTTCTCCCCATGGCATTTTTGATATTGGCTTTTATTCCTATTCAAATTGCAGCAGAAGAATTATTATTTCGAAGTTACCTCATGCAAGGCTTAAAATTAAGACTCGCACACAATGGTCACTCTGCCCTTGTTTCTGGGATTATGTTTGGTCTTATACACATGGGGAACCCTGAAATTTCAGCCATAGGATTTCATCTCGTATTCTACTATATTGCCGCAGGTATTTTTTTAAGTTTAGTTGTTTTGTTTGACGATGGGATTGAACTAACCTTAGGCTACCATGCTGCTAACAATATCTTTGCTGCCTTGATGATCACAAGCGATTGGCAGGCTTTTCAGACAGATGCGGTATTTTTCGATACCAGCGATCCCGGGAATGGTGTAGAAGCCATTTTATCTTCACTATTTTTTTATTTTTTATTGTTTTTCATTTTTGCAAAAAGATTCAAATGGTCTCAGTGGAAAGAAATTTGGTCGAGTTGAATGGTCGATAAAACGAAATGATTAGTTTTATTCTGAAATGCTGGAAGTAAAAGAAATATCAAAAAGTTTTGGTAAACAACAGGCCTTGCTTTCGGTGAGCATAGAAGCACACCCTGGTCAAATTTTTGGCCTACTTGGTCCCAATGGTGCCGGAAAAACCACGCTGATTCGCATTATTAATAACATCATTAAGCAAGATGCCGGTGAAATTTTGTGGAACGGGAAACCGGTAAGGTCAAAGCAACTCTCTGAGATTGGCTATTTACCTGAGGAAAGAGGCTTGTATCGAAGTATGCGTGTCCTTGATCATTTAGTTTTTCTCGGTAGAATGCGAGGTTTGACAACTAATGAGGCCAATCAGCATGCTAATACATGGTTAGAAGAATTTGAAATAGGACATTGGGCTAAGCAGCGTATTGAAAACTTATCGAAGGGAATGTCTCAGAAGGTTCAGTTCATAGGAGCCGTATTGCACAATCCTTCGTTACTTATTTTGGATGAACCCTTGTCTGGTTTTGACCCATTGAATGTTCAGCTAATACTCGATAAAATCCAATTTTTCAAAAAAGAAGGAAAAACCATCATACTTTCGACGCACAATATGAGAAGTGTAGATCAAATTTGTGATCGAATTGCTTTAATTCATAACTCAGAAAAACTAGTGGAAGATGGTGTTTGGAGTCTCAGAAATCGTTTCAAACAAGATGAGTACAACATTCGTTTCAAAGGTAATATGCTTTCTTTGGCAAATGGCTTATGGACAGGCTTTGAATTGCTCCACCAGGAGGATTTGGGGGATAATCGATTTTCTGTTCGCGTGCGAAAAAGAGGCGATAGTTCAATCAACGACTTGATGCAATCATTGATGAATCTCATTTCTATCGAAGCCATAGAGGAGTATTTTCCCGACATGCAGGAAGTTTTTGTTCAACTCATACAGGAAAAAGATGCAGTATAGTTGGATTATTGCCATGCGTGAGTTTAGCGAAAGAGTGCGAAGTAGCAGCTTCTTGTGGATGCTACTTATTGGTCCTTTGGCGATACTGCTCTTTGTATTTGTTCTGCTGCGCATCAGCGATGAGGGGAAGAAAAGTGTGAAAGTTATCGTTACAGATCCCTCGTTTATATTACCAAATCGTCAAATGATTAAGGGTGAAAGTAATATTTCGTATGATATTCGGGACATGAGTTTTGAACATACGGAGTTTATCTCAAATCCAAATCTCACTTCATTTGATGTATGGATAGAGATAAATCAGAAAGTTCTATCAAATAAGGTAATTAAGGTATTTTACCGAGAGGAGATTAGTACAGAAGCGAAAATTTCTATGCAATTGGAAGTAGAACGTCGATTAGAGGAAGCTTTCGTTGAGAATAAGTACTTGGATGTAACCTTGGAACAGTTCAGAAATATAAAACAACCTTTGAACTTTGATTATATAGATATTCAAGATCCAGGTAAGAAAACTTCAAAAATTGAGGGATTTGTAGGCTTGGGGTTTGGCGTAGTGATAGTCTTATTCATTTTACTTTTTGGTCTTGCGATAGTGAGAAGCACATCTAAAGATAAAAGTAACCGAATTGTAGAAGTTGTTTTAGCTTCAGCGACCCCTCGTGCGATGATGTTTGGTAAAATAATTGGCATTGGTTTATCGGCTGTAATTCAATTTGCGTCTTGGGTTGTACTCGTGGGATTGGGACTTTACTTGTTGAGAGAAAACGTTTACCCTGATTTACTCGATCCATCCAATTGGGATCAATCCTCAGAAGAAGCAAAAGCACAACTTGCACAACAGTTGACAAGGCAAACGCAAAATAGGCTGCTGGACGTTCTGTACCATCAAATCGACTATGGTATTATGCTCACTAACTTCTTCCTTTTATTTATTCTTGGATATTTATTCTATGGAGCGTTTTTTAGTTTTATAGGTGCAATTAGTACCTCGGAATCGGACGGACAACAGTACACACTTCCTCTGGTTGGCTTGTTGTTATTCTCTATTGGTATTGGTTATTTCACGGTAATACAACCTGAAAGTGAATGGGTGAGTATCTTTTCATGGGTTCCGTTTACCTCCCCAGTGGTACAATTAGTGCGTGTTGGACAAGGCTATTACTTGACGCACAGTGCTATAGCGCATACTCTGTCTCTGCTTGTGTTATTAATGTCAACAGTCGTCTTCTTGTATTTGGCAAGTCGTGTTTACCAATCTCGTATTCTTAATTTTACCAGAGTAAAAAAGTCCTTTTTTGGCTCAAAAAGAAAATAGCATGTTTGTCGCGGTCATTGATATGGGAACCAATACCTTCAATCTATCAATAGGTAATTGGGAATTGGACAACTTGAAAATAATTTTTTCAACGAAAGAAGGAGTAGCTTTGGGTAAGGGTGGAATTAACAATGGAGTTATAACATCAGAGGCAACGGAAAGAGCAATTTCGTGTTTACTCAAATTTAAAGAGATTTGTATCGCGCATAACGTAATACAAATTCGAGCCATTGGAACTTCTGCCATTCGAGGTGCAAAAAATAAAATGTCCTTTTGTTCAGAAGTTATGTCAAAAACCGGAATTGTTATTGAGGTAATAAGTGGTGAACGTGAGGCTGAACTAATATATAAAGGCATAGCAATAACGAATAATTTTGAAAGTCGATCCGTAGTCATGGATATTGGAGGTGGGAGTACTGAATTTATTTTGGTAGAAAATGCCTCCCCAAAGAAGTTTTTATCATTTGATATTGGTATTTCTCGGATTATTCAACAATTTAATTTTTCAGATCCCCTAAGCGCTCGAGATATTAATGACATTGAAATTTTTTTATCAACACATTGTAGCGATGACTTTCTTGAAATGAAAGCTGATTTATTGGTTGGAGCGTCAGGAAGTTTCGAGACATTCTATGAATTGGTTCATCAACGGAAGTTTCCAGAGGGATTGCATACTCATACCATAGATGTGGATCATTTTATAGTGGCCTTGCATCAAATTATTGCTTCTACACAAGCAGAACGAGAGGTTAATGAGTTCATTATTCCAATTCGTAAAATTATGGCGCCTATTGCCGCAGTAAAAACACGTTGGGTATTGAAAATGTTGGGAGCTAAAAAATTATTATTTCTCCCTGTTCCCTAAAAGAGGGGTTTTTCAGCGAACTACAAAAGCTTCGCTAACAATGCATCTATAATCTTGCGTTTATCTTTGATCTCATTTTCTATGTTCGTCACCTTTTTGGCTTTTTCCATTATGATACCGTCTAATTGTAGCATTTCTTTCCATTCCTTCTGACAACTATAGATGACACTCATGCCTGCAGTTTTGTTTTTGAAATTATTTCTAACTTCATTCAACTCTTTCACTGGCGCCATCAATCCATCATATTTGGCTTGAATTCCATACATTTCGGACTCAATTTTCTTGATGACATCGGGAAAGAAGCGTTTATATTTTGTAATTTTTTCTGTTACGGAAGTTTTCAATCCTGTAAATTCTTGTGTCAACCCGTTTACTTTTCCCTCTAACGATGATAGCTGGGTAGAGATCTTACCTATGTATTCGTTGGGATTGGCTTTTTGAAGTGAAGGAGCAAGGGTGTCCTTAATGAATAAGCTGATGCCTGCGCTCTGTCCATCTAATGCCGAATTTCCGCTGTCCCATTTACTCGAATTATCCTTGAATACTTGTTTCGTTTGTTGAATTTTTTGCCATTCTGGCATTTTTGAGACGATTATTGGTTTTCCATTGGTGTAGGTAGTGAAATTCTTCAACTCAAGAGATAAGTTCGTACTTATGCTTTTTAATTGATCCGCACTGCTCTTCAGCTGCGTTATTTTGACTTTGGCCTTTGCCATATTTTTTGTCGTATCAGAACAAATTTGGTAAGGAGTTAATTCACTAGTTGACTGTTTTACTTTTTCGTCAAGTTTCCCTGATTCACTTGTTATGTTATTTAAGGTTAGTTGCAGCTCTGCTTGAAGATCTGCTGTTTTCACATATTCCACACCACAGGATGCAATTATTACCGAAATAAGAGCGAAAGAGACTATATAAGTGATTCTAAACATTTAGTTATAATTTATTTGCGAATATAGTGTAAGTTAATTTGTCTTATTCATTTTGTCGCGCTATTTTTGTCCACTATCTACTGAAAATTTTACTAGAGAAAATATAGCAATCTCCATTAGCAATATTCGTCGATAGAAGAATTTAGATTATGGCTCCGTGGCGCAACTGTCCTTTTAGGTATTTCAGTTGCTCACTCGCAAAATAAAAATGGCTCCGTGGCGCAACTGTATAGCGCACTGGATTTCGGCTCCAGCGGTTGGGGGTTAGAATCCCTCCGGGGTCACAAAAAGAACCCCGACTTAAATAAGTCGGGGTTTTTCAATACTGTCCTAAATAAATTTTTGGGTCAACCAATTTATCCATTTTATTGATTTACGACCACTATATTTTGTTATTTTGAGAAAAGAACCCCTTGTAATGATTCTGGAGGGGGTTCAATGTGTTCTTGGAAGGGCTTGTCGAGCCAAAGTTGAAGGTCGATTTTTACAAAAAGATTTAATCGTATAAATGCAACTAAATTTGAAAGATACCATTCATATTTAGCCTGAGCTTTCAAAGCTTTCAAAATAAGTATAGTTATTAAAGCAGTCCAAATTTGTATCATTACTGCATTTTCGCTTGTTCCAATGAATGATTTTATGTGAAGCAATTGTTTTATGTCTCTAAAAAAGATTTCTACTTGCCATCTGCTTTTATAAAGTTCTCCAATAGTATTAGGCGACCATGAAAATTGATTTGTGATGAGTTCAATAACTTGACTGTTTTCTTCATCCCAAACAGATACACGTCTTAATTTGCCTGGGTACTTACTTTTTGAAGATTCATTTTTTAAACTAATAATCTCATCTTTTAGTATGTGTTGTAATCTATTGTCTGGTAAATCATTTTCTTTTAGTGTCTCAAATTGAAGGTTCTCTTTGTGCCTAATCACAAAAAACACCC
>CAMDLY010000049.1 GCA_945902115.1 Lishizhenia tianjinensis | reverse complement strand
TCGTCTTCGTTGAGGTATCGCCACTGACCAGTTGGGACGTCAAGTTTAATATTCATAATGCGCACCCGTTTTAGTCGGCTGACGCGATAATCCAAAAACTCACACATGCGTCTGATCTGCCGGTTTAACCCTTGAGTCAAGGTTATTGTGAAGGCGTGGCTACCAGTTTGTTTTACCGCACACTTAAGGGTTTTGGTGTCCAGTATGGGTAGGCCCCCACCCATTTTTTTGACGAATTCTTTAGTGACAGGTTTATTCACCGTTACGACATATTCTTTTTCGTGATTGTTCCGCGCGCGTAAAATTTTATTTACGATATCCCCGTCATTAGTTAAGAAAATTAGTCCCTCACTAGGTTTATCAAGTCTGCCGATTGGAAAGATTCGCTTAGGGTGATTGATAAAATCTATGATATTATCTTTTTCTCGAATGTGATCTGTTGTGCAAACTATTCCTGCGGGTTTATTGAAGGCTATGTATATGAAATCCTCTTGCGTTTTTCCGATAACTTTATTATCAACGGTAACAATATCTCCAGGCATTACCTTCGTTCCCATTTCAGGAATCTTGCCATTGATACGCACACAGCCCTTTTCTATTAGTTGGTCTGCGGCGCGTCGTGAACAGAAACCCACTTCGCTTAGGTACTTATTTATACGGGTGGGCTCAACATGCTCCATAAGGCCTTTTTTAAAGGCTAAAAGTAGTGATTTAAAACAAAACCTTACCTTTAGTTCTTATTGAAACAAAGCAATGGAAGAGCAACCCAATAATCCGCTTCATGGCGTTAAATTAACTGACATTTTAGAGTCGCTTGTTAATCACTATGGATGGGAACACATGGCTTTAAAAGTCAATATTAATTGTTTTAAGCATGACCCCTCTATCAAGTCTAGTTTGGTTTTTTTGCGCAGAACGCCTTGGGCTAGAGATAAAGTAGAGACGATGTATCTACATTTATTAAGAAAAAAGAAGTAGCACTTAATTTTCTGGGTTTTCCAAGTGTCGAGTATAGTTAATACCATTATATCCAAGCTTTTTATTTCAATTATCGCCCTGTATTGTTACATTTTAGTATTTATTAACCATCACTAAGCCTCGAGTTCTCTAAGCTAAAAGTTTACATGTATATTTGTGCCATTAATTTTAAACGCTTTCAATGGAATTCTGGATAAAAGCCTCACAACTATTTTTGTCGCTTGCAATACTCGTAACACTTCATGAATTAGGACATTTTATTCCTGCTGTTTTATTTAAAACACGTGTGGAGAAGTTTTACCTTTTTTTTAACCCATATTTCTCCTTATTTCGCTTTAAAAAAGTAAATGGTGTATGGAAAACCTCTTGGTGTTCAAAGAAGTCTCCAACGGAATGGGAAGAAGATAAAAGCACGACTGAATGGGGTCTAGGCTGGCTTCCTCTAGGGGGATACGTCAAGATTGCCGGGATGATAGATGAATCCATGGATAAAGACCAGCTCCAACAACCGAAGCAAGAATGGGAATTTAGATCGAAAAAAACGTGGCAACGCCTGATTATCATGATAGGAGGCGTAACGGTTAATTTAATTCTAGGCTTTGTTATTTATATGGCCGTTTTAATGGTGTGGGGATCTGAGCAAGTGGACACTAAAAAGTTATCTAGCGGCATGAGTGTTCACCCTTTTCTCAACACCTATGGTATAGAATCTGGTGATAAAATCATCCAAGTAGAAGGGAATGCTATTTCTAGCATCAATGACGTAAATAAAGAAGTGCTGCTAAGGGGAGCTCGAAATTTTACTGTCCAAAAGAAGACAGGTGAAATAAAAGAGATTGTTCTACCAGAGGATGTTGACATGGACCTTTTCTATGCGGGCGCCATGCCTATGGTGACTTTTAGAATGTACGCCGCAGTTGTAGATGAGGTTGTAGAGGGAAGCCCAGCACAAAACGCAGGTTTAAAATCTGGCGATTCTATTTTACAGGTTAATAAAAAAACCATTACTTACTTTGATGAACTACAGGCTGAGCTATATGGTTATAGAGGGAAATATGTTTCTTTAATCGTGCAGAGAGGGAAAGATACAAAAGTGCTGAAATCAGCCGTTAAAGAAGACGGTACTTTAGGATTTAAAATGAAAGCCACAAAGATTGCAGACGTCGAAGCTTATTCCATCAAGAATTATTCTTTCGGCGAGGGCGTTTCTGAAGGATTCGTGTATGGATCTAATACCTTGAGCGATTACGTAGCACAATTCAAATTTATTTTTACAGAAAAAGGAGCCTCCTCTTTAGGTGGGTTTGCTTCTATTGGCAACATGTTTCCTGCGCTTTGGAATTGGCAGGCGTTTTGGCTAAATACCGCGTTATTATCTATCATTTTGGCTTTTATGAACATCTTGCCCATTCCTGCTTTAGACGGGGGACACGTTGTGTTTTTATTGTACGAAATGATTACAGGAAAAGAAGCGCCTCAGCGCGTGCTTGAGGTTGCACAGTATATCGGTATTGCACTTCTTTTAGGCTTGATGATTTATGCCAATGGAAACGATATTGTGAAGTTCTTTTTCAAATGATCCGCATAATTATATTTTTATTTATAGTAAATTTTACGTGGGCACAAGACGACTGGGTCGGAACTTGGCATGGTAAGCTTTCAATTCAAGGCCAAGAACTTCGTGTAACCTTGCATTTGTCCTTAGAGAAAGGACTGTGGAAAGGGGTCTTGGATAGTCCTGATCAGGGGGCCTTTGGTATTCCGGCTACAATAGTAGAAGTAAAGAAAGACAAACTTATCTTTGAGGTTCAAAACATAGGGGTACAATTTATTGGAGAAAAAAAGGAATCAGAAATACAAGGAGAGTTCAAACAAGGAGGCATGAGCCTTCCCATGACACTTTCCCGTAAAGAAGCGTCGGTTGAAAAACAGAAGCGCCCTCAAGAGCCAATACCACCATATACATATGATCAGGAAGAGGTGAGTTTTAAAAATGGAGAGGCGACACTTTCTGGAACCTTGACATTGCCGAAAGGAGAAGGGTTGTTTCCGGCGGTGGTACTTGTTAGTGGTTCGGGCCCTCAAGATAGAAATGAGGAAATCCTCGGCCATAAGCCTTTTTTAGTGATTGCAGATTATTTAACAAGCAATGGAATTGCAGTTTTACGATACGACGACAGAGGAACAGCGAAATCATCAGGGGCATCTTTTATGGATGGCACTTCCAAGGATTTTATGGAAGACGCTTCGTCCGCTTTAGACTTTTTAATAACACACCCCCGTATTAACAAAGAAAAAGTATCGGTTTGCGGCCATAGCGAAGGCGCGATGCTAGCTGTTATGTTAGCTGCCCGACGAAACGACTTGGCGTCGATTATTCTGCTATCGGGTCCGGGAATTAAAGGGGATTCGCTTTTATTGCTTCAACAAAAATTGATTGGTGAATCGGAAGGAATGACGGCAAAGCAATTGAAACAATTGAATACATTTAACAGAAGACTGTATTCAGGCATGTTGCAGTCAAAAGACATTGTGGCTTGCAGGGTGTTTGTAAAAAATGAATTTCGCAAGTATGCAAAAAAGCTCTCCAAGAAGGAAATAAACCAATACGGATCAAAAGAAAAATTTGTAGAGATTTCCGTGAACGCCTATGTGACACCTTGGATGTTATATTTCTTCGCGTATGACCCCACGGTTGATTTAGCTAAGGTTTCGTGCAAAGTACTGGCACTAAATGGAGAAAAAGACCTTCAGGTTCCGTCAAAAGAAAATCTCGGCGCAATCGAACGAAACGTAGTTAACGCCACAGGAAAAAACCAGTATATTTATTTACCCAATTTAAATCACTTATTTCAGGAAACCAACACGGGTAAAATATCAGAGTATGGTCAATTGGAACAAACTATTTCTCCTGTTGTTTTAAAATTGCTAAATGATTGGATAATTGCACTATAAATAATCTATCGCTCAACCGCTAAGAGGAAAAATATGTTGTATTGCTTAGACCTACTAAACAGAAAAAGACTTGATACGAAAGAGGTTCACATTGGAGACTTATTGTTAGGCTCAACAAACCCAATTCGCCTACAATCCATGACGACCACGGATACCATGGATACTGAAAAATCAGTCCTTCAATCCATTCGTATGATAGACGCTGGCTGTGAATTGGTTCGCTTAACAGCCCCTAGCAAGAACGAAGCAATAAACTTAGGGGAGATAAAAAAGACATTAAACGAAAGGGGCTACCTAACGCCATTAGTCGCTGACATTCATTTTACGCCAAATGCAGCGGAAATAGCAGCGGGATTAGTAGAAAAAGTTCGTGTAAATCCTGGAAATTACGCAGACAAGAAAAAGTTTGAGGAAATTGACTACACCGACGAAAGTTATGAAGCGGAGCTTATTAGAATTGAAGAAAAGTTTACCCCTCTAATATTGTTGTGTAAAAAACACGGGACAGCCATGAGGATAGGCACAAATCACGGTTCTTTATCTGACAGGATATTAAGCCGATATGGTGATACTCCGGCTGGAATGGTAGAGTCTGCGATGGAGTTTATTCGTATTTGTGAGAAAAATGATTACGACCAATTAGTGATTTCAATGAAGGCAAGCAATACGCTTGTTATGGTTCAAGCGTATCGTCTTTTAGTTGCAGAAATGCTCCAGAGAGGTGTGGTTTACCCCTTGCATTTAGGCGTTACAGAAGCAGGTGATGGAGAAGACGGAAGGATAAAATCCGCGGTAGGCATTGGGGCCTTATTGGAGGATGGAATAGGAGACACAATTAGGGTTTCATTGACGGAAGAGCCGGAATTTGAGGTGCCGGTTGCACGTAAATTAGCAGAGAAATACCAAGGACAAAAAAATGACTTGTTCTTGGAAAAAGACATATCGGAATTACCTTATAACCCTTTTGAATACCAGCGGTCTGACTCTTTTTTTGTCCATAATATTGGCAATCATCAAGTACCTGTAGTTCTAGGAGATTTATCTTCAAGGCAGGAAATTTCTCCTGCCAGTCTTTTTGGATTTGGCTATGTATATTCAATTCCACTGGATAAATGGAATGTGCAAGATTTGGCTGCTGATTATATCTATGTTGGGAAAAACAAGATTTCTTTTGAGCTTCCCGGAACTCTAGGGATTATTTCAGACGTGGATACATGGTTGAATAATTACGATAAAAAAGCCGGGTTTTACCCACTATTGTCAACACAAGAGCTGACGAAAATTGATAAACATCAAAAGGCATTTCTGCTGGTTAATGCCGAAGATGAACCTTTAGAAATATGGAAGGAATACACACAATTGGTACTAGTGTTACAAACACAATATTCGAACAAAACACAATTGTATCGATATTTTCGATTGAATTATGCGAAAAAAGGGTTTAAAAATCCTATTATTTTGCGCGAACACTCCGTAGAAAAAGATGCAGAAACGTTCCAGCTTTCTGTATCCTCTGATATGGGTGCAGCATTCATAGATGGATTTGGTGACGGAATTTGGATTTCAGGTGCTCAACCGAACCAATTAATTAATTCTACCTCCTTTGGGATACTTCAAGCCACTCGGACGAGAATTTCAAAAACAGAATATATATCTTGCCCGTCGTGTGGAAGAACACTTTTTGACTTGCAAGAAACTACCGCTAAAATCCGTGAAAAAACTTCTCATTTAAAGGGATTAAAAATAGGAATAATGGGCTGCATAGTGAATGGTCCGGGAGAAATGGCGGACGCTGATTATGGCTATGTAGGAACAGGCCCCGGAAAAATTAACTTGTATAAGGAAAAAACGGTAGTAAAAAGAAACATTCCAGAAGGGGACGCCGTACAGGCTCTTATTGATCTAATAAAAGAGCATGGTGATTGGGTTGAAACTACGATTTAACATTTTTCTGTTCTTTTTCAGCTTTAGCCTCCTTGTCTCTGCACAAAAGGGACCTGAGTATTTATTAAAAATAACCTCCGAACAAGACTTTCAAACGCTTAAAGGCGCGCCAAATTCCGCAAAATTTTCAGAGGTTGAGGCAGTAAAGGTGGTTGTTCACACTAAAACAGGAAAAATTTATTACATCAATTCCGCCTACCACGATTATCATGTCACATTTTGTCAAGAGGTTTTGGGTTATTCAAACAACGGGGTTCAATTTAATTATGATAATTACACCCTTGTAAACCCGAGAGAATATTTAATGGGGACAATTAATAGATTTAAATCACTAGGATTATACTCCCTAGAGTTTTCTGTTGCGGATAACATCACGCCAGACCAAATATCAACACTGCTACAAAAAATTTATGGAAGTTTTTCTTTGACCAAAGAAGTGCTGGTGTTTCTCAACACGAGTCGACTTCGGGAACTAAAGGAGGAACTAAAATTTCCAAGTATCGACGCTGCTACTCTTTATGCAGGTCAAAATTTACAAATACTAAATGATGGAAAGACCTATGGTAAACTCAGTTTTTCTATCGACCATACTGGCGGCTATCCTAATTATTATGACATAGTAGTAATTAGAGGAACTCCTGACGACCTTCCTCCAGTTGCTGGCGTAATAACCACAGATTTTCAAACACCTCTCAGCCATATTACTTTATTGTGTCAGAATAGAGGCACACCAATGTTTGCTCAGAAAAACTGTTTTTTGGATAGTACATTGTTAAAATGGAAAGATCAATTCGTTAGCTTGATTGTAAACGAGGCAGGTTATCAACTATACGCTTCAGATTCCGTCAGTGTTATGTTATACTGGGATAAAATAATTAAGAATAAAAAGAAGATTGTATTGTCAAAAAACCTTAGCGATAAGAGGCTTATTCCAATTGGAGAGTTAGGGTTAAAAGATATTTCTCGCGTAGGGGGGAAAGCCGCAAATTTTGCCTTGATGCGAAAAACAATTAAAGATAAACAATTAACCCTAAAGTTTCCAGAGGCTGCCGCCGCTATACCTATGTTTTATTATGAACAACACATGAAAAATTGTGGAGCAGACACCCTATTAAAGGAATTAGTTAGCATCAAAAAACAAAGTTATGAATTACAAGAATTGCAAGTGAGATTAGATAGTATTCAAAAAAGAATACTATCTCGCCCTGTTGACTCGACATTGATTAAACAGGTAGAAAAGTGGATGAATCAACACGGGTACACATCCTTTAGATTTAGATCCTCTACCAATGCAGAAGATTTGGATGGTTTCAATGGGGCGGGTTTATACATGTCAAAAACGGGGGTTGTGAATCACCCTAAGAAAAGCATAGAAAAGGCAATTAAGACTGTTTGGGCAAGCGCATGGAGCTTTCGTCCCTTTATGGAGAGAGATTATTTTGGTATTGACCAACAGTCCGTGGCTATGGGGGTGTTATGTCATCGAAATTTTGAAAATGAAATAGCCAACGGGGTGGTGATAACGAAGAACTTATATCGACCAAATTACAGAGGATTTGTTATCAATTCTCAGTATGGAGAAACGAGCGTGGTGATTCCACCTGATTCAGCAATTTGTGAACAGGTAATTTGTTATTCGGACAAAAACGATACCTTTTATGGTAAAAAGTCAATAGTAGAGTATTTATCCTATTCTAATATACTTCCAAAAGGAACAAATAAAGTATTGTTAGATAGCGAGATTAATCGCCTAACTCGAGAAATAGCAGTGCTAAAAAAAGTGTATTACGATCTTAAAAAACCAAAAGAGACTTTTTACAATTACGGATTAGATTTAGAATTTAAAATTGTGGGTCCAAACCGGGAAATTTACATCAAGCAAATCCGACCTTTTAAGGATTAAAGGGTGGTTTTTATCTCCCTCAAAGCCGATTAATTTCGTTCAAAAGGGCGTTGGACTAATAAGGGTAATGGCTTCTTTTGTAAATGGATGAATGAATGACAATCTCGAAGCATGAAGGTATAATCGCACTCCTTTTTTTCCATATAAGTCATCTCCAACGATGGGGCAATTTAAACCGAGTGAGTGCGCTGCATGCACGCGTAGTTGATGTGTTCTCCCGGTTAACGGCTTGAATAAAATGCGCGTTATGTCATTCTTAACCTCTTTAACTTCGTATTCCGTTGTTGCTGCTTTTCCGTGTTCATAACAGACGACTTGAAAAGGACGGTTGTCAATATCGAGTCTTAATGGGAGGTTAATTGAACCAGTTGTTGGTTTATTAATCACGCCATCCAGAAGAGCTTCATAGGTTTTATGAATTCTTCTTTTGACAAAGAGAAATTGAAGTTTTTTATATGAATCCAAGGATTTTGCAACCACTAACAAGCCAGAGGTAGACATATCAAGCCGATGAACCAATAAAGGACCCGTAGCAAACGGCCTCATTGTTTTTATTCGCTCGTATACTGAATCTTGAAGGGTCTTTCCCGGAACAGAAAGAAAGTCGGCAGGCTTGTCCACGACCATCATAAATTCATCTTCGTAGACAACAGTAATATCGAGAACTTTCGCTTGTTGCAGCAAGGGGTTTTTATCGAGCATTATACCCTTTAGCATGTGATTCATTAAAATAGGCTCGCATTTCCCACGACAAGCGGGATAGAATTGCCCGTGTACCCGAACTTCAGATGTTGGCGAAGACCCCCACCAAAACTCCGCCAAACAAATAGGCGTAAGCTGATGTAAAAAGGCATGTTGCAGTAATTTTGGCGCTGCACATTCTCCAGCACCTGAAGGTGGATTAGGCGTTGTTGTTTGTGCAAAAATATCGAGTAGACTTTTTTCTTCGTGGAAACAATTCAGAAAAGTATAAGAGGTAAATATGCGCCGTTGTAATAGTGCAGAGACAGATGCCCGTTGTTGTTTAAGTTCAGAAATTTGATTCAAAAAAGCTGTGATTTTTTCATCTATTTCCGCAATTTTCAATTTATAATTTCGAATTATATGCTTTAATTGAATTTGCTCTCCTTTACTTTCTTCTTGAAGGCTTTCTTGAAAAAGGGTATATTCCGCTACGGAAAGCGCTATAACTGTTTCAGCACGTTTATTTTTTCTAGCAATTTTATTTTTACGTATTTGTTCTTTCATCTGCCCGCCAAGCAGGTTAAATTCTTGCATCGTATTATCTTTTTGCTCACATAGGCTTGCGTAAATTTCTGAAGACTCTAAGGAATTTATTTTGTCAGTTATCCCATTTATTAGGCGTTCTTCTTTTTTGAAATAGCCGGTTTTTTTGAGAAGGTCAAAGATAGGCGGAACGAATCCTTCGTGTTCATTGCTGTCGGCTAATTTTCCCGAGAAAGCAGCCAAATACCCCAATTCTCCGGCCAGCGTGCGCACGACGAGCACACCAAACATCTTACCTATAGGTTTGTCTTCCCCAGATAAACCGAAGGGTTGCCCCCAGGGGTTAATCCGCAATGATTTTTGCAATTGTTCTGCCGCAATTATCGCTAATGGATGTGGTTCGTAATAAAAGGGGTACGTAAAGAATTCCGGGAGGGGAATTTCTGCCACATCTGTTTCGAAGCGCTGCAAATTATTCACCTATTATTTTAAGTGCTTATCCAAAAATTGTTCTTGTTCCCATAGAACATGTAAGATGTTTTCTTTAGCGGCATATCCATGACTTTCCTTTGGAAGAATCACCATACGTGCCTTCCCACCAAGACCTTTAATCGCTTGGAAATACCGTTCTGTTTGGAGGGTAAATGTACCTGGATTATTATCCGCTTCGCCGTGAATCAACAACAAAGGTTTATCCATTTTGCCTGCGGTGAAAAAGGGAGACATATTGGAGTAAATCGATGGGACATCCCAAAAATTTCGCTGCTCAGACTGAAATCCGAAAGGTGTCAGCGTTCTATTGTATGCGCCGCTCCTAGCAATCCCACAAGCAAAATCTTCAGAGTGTGTCAATAAATTCGCCGTCATGAATGCCCCGTATGAATGTCCACCAACAGCTACTTTTTTTCTATCGATATAACCCAATGCATCTACAGCATCGATAGCTGCGCGACCGTTAGCTACAAGTTGTTCAATAAAAGTGTTGTTAGGTTCTTCTGTTCCTTCACCGATAATCGGAAATGATGCATCATCTAACACGGCATAACCTTTTGTTACCCAGTAAACAAAAGACCCATAATTTGGGAATGTAAATTCATTGGGATTCTGTTTGTTTTGCCCCGCACTGTTTTTGTCTTTAAATTCTTCAGGATATGCCCAAATGAGTAAGGGAACTTTTGTCTTTAAGTTTTTGTCATAGCCTATCGGTAAATAAAGAGTTCCCGATAATTCTACACCGTCATTTCGTTTGTATTTTATCACTTGTTTTTCTACTGATTTAATTGACTCAAAGGGGTTTTTGGAAAATGTTAGCTGTGTAGCTTTATTAGTTTTAATTGAGAGTAAGTAATAGTTGGGAAAATCAGATTTGCTTTGTAATTGAACTAAATACAAGCCTTTATTTTTATCAAAAATATCCAAAAGATCAATCTTTTTGCCTGGAAAGTTTGCCTTGTACACACGGGAGGATTTTAAGGTACGCATATCGAATTCGTCAATAAAAGGAAATTGACCGTCTTTGGTAAATCCATCACCGAAAAGTAATAATTTGTTGTCTTTAACTGTTAAAACGGCTGTTCCGAACTTTCCCTTTTCTTGATGAAAAACACCGGGATCACCGTACGCATCTTGGTAGTTCCTGTCTGAAATTATTTTCATAGAATTATCTAATAAATTCACTAGATAGGTTTTCTCGTTACGCGTGTCGTACCAAGAGTCTCTCACCAACATAAAATTATGGTCAGAAAAATACACCTCGCTGAAACGTTGTTTTACTTTTAAAATAGATATGGGTTCTTTATCGAATGGAGCATCCCAACTGTATAACTCATCTCGTTGTTCAACATTGTTTGCTGGATCACCGTTGTCTAACGCCTCGACAAACATGAGGGAATTAGGTTTGTCATTCCTCCAAGATAGGTTCCGTTTTCCCTTCCTCACTGCAGAAAACCCCTTAGGCATTATTTCAACCAAAGGCACGTTATTTACCTCTTTCACGAGTTTCCCGGATGCACTGTACACTTTTTGAGACATAGGAAAACGACTGAACGGAACGAGGTACGAAAACGGCCTTTGTACCGTAGTTACTAGTAAAGAATTTCCGTCAGGGGAATAGGCGGCCCCTATGTAAAGGTCGGCAGGAAGTAAAGAGCTTACTTGGCCTGAAAGCTGCACTTTTTTAAGTTCACAGTTTACTAGAATTTCGAAATTTCGTTCGTCCATGGGGTTTTTTAAAAGATCTTGGTAAGTTCTGTTTTGTGACACCTTGCCTTCTGCCACTGATACTGTAGGGCCTTTTGGGAGTTCTTTTTTATTATCGATAAGTGAGGGGCGATTTTCCACCAGTGTTCTTACAAGAAGCGCTTGGCTATCTTTATCCCAATTATAAGGCATTCCCGTGACTGCATTCAACTGAATATCTGAGAGTTTCCTTGCCTCTCTAGTGCTAACATCAATCACCCATAAACTAAGACCGAAATCGTCCATGTTGACAAATGCAATATACTTGTCATCCGGCGACCAAGACACAAAGGTGATTTTTGGCTTTCCTGGTAAATTTTTAATTGGTGATGGGTCCTCTTTGGTGTCTGACAGTTTTCTTAATTTCAGATTGGTGACATAAGATTGTGTAGAGGAAATGTGTAAGTTAGGGTTAACGCGTAGGCCGCCTAATCTCAATTCCTCTTGATTTAAGTCTTGTAATGTTTTGTATGTATCTCGGTATGAGAATAACACCATTTCCTTTTTACTATCCATCGAAATGGATGGGGGACGTTCGTAGTCTGCAAGTTCTAAAATTTGTGTTGAAGGTTTTTGAAAAAGCAATTCCTCTTGTGATACCGTTGAAAAAGCACACAGTAAAATAAAAATGAAATTAAATAAACGCATATCAATGTTTTTCGCAAAGATAGAGGAAAGAACAAAACTATTTCAATAGTATGCTATGTGTCATAGATTTTGTTAAACTGATATCCGCATCGGAGAAGTCTGGGGCTGAAAATGTCGCTCTCGCATTGTTTGAAAACCCATATATTTCTATAGGGACGCCGAAGACATTTTTGTCTAATTTATTATTTTTATTTTCGTCATGGTAAACAGCAAGTGCATATGTACCAGCGGGCAGATCTGTGAACGTGACAATTGTCTTTCCTTTGACGGCACTTACCACTTTGCCTTTATATTGTTTTCCGTATTCGGGCCATTTATCTTGCTGTCTAAATAAACCCACATAAATAGAGCCTTTATTATTGGGTACATTTTTAACCTCAACGGTTAGAGAATACTTATTGGATGAAGCCAAGAAAAGACTGAGAAATGCAAAGATGTAAGTCATTCTATTTGAATAGGTATTAATTCGGGTTCGTTAGTTTTTTCAAACACGTTCGATTTATTTTTGTTTCGCTCCTCCAAACGATTATTGATTAACCAAAGCAAAACGCCTAGGATAGTGGCGTAAAAAAGAAATCGAAGTAAATATCCTGGGCCGAATTTTTTAGGGCCGAATTGTCGAATATTTATACCGTTTTCCTCCACAGCCACTAAGTTACGCGAAATTTGACTTAACTTTGGTATGATGAGTAAATTTGTGTTAGTTACGGGGGGTGCCGGATACATTGGTTCCCACACAGTGGTTTCTCTAGTGCAAAACGGCTTTAAGCCGGTTATTGTAGATGACTTTCGAAATGCCAGCAAGGTTGTGTTGCAGGGTTTGGAGGGTATTTTAGGAGAACAACCTATACTTCACGAAATAGACGTCTGCAATAAAGAAAGTTTAGATAAATTATTTCAACAATATAGCTTTGATGGAGTCATACATTTTGCTGCTTACAAAGCAGTTGGAGAGTCAGTAGCAGAGCCACTTAAGTATTACCGAAACAACATTTTAGGGTTGATTAACGTGTTATCATGCGTAATTGATCATCAAGTAAATAATTTTGTTTTTTCGTCCTCATGTACCGTGTATGGCGAACCCGTAGGTCAAAAGGAGGTTACAGAAACGACCCCTAAGTTGTTACCAGAATCACCTTATGGTTATACCAAGTGGATGGGAGAACAGATTATAGCTGATACTTTTCGTTCTGCACCTCAGCTGAGGATTATGAATCTTAGATATTTCAATCCCGTAGGTGCTCATCACAGTGCGCAAATAGGGGAATTTCCTATCGGCAGGCCGAACAACCTTCTTCCTTTTATTACGCAAACGGCGATCGGAAAACAAGAGCAACTAACTGTTTTTGGCAATGATTATCCAACAAAAGACGGTACTTGTGTGCGCGATTTTATTCATGTCGTGGATCTTGCGGACGCCCATGTTTGCGCTTTACAATTTTTATGGAATCAGAATTCAGGGGTTATAGAATATTTAAATGTTGGAACAGGAAAAGGCTCTAGTGTTTTGGAATTAATAAAGGCATTTGAGCAAAAAACAGGTCTTTCTTTAAATTGGAAATTTGGTCCAAGGAGAGAGGGCGATGTGGTAGAAATTTATGCCAATGTGGATAATTCTTTCAAAAAAATCGGCTGGAAAGCGGAACGAACCATAGAAGATGCCGTTATGGATGCGTGGAATTGGGAAAAACATTTAAATTCGTTGTTGTGAAGGCTACGCTCATTATCACTTTACTACTTTCTATGGTCGTTTTCGGTCAACAGGATAAGTTAATATCTCGTTATAAACCGGGGATTTTTTGGCATTACAACGGTTTGAGACCCTTAAAAGATTCGAAACTCCATAAATACGATAGGTTTATAGTAGACCTTACATACAATGATTTATTGAGTAAGAGTCATGGAAGCCTTTCTTCCTCTTGGAAAAGTCTTGGATTCAATGTTAATGTAATGTTTGAAAAGCGATTTAAGAAGGCCAACAGAGTTTCAATCGGTTATGGATTGCGCTATGCGCATAGAAATGTTGTAACGGAACACCAATTGTTAGTATTCCACAATCAGGTTGAAATAGCAAATAAGCTAAATACAGATACATACACGCACAACACCCTGCGAGAAAACAGTTTGGTAATTCCTTTTGAAGTTCGCTTTGGTAAACCAAATGCGAGAGCATGGAAAGTGAATATTGGCGGATATATTGGCTATGGTTTTCCTCTACAGCAGATTACGAAATTCCAAAATGGCGATAGAACCAAAACGGGCATTTCTCCGAATTTCGGGTTGAGGTATGGGGTTCATTGTAGATTCGGTGGACGAACAGTGGCTATTTTCACAGCCTATCAATTGAGTGAAATGTTTAAACAAGGGGATTCAACTCACCCTATTCAATTTGGTTTTAGTTACTCGTTGTTTTGATTCTTATTGATACACACGCGCATCTTTACGAAGATGAATTTTTAGAAGACAGGGGAAAAATGCTGGAGCGATTCCAAGAAGTAAATGGTGCCTATGCCTTACTTCCCAATATCGATATTGAAAGTATTCCTAAGATGCATGCTCTTCATGAAAATCATCCGCAATGCATTCCTATGATGGGCTTACACCCCTCTTACGTCAAAGAAGATTGGCAAAAACAGTTAGCCTTTATAAAGCAAACATTGTTTGAGAAACCGAATAAGTATATTGCTGTTGGAGAAATCGGAATAGATTTATTCTGGGATAAGAGCTTTATTGACGAGCAAAAAACCGTCTTTCGGGAACAAGTTCGTTGGGCGAAAGAATTGAAAAAGCCAATTGCCATTCATGTTCGTGAGGCATTTGATGAGGTATTTGACATCCTCGATGAAGAGAATTCATCGGATTTAAAAGGTGTTTTTCATTGTTTTACAGGCCACTATGAGCAGGCACAAAGAGTATTGGCATATGGCGGTTTTAAATTAGGAATTGGTGGAGTGCTTACTTACAAAAACGCGAAAATCGCAGAATTGTTGACTAAAATTGATCTACGACATATTGTTTTAGAAACTGACGCCCCTTATTTATCACCCGTCCCACACCGAGGAAAGAGGAATGAAAGTGCTTATATCGCTCATGTTTGCCAAAAGCTATCGGAGATCTATGCTAGGCCTTATGAAGAGGTTGCGGGGGTCACTACTGAAAATGCCGAAGAATTATTTCAAATAAACGTATATTTGAGCGAGAATGCGTAAGGTTTTACTGATATACACAGGGGGTACGATTGGTATGGTGAAAGACCCCAAAACGGGAGAGCTTAAGAGCTTTAATTTCGATTATTTATACGAACACGTTCCTGAGCTAGAAAGATTTCAATTGGAATTATCCTCTGTAAGTTTCAAGAATCCGATTGACTCATCGGAAATGACACTATGTCATTGGGTAGATTTGGTAGAAATAATCGAAAAAAATTATGTCAAATACGACGGTTTTGTTATCTTGCATGGTTCTGATACCATGGCTTTTACATCATCTGCCTTGAGTTTTATGTTACAGGGAATTAGAAAGCCTATAGTTTTAACGGGATCACAATTACCTATTGGAACGATAAGAACAGACGGAAAAGAAAATTTAATTACGGCTGTAGAAATTGCCGCGGCTATAGATGAATTCGGCGAGCCAATAGTACAAGAAGTCGCTGTATATTTTGAGTATTCCTTGTACAGGGGCAATCGATGTTCCAAGGTTTCAGCGAACCAGTTCGAGGCTTTTCAATCTCCAAACCATCCTGAATTGGCAGTAGCTGGGGTTAATATTGATTATGCAAAGGATAAATTATACAGAACTACTAAATCATCACCTTCGTTTACCAAGAAAATGTCTTCCTCCGTTGGCTTGCTGACGATATATCCTGGCATTCCAATAACTTCTTATGCAAGTCTTTTTGACGTCAGGATAAATAAAGCCCTTGTGTTGGCATCTTTTGGAGCGGGCAATGCGCCAAGTCACCCGGAACTTCAGTCCCTAATAACAAATTATATTGCCTCAGGAGGAATTGTCCTTAATGTTACCCAATGTAATTCCGGGTCGGTAAAACAGGGCGCTTATCATACGAGCTCATTTTTCCAAAAATCAGGCGTAATAAGTGGCAGAGATATGACAACAGAGGCGGCATTAACAAAGCTTCAGTTTTTAGTGGCTAATGTGACAACCTCAGAGGAAATCATTAGCTTATTGCAGGTAAATATTGCAGGTGAGATTAGCGAATCATAAAGAAAAGAAATAACCAAGTAATACTGACTGTAGTTATTAAAACAGCAATCCCGTAAAATAAGTCTATTGCAAATCTGCTGTAGTGTGCCTTAAAACTTCCAATTAATGAGGTGAAACGTTCTTTTACATAAAGTGTAGGTGCAGGCGTGACAAAAGTGACTAATAGCCAAACACAGGTGGTGAGGACGGTAACCACCAAA
>CAMDLY010000048.1 GCA_945902115.1 Lishizhenia tianjinensis | reverse complement strand
GACGCCGAAAAAACGTATTCAACACTGTAATTATCATAGGCATTTACCGTGAAACTAGGTACCGTGAATGTTGCTGTTGCTCCTGCAGCTAAACTTTGAGGGGCCGATGTCGCAGTGTATAGCAAGTTTCCTTGACTATCTCTTAAATTGGATGTCATAATAACTCCTGAAATTGCGGCAGTTCCATTATTTTTTCCATTAGCGGAAAACTGAAGTACATTTCCTGCAAGTGCTTGTCTTGAATGGATCTTTGTGTATTCTCCGCCAGGGTTTGCGTTACTGACAAATACGATATCATTAGTTGGATCATTTCCAAATTTAGGTCGTATCATGAATGCAGCACTAACGCCGTAAGCTTCCATTGGATTCCAAGCACCTGTTCCAACTTTAACTAAATTTCTACCATTTGTAAACAAACTTGCATCACAACCCACCGGAAAGGAGACTGTCCCTGTTTTTGTAATAGCCACTAAATATTCTCCAGCGGTAACGGCAAGTGGAGCTGGAAACACATGATTTTTCCAGCCAGCTCCATTATTTGTAATATTAGCGGAAGTGTAGAGAGCTGTTGTTCCAACGGAGCCGTTAGTAACAGAAAAAACTTGCACTGCATATGCCTGAGTCGTTGATGTGGAGGCAATGTAATATTGTGCTCCAGTCATTTGATCAGCCCCTAAGACACTATACTGAACACCTTGAGAATACCCATTTGAACCAGACCAATTATAGGCGACGGTATAAGTATTATTGTCACGTGCCATAAAATTGTAATCCAAAATAAGGTTTTGTTGAGCAAGATCATTGCTTGTAACTTGGTCAACCTCATTTTGAGTTTTCACATATTTAATTAGATAAGAACTTGAAGAGCTAAGGATAGGAGCCCAGTTTCCTGAAATTACCGTTTGTTGCGCACCAACAGCAAGATTTATTGGTGTTGATAAAAATGTTGTTAAAGGAGTCGTAGTATTTGGTAATTCATAAATTTCAGCAGTTAAAACAACATTCGTCAATGAATTTCCACTTAGATTCTTTAAGGTACCACCCAAAGTAATACCATTTGAAGCCTGTGTAATTGGAATTCGAGTGTATCTATTTGTTAAATAATTAATTTCAGAATCGTTATTATTTGGTAAAGCATTAAATGTAAAGCTCCACGTAAAACCAAGTGAAGACCATCTATTATCCCATTCAAAATAATACGTATTACCCGCAATAAGAATTACATTACTAAGGCTTGAAGCATAGGCATCTGCCCCACTTGAAAAACATCCAGCGGCATCATCGTTATCTGCCACATAAGACAAGCTATTACAATTTCCTGACCAAATCCACAATCGTGTATCAGAACCACCACTACATGAATTAATGCTCAGGATCCCAGAGCTTGTCGGGGTAAAACTATACCAACCTGCTGAGTCTGCATCGTTTTGAGTTGCTGTTCCTATTAAGGTAGCTGCTGTAAAAGTACCAGGTGTAACTGGTAAGGCTGTGGCGCATGATGCTCCTTGAGCAGATATTTTTAGGAGGCTAGCAAGAGTAAAAAAAGAGATTAATAAGAGTAAATTTTTCATCACATTTCTATTTATTGAATTTGTTTCAAAGTTAGAAAAGTTATTCAAAAATTAGTCAAATGGTAATAAATAATTACCCTTTTTTGGTTTGTTAAAATGGTGTTTAATAATTATTTAGCCCAAAAATGAAAAGATGTAAGTGCCCTACGAAGACAATAAGTTCCTTTATCCGAAATAAGTTGAAAGATTAAATAGTGTACTTAGTTTTTGCTGTTGCGTGTATATAAAAATCTCATGTGTACATAACTTATTTATAGCCAGTAGTGATATCTAATCGCAGGTGATAGAAAAGAGGCGTCCGAATTGAGCAAGTTTTACTAAATTTACATTTCGAAAAATCGTTTATGGATCAACAGATTTACACACCTAAGAATAAGATACGAATTGTAACTGCAGCCTCTCTTTTTGATGGACATGATGCAGCCATTAACATAATGCGTAGAATAATTCAGGCAACTGGTTGCGAAGTTATTCATCTCGGACACGACAGGTCTGTTGAGGAGGTTGTTGACTGTGCGATTCAAGAAGATGCTCAAGCAATTGCTATGACATCTTACCAAGGTGGGCATACGGAATACTTCAAGTATATGTATGATTTACTGCAGGAAAAAGGTGCCCCTCATGTGAAAATATTCGGAGGAGGAGGAGGAACAATTTTACCCTCTGAAATTGAAGAACTTCAAGCCTACGGTATCACGAAAATTTATCATCCCGATGACGGAAGATCTATGGGCTTGCAGGGAATGATTAACGATTTAGTAGAGAGATGTGATTTTCCGGTAGGAAAAGACTTGGGAGGTGAAATGGCGCTATTGTCAGGTAAAAATATACCAGCTATCGCAAGAACAATATCGGCTGCAGAGAATTTTGCTGACGAAAACAAAGAGCTTTTAAAAGAAATAAGAAATATAGCGGTAAAATCTGAAGTTCCTGTGCTCGGAATAACAGGTACCGGTGGTTCTGGAAAGTCGTCCTTGGTGGATGAGCTAGTACGTCGTTTTCTGATTGATTTTAAAGACAAACAGATTGCGGTTGTTTCTGTAGACCCCTCGAAACGAAAAACAGGAGGAGCATTACTAGGGGATCGCATTCGGATGAATTCCATCAAAAGTGATCGTGTGTATATGCGTTCTCTGGCAACAAGACAATCTAATCTAGCGCTCTCAAAACATGTTTCGGAGGCAATTAGCATTCTTAAAGTAGCTGCGTATGACCTAATTATTTTGGAGACATCGGGAATTGGCCAATCAGATACTGAAATTTTAGATCACAGCGATGTATCTCTCTATGTAATGACGCCAGAATACGGTGCGGCGACCCAACTTGAAAAAATTGACATGTTGGATTTTGCGGATGTCATTGCACTCAATAAATTTGATAAACGTGGAGCCTTGGATGCCTTACGTGATGTGCGTAAACAATATCAGCGAAACCATAATTTATGGGATTCTAAGGTGGATGACATGCCTGTTTATGGAACGATAGCTTCTCAGTTTAATGATCCAGGAATGAATTCACTGTATAAAGTGATTATGGATAAAGTAGTGTCAAAAACTGGCGCCAAATTGGAGTCTACTTTTGAGATTACCCGAGAAATGTCAGAGAAGATTTATGTAATACCCCCTGAGAGAACACGCTATTTGTCAGAAATTTCTGAAAACAACCGGAGCTATGATAAATGGGTGAATAATCAGGTTTCAGTTGCTGAAAAATTATATGCATTAAATTTATCCATTCAGACACTGCAGGATTCCTCTTTGGATGATAAAGACCGATTAATAAAAGGTCTTGTGGAAACATTTGAGAAGGAGAAGTTGAATTTTGACCCCAAAAATTGGGAAATTATTCAGCATTGGGACGAGAAAAAACAGGCGTACAAAAATCCGGTTTATGAATTCAAGGTTAGGGATAAGGTACTGAGCCTGCAAACGCATACCACTTCTTTATCTCATTCTCAGATTCCAAAGATTGCGACACCGAAATATTCAAGTTGGGGAGATATATTACGTTGGGTATTGCAGGAGAACTTTCCTGGTGAGTTTCCCTTTACTGCGGGATTGTTTCCTTTCAAAAGGGAAGGCGAGGATCCAACACGTATGTTTGCTGGAGAAGGTGGCCCTGAAAGAACAAATAAACGATTTCATTACGTAAGTTTAGGAATGCCTGCAAAAAGGTTATCTACGGCTTTTGATTCTGTTACATTGTACGGTAATGACCCCGCCGTTAGACCCGATATATACGGGAAAATCGGAAATTCTGGTGTTTCCATTTGTTGCTTAGATGATGCGAAGAAATTATATTCTGGTTTTGACTTGAGTCACCCGGCGACCTCTGTTTCGATGACGATAAATGGTCCTGCACCGATGCTTTTGGGTTTCTTTATGAATGCGGCAATTGATCAAAATTGTGAGAAATACATCAAAGCGAATGGTCTTGAAAAAGACGTCGAAGCTAAAATAAAAGCGATTTATTCTAAGAAAGGAACACAGAGACCAACTTATCAAGGAGAATTACCTTCAGGGAACGATGGCCTAGGGTTGATGTTACTTGGAGTGACAGGAGACCAAGTATTGCCTTTAGATATTTACACACAGATTAAAACAGATACGTTAAAACAAGTTCGCGGAACGGTACAAGCCGATATCCTCAAAGAGGATCAGGCACAAAATACGTGTATCTTTTCTACAGAATTTGCCCTGCGTTTGATGGGTGACGTACAACAATATTTTATCGACAAAGGAGTAAGGAATTTTTATTCCGTTTCAATATCAGGATACCACATTGCAGAGGCAGGTTCTAACCCCATTACTCAATTGGCGTTTACCTTATCTAATGGTTTTACCTATGTAGAATATTACCTGAGTCGCGGGATGAGCATCAATGATTTTGGTCCAAACCTTTCATTTTTCTTTTCCAACGGAATTGATCCAGAATACGCTGTTATTGGTCGCGTGGCCAGAAAAATATGGGCGAAGGCCTTAGCGAAGAAATATGGTGCGAATACGCGTGCTCAAATGCTAAAATACCACATTCAAACATCTGGAAGGTCCTTGCATGCGCAAGAGATAGATTTCAACGATATCCGCACAACCTTGCAGGCGCTGTATGCTATTTATGACAATTGTAATTCTTTACATACGAATGCTTACGACGAGGCAATAACTACCCCAACCGAAGAGTCGGTTCGACGTGCAATGGCCATACAATTGATTATTAACAGGGAATTGGGTCTTACTAAAAACGAAAATCCACTGCAAGGGTCATTCATCATTGATGAACTAACAGATTTGGTAGAAGAGGCTGTGCTTAGGGAATTCGATAGGATTACGGAACGAGGAGGAGTGCTCGGTGCAATGGAAACCATGTATCAACGATCGAAAATACAAGAGGAATCGCTTTATTATGAGACGTTAAAGCATACTGGAGAGTTCCCCATAATAGGTGTGAATACTTTTTTAAGCTCTAAAGGATCTCCTACGATACTTCCGAAAGAGGTGATTCGCGCAACAGAGGAAGAAAAACAATACCAAATAAAAATGTTGGGTGAATTGCAAAAAACACATGCTGAAAGGGCAAGTCAAAATCTTCTCAAAGTACAAGATGCTGCGGTGAACAATAGAAATATGTTTGACGAATTGATGGAGGCATGTAAATACTCATCTCTCGGTCAGATTACTGAGGCATTGTTCCAAGTAGGAGGGCAGTATAGAAGGAATATGTAGTACTAGGATTTTCGACTAAGAATAGCGGTATTCCAATTGTCGAAATTTTTAACGAGGATTCTATATGTTTCGTTATGGATATTTGTAAGCTCGAGAACATTATTTTGAAATCCATGTTTTCCCTTTGTTATTGTTTTGATTTCATTGACAGGCCACTTAAATCCGTGATTTTTTTCTTCAACCTTTTTCTTTAAAAAAGCGCCTAAGAAACCACCTAAATTGACAGTTTGTTTATGAGCATGCAGAATTAAAAAATCATTTTCAAGTTCAAGAGATCCAGGCAAGGCCATAATTTTAGACTTTAAGTAAAGAACATTTGTTTCCTTCATGAATTGTGAATAAAATTAGTATTTGCTAAAATAAAATTTTATTTTGGATTAATTTTTGCCAAAGTGATGAATATGGTGCTTTTCCTTACTAAGTTTTTAAGTTTCATAATGCTCATGTTCAGTGATATATCTAATTCAGATGATCGCTCAACGTCTCAATCTCACGTCAATATTGTAATTCTTGGTTCTTCCACAGCGGAAGGAGCGGGGGCAACTAAATTGGAAAATTCGTGGGTTTTTAAATTAGAACATGAGCTTAAAATTTTAAATAATTCTTGTCGTGTGGTCAATTTTGGAAAAAGTGGTTATTCTACGTTCCATATTTTACCCAACGAACAATTTTTTTCGGGAAGACCCAATCCGGATAAGGAAAGAAATATTACCAAAGCCTTGTCATTGAATCCAACTATGGTGATTATAAACATGCCATCGAACGATGCCGCATACGGATTTTCCAATGTGGAACAATTGCGAAATTATCGCACCTTGATTGAATTACTGAAAAATCGAAATATAGACTATTTAATATGTTCACCTCAACCAAGAAATTTTAAGGAAATAGCGACTAGGCAGAGGCAATTTACATTAGTTGAGCTTATGAGAAAGGAATTTGACCGCCATTTCGTGGACGTATGGAGTGGTTTAACAAACGAAGAATTTGGCTTGAAGAATTCTTATAATTCTGGTGATGGTATTCATCTCAATGATGATGGCCATCACTATATTTTTCAGCAAGTTTTTGCTAGAATAAAATAGAATTTGCTTGACTTTCGGTAATTTTGTGCGTGCATTCAATTGAACCATTTTATCAATGGCGCGGGTATTACGTAGCCTCTGAAGACCCAAATTCTCCTTTCTTTGATCGAGAATACAGTGAATTTGAATATACAGATACCATTTACAATTACTACATTCATCCTCAATGGGATAACATGGGCTCAAAGACCTTGTTTGTAAAGATTCTTTTCGTAGATTATGAACTTGGGTATGCCACTATAGAATTAATTGGCGAATGGAATGATGCCATCGAAAATGATATTATGGTGTTAAAACGTGATATTGTTGAGCCAATGCTAGAGTTAGGAGTAAATAAATTCATACTTATTGGCGAGAATGTATTGAACTTCCATTATTCTGATGATTGCTACTATGAGGAGTGGTTCGATGACGTGGAGGACGGATGGATTGCCTTAGTCAATTTTCACGATCACGTATTAGCTGAGTTCGAGCGAATTAACATTGACCATTATTTCGTTATGGGTGGTGAATTGGAAGACATTGAGTGGAGAACCTATTTGCCAGATCAATTCTTCAAAAGAGTTGATGATTTAGTGCAGAAAAGACTCAGCTAGTTATTCCACCAACATTCCATTGGCATAGTCCTCTAAGTATTTAAAATCCGGCATAAGTTCACCGTCGCTTGTGGTTTGTGTTGCACGTTCGATAATCCTATCAGGATCATCTTCGAGCAATCTTGGAATCACATACTTTATCAGTTCGTTACCAAAGTCTTCTGAAGCATCTCTAGGTAATTCACACGGTAAATTATCAATAGCCATAACAGCGATCGCATCGGTCGCCATGAAATCTGTCTCCAAATTTGACTGTGGATTATACCCGTATACTGCATTCCCAATGCTCGATGCACGAATCGTACTTGCAATAGGACCATCCACATCACAGCTGATATCGCCGACAACTTTAATTCTATTTTCAGGTGAAACTAACACTTCCCTCGGAAGAATCAAGGGTGATTTTGAGCTCCAAAAATGACAGGGAATGTACATATCGCTTTGAAATGCAAATTTTTCGAAAACAGACATGTATAATTCCGGTAGAGAATAAAACTCATTTTTCGTGAATTCCTTCCCCTCTTTATGTGCATAATAATCCTCCGTATCCAAATGGGTAAAAACCGGTTCTTCGAAATTCTGCGAAAGATATTCTTCAGGTGAAACTTCTTTTATGGGAAGTACAGACATTATTTCTCGCGCACCGTTTCCAACACGGCCAAAACCTGTAAGAACAACCCTGAAATTAGTAGGAAGCACGACCTTTTTTAATTCTTCTTCCACTTCTTTTCTGTCGTGACATAAATGTGCTGGTTTCAATTGATAGGTCGACGATTTTAAACCCCAGGTGTAAAAGGAATTATAACAACCTACAATACCGGCGTATCGTCCAAATCCAATTAATCTTTTATTGTATTTATCTTTAATTACTTCGTAATCTATAAGACGAATATTTTTATCTAAAATGGCCCGTAGTAATTTTTGATTATGCGCTTGTTTTTTGATAGTATGCGAGAAAAATACATAGGTTTTGTTGGGAATCAGCTCTTGAATAGGGACCTCTTTCACACCGAATATAATGTCGCAATCTGAAAGATCATCTACTAACAGAATCCCTAATTCACTATACTTTTCGTCGGAAAAAATGCGAATATTACTGCGTTGAACATGGATTACTACCTGAGGATTAAGCGTTAGAATGGCTTTACATTGCTTTGGTGTCAATGGCACACGGAAATCTGGCGGCACTTTCCCTTCTCTTATTATTCCGATTTTCATAGTATTCTATATGGGCTCATTTAATAAATAGTTGTCTATAAACTCCCTAACACAACCTTCGCCACCTTTTTTATCTAAGATTATATGACAAATGGTCTTTACGCGATTGACAGCATTTTTTGGACAAATAGCAACTCCTACATGGTTCAATATTTCGATATCGTTCACGTCATCACCGATAAATGCCACTTCAGACATATCGATTTTTAACTCGTTACACCATTCTTTCAAAACCGTTATTTTGGCTTCCCTTCCCACATAGCACTTCGATACTCCGAGCAGTTTTGCTCTATCCTGCACCATGTGTTGCGTAAATCCTGACGAAAGAAAACCGACTTCCCTTTGATTTTTCGTTAAGTGCAAAATAGCCATTCCGTCTTTTGCATTGAATTTCTTCATCTGGTCGCCATTTTCGCTGACGTACATACCTTCATCTGTCAATACACCGTCAATATCTAAGACCAAGAATTTAATGGAAAGAAGACGTTTTTTTAATGACTCATTGTGATAGAGATGCTTGAAGAGTAAATTCATCATATCGATGTTATATTCTTCACAAACTGCTTCCAAATCAAAAATTGATAATTCGTGGGCATGTTCGACGTCAAAGTCTTGAAGAAAAGAGGTATAGTCAACCCCAAACTTTGCACATAGTCCTTTTAGATTTTGCTCTAGATACATATCAAACAATGGTATAGCCTACGCAATTAGCTAGTGGCTTTAGTTCGTTAATGAGCGTTTTGAATACTTCGAAGTTCAATTGCTGACTCGCGTCGGATAAAGCAACGGAAGGATTGGGATGTGTTTCTATCAAAAGGCCGTCGACTCCCATGGCAACGCATGCCTTTGTCAAACTCGGTACTCCATAGGCATAACCCATAGCATGGGAGGGATCTAAGATGATGGGTAAATTACAATGCTCTTTTAGCCATGCGACCCCACAAAGGTCAAGGGTGAATCTAGTGCCGGTTTCAAAGGTTCGAATTCCACGTTCGCACAATACTACGTTGAGGTTACCACCTGACATCACAAATTCTGCAGCTTGAACAAACTCCTGCAAGGTTGTTCCGAAACCGCGTTTTATCAACACAGTTTTATTTGTTTTCGAACATGCCCTTAAAATACCTTGGTCATACATCGCTTTTGCTCCAACCTGAATAACGTCTGTATATTCTATGATCTCGTGAATTTGTGTAGCATCTCTGGCTTCAGTAATTATCGTGTGTCCAAATTCCTCTTTCATTTTACGCAGCAATCGCAAACCTTCTATTCCGAGACCTTGAAAAGAATAAGGGGAAGTTCGAGGTTTATAACATCCGCCACGTAAGGTACTCAGGCTCAGTTCTTTTAACACGATTGAGGCACTTCGAATTTGTTCCTCTGATTCAACAGAACAAGGACCACCGACTACGATAGTATTTTTTGTATTCCCGCCAATAAGGATATTTCCAATGGCAACCTCTCTTGTTTGAGGTCTATATTTTCTTGAAGCCAACTGAATATCGTTGGTCATTACCCAGAAATTCTCAGCATCCTCTTTCAATGAAGAAGGTAATTCTTTCACAGACGAACTCGTAATTAATACCTGCTTGCCATCATCTGTTATAAGAAATGATTCATGTTGTTTAGCGAGCGCTAAAGCCTCGGTATGTGATATTGTCGCTTTTAATGCAATGATCATATTTCTCCTTTGATAAGGTGTGTAAAGGTAATAATTCCAACGGCATCTCCACCCGAATTTATAATGGGTAAATACATTATTGGAAATGAACATTTTTTTATCATTCGGAGTAAGTCAACAACGGTGGATGTTTCGTATATAGTTAGTGGTGTGTGGTTTATCAATTCGTGAACGGTCAAAAGTTGTATATCTTCCCATTTCGACAAAAGCGCCTTTCGTATATCTGCACTGGAAACGATACCCTCAAGTTTACCTAAGGAGTTCAATACAATGGCAAAACCTAATCTTCCTTCATCCACCACTTGTACAATTTCCCGCGGCGAATGCTGATCAGAAATACAAACTGGACATTCTTCCAAAGGTATCATGAAGTCTTTGATCTGAAAAGAGGATTCTATATCCCTCTTAGTGAGATTCATGAGGGCATGTCCGACACTTGGAGCATTGAATAAATAGGAACCTGAAACACAAGAGCTAACTCCCATGTTGCGTAGTATGAATGAAACCTCGCCGTTGACGCCGCCATCTACATGAATAGATTTCGAGGGAAAGAGTTTTCTATATGTTCTAATTTTCTGAAAATTGTGTCGATCAAACTTCCCGCCACTTTGGCCCGGTACTGTCGCCATGATGAGTATAAAATCGAAGTGAATAAATCCTTCAAAAATATCTACAGGTGTTGAGGTGGTCACAGCAATTCCTTTCTTGCCAAGAATATTTTCCGGAAGGTGCAAAGGAGCCTCTAATTGCTCAAATTGAAAGGTTAGGTATTCGACAGGGTTCTCGAGTAACAAGGCATAATAATCTTCAGGACGAGAAGTAATCAAATGAAGGTCAATAGGAGTAGAGCTCAGCGCACGGATTTTAGCTATATCCTCAAAAACAGCAGGATCATCGTTGCAGTCTACGTGAAACATATCCACTTGATGTGCATCTAAATCTCTAATAACCTCCTCTAAGGGTCTCGTTGTGTCGCTATAAATCGATGCAGAAATTTTCATAAGGGGTTGGGAATTTCTATTACTTCAAATTGGTTATTGGCTATTGCCAATTCGCAGGGACTTGATCTAAAAGTGGCTACTTTTTCGTTGAGAAGCTGCTGAAATTCGAGGAGTAACTTTATTTCATCAAAATCAACTACTTCGGTTTTATATGCTTCAGCTTTTATAAGTAGCAGTTGGAATTTAGTATCTTTTTTTTGCAGTTTAATATCCATTTTATGATCAGGTGATAGATTCATCGAATCAAGAACCAACAAGACCTCCTCGGCTATTTTACTATGCTTCTCGTCTTCATAATACAACGTGATATTTTTCTTCTCCAAAGAATAACCATGACCTTTTGAACAGGATAAGAAAAGGAGAAGAAGGAGTAAAGGAAAATATGTGAAGGACTTCAAGAGCATACTAAACCAAAAAAAAAGAAGGGTAAGCTACTTTTATCGCACCGCTACAACCTCATACCTTTGCTACATTCCTGTCCTGGAGGATTAAGAGGGAGCTGGTCGTAAAAGACTTACCCTAAGCAAAGGTAATAAGATTTCATCAATTTTAACCTATTTTGTTAGGGAAGATATCTTTCCCTGCAGTTTTTTGTAAAGTGACTATACATTTACCCATGAAATCTACTCATGCAAAGATTGATTTTGCTGTTAATAATGAGGGAGGGATGGGGTTCTACTTATTTATAGGTTGCGCTTTTTAAGGTTGCTGACGGATGTATCATAAGTACTTTGAGGTCTCTGTATTGAGTATTTTACTCCCTCAGTTTCCGCTTTTCTTTTTTCGTAACTAATTCTCCTGCCGAATTATCTGTAAGGTTTTCTTTGTAAAAATTGAATTAATCCCTAACTTTGTTGAGTTATTTAATACGTAACTGGCTTCGTAGCTCAACTGTATAGAGCACCACATTACGGCTGTGGAGGTTTAAGGTTAGAATCCTTACGAGGTCACAAAAAGAACCCCGACTTAAATAAGTCGGGGTTTTTCATTTTACAGCGCGTTCAAAATGCATTTTGTTAAGCGAAGGAAAATGAAAAACCGCCAACTGCGATAGCAGTTTAGGGTTTTATGCTTGGAATGCCCAATGCGCTGGGAACATGCGCAGCATAATCCTTACGAGGTCACAAAACAAGTTGAAAGCCCCATTCCTACTAGGTTTGGGGCTTTTTTATAGGTTAACCCCAAGCGGATGGCTTTGAGCGTATTTGAATTCTGTATTCTTTTATCTTATTGGGTTTGATGTAAAAATTGAAAAGTTAGAACTATGGATGAAGTCATGAGCATAAGATCATGAAATACAATATTTTAAATAATTTTTGCTAGAATATAAATATTATTTATCTTTACATTTCTATTAAAGATATGTCCTATATTTTACCACATATCCTTTCATAAAATGTAAAAATGGCTAGAAGATATTTATCGAAGAATCTACTGGAGGACCAGCAACAATTTATTCGCCTATTGGATGAATTTGAAATTGATATTTTTGGAATAGATTCTATTGAAAAAACAATAGATTTTGAATTTTCAAACTTAAATGAAATTTTAGAAAATCTCGTTGAAAAAGAATTTCTATCTAGAATTGAACGAGGAAAATACTGTAGAACGAACTTTCGAGACGAAAAAGTGATTGGTTACCATTTGGTTTCGGATGGAGTTATTTCGTATTGGTCTGCCTTAAACATCCACGGTCTTACAGAGCAATTTCCAAATACCGTATTTATTCAAACGACCAAGGTAAAAAGTGAAAAAAGTGTGTTTGGCGTACCTTATCAGTTCGTGAAAATCAATCCGCGAAAACGATCAAATATCCAATATGAAGGATTTGGGAATCACAGATATACGATTACAACCATAGAAAAGACCATTGTTGATTGTTTCGATTTGCCACAATATTCAGGAGGTTACTCAGAGTTAATACGTGCCTTCAACGATGCTGAGCTAGATCAAGACAAACTAATAGAATCCTGTGAGGCTATAAACAATTTATCGGCCATAAAAAGAGTGGCATTTCTTGCAGAGTTATTGCAAAAAAAGAAACTTTCACGCTTTTTAAAATTTGCCGAGTCAAAGGTGAATCCTCGTTACATATTAATTGATCCTTTTGGATCTAGCGAAGGTGTCTTCAATAGCAAATGGAAACTACGTTTGAATATCACGGAAGCGGATATTCTCCAAATTTGTAACAAGCAGTATTAATGATTAGAAAAAGGGAAATAGAACAAAAGGCAGAAATGCAGCATGTTCCTAAATCAACAATCGACAAAGATTGGGTACTGGGTCATTTTATTGATGCTATTTATTCCATTCCTGAATGCCGTGATACGCTGGTATTCAAAGGCGGTACCTGTTTAAGAAAATGCTATTTTACAGATTACCGTTTTTCTGAAGACCTCGATTTTACATCGGTCAACCCTGCTTTTGTGATGGATTTGAAATTATTGAAACAAATAACAGATTTGATAACGAGCCGAACAGAAGTTCCTCTGTTCATTCAAGAAGTCACTGAATTACGATTCAATGATCAATTAACTGGGTACAAGGCAATCGTCAAGTTTTGGGGCGCCGATCATTCATCCAATCAAGCACCTCCATCTCCGGATCGTTGGAGTACTAGTGTTAAAATTGAAATAATACTTTACGAATTGATGGTTTTCCCAGCTGAGGGAAGAGAAGTATTTCATCCCTATTCTGATTCACTATCGACTTCACCATTGACAATCCCTTGCTATTCATTACGTGAAGTACTTGCTGAAAAACTGCGGGCGCTTATTCAACGATCATATACAGCCCCAAGAGACTTTTATGACATCTGGTATTTAGCAAATAATCAGTTAGCAATTGATTGGGAAGAAATAAGAAAAGCTTTTCATATCAAAATGAACTTTAAAAATTTGGAGTTTGAGGGGATTCACCAAATGATGAATGGAGGCAATGACAAACAAGTAAAAGCTGGATGGCAAAATAGTTTAGCACATCAAATCCCAGGAGGAATAGAACAATCTTACGAAGAGGTGAGGCAGGAATTACTAGAACTCCTGACTGAAATTTTTAATAATTAGTATGTTCTCTGTTTTGAGTTCAAAATCAGGTGTTAAAATCAACTCATACGGTAAAATGAGACAAATCTACCGTTTACTCTTTTTTTGACGGTAAATGGAACTCTGCGATCCCCTCCAAATCCTTGTAAAAGTTAGATTTTTCGACCTTTGGGGTCACTAAAGGAAACCCTGATGTAAACATCAGGGTTTTTTGTTTTGTATTGTGTCATCAATTTATTGGTGTAAACAAATAAAAACAAAAAACGCAGTATTGCGAAGCAAGGCTAGGGTTTCGATGCTTGTATTAGGCCAATGCGCAACGGATCATGGAATAATCCTGAATAAAAACCCAAAAACTGCGATAGCAGTTTAGGTTTCTATGCTTGCTAAGTACTCCCTTTTAATTGATCATGAAATAATCCTTACGAGGTCAGAGAGGAACTCAGCACGAAAGTGCTATTTTTTTGCTTTTTAGGTGTTTTGAATGCATTAATATAAGCCGATTTAACAATATTATTTCAATTTCTTTCCGTCAGTTCCTTGAGGGATGATTTCACCTTTTTTGGGTAACGTATGGTGTATATTTGCTTGTCTTTGAAACCTATGGCCATGCGAATTACTGTTTCGTTGAAGGGTAGGTTGGGGGCTTCCCCAAAATTGGATCTTTCGTAGTCGTCGTCGTCGAATGGGTATTCTGGAATAAAGCGCATTTCGAGTACGGGTTCGCCGATTCGGAAATCTGCGGAATATCCTTGATTTTGATAAGAAAAATGTGCATCCACAATACGGTTTTTGTCGTGTATGAGTCTATACAAATGGCTGATGGTTGTTTCTTTATTGAACTTCCCAAAAAATACGCCTTCGTCGTGAAGCAATTGCTCTAGTTTATATAAAACACCTGATGAAAATGCATGAAAAAATTCCATCAACAATAAAGAGTTTTCTTGCTGTTCTTTTTCTGAAATTCGCGAAATAGTTACTTTTTCCATGTGTTAAAGAATTTAGTTTATATTAGAGATAACGGTTAATATGATAAGGACGAAAAGCAGGTTTTAAAGAAGCCGTTACGACACCTTCAACCGCTTGGTGTAGACACACTCGTTCCTCTTGGACCTTACACAAGGTAAGGTATTCCAAGGGGATATTTGTAGCTGTATAGACATAAAGCTTGTGTGTTGGACGAATAGACGGCCAAGTTTCTTCGGTCATAATTTCATCGTGGAACCAATCGGCCCCCAATGAGAAGGCGTCAATACGCCAGTAATCATAAGCCTCCAATACTTGGAAGTATTGCTTCATAGGCATGAGCATACAATCCAAGTTCATTGGATACCATTCAATAGAGGGTTCAATATCATTGTGTGCGAATACAGCTCCCTTAACATTAAAAGGATGATTTACATTTCCTATGAGTCCATTTTTTAAAATAGACAAACGATTTTTTGGGTGGCTGACATGATAAACATACCGTTCCACTGAAGTGATTTTTCCCATAAATGTGTGTGATGAATTGAAGTATATAAAAATATTTTCAGATGAGCAAATAATAGGTCGAATTATTTACTTTCTTTAACAATTGAAGTTCAAGAGGATTCATTTTTATATATTTATAGCGCTAAATTGCTGTCATGGAAAAAGAAACGCTAAAAGTCAATAAATCTATCATACGTATCACAGGAATTTTTGAATCTGATGGAATTGGAGCGACTGAGCGAAAATTAAAAGATGCTGGATATAAAGATGAAATCATTGATAATCAGCAGTTTCACAAGAATTATTGGTATCCTGAATTTAGAGATATTTTTTTTCGAAAAGAGAATAAAGAGACCGCGGCTCGAATTTTAGTGAATGACTGTATTGAGAAAGTTACTTTCATTCGTAGAAATAAAGATCGAGAAGTCATTAAAAACACACAAGCTATCATTAAGAGCAAAGAAGTTTATCTTTTTCCAAATGGCTTGCATTTTTTCAGCATTTCGTTCGATACCACTGGCATGTCATTATTGAATATTTCTGATCTAACGTTCTCCTCTCGAGATTTTACAGCTGAACTCGAAGGTTATAAGGAAAAAGAATGGGTCAAATGGGTAGAAAACGAGGTCATCGCTGGGATTAAAATATATTCTACTTGGGATCAAAAAACCATTCCGGTTGATGAATATTCGGGTTCCAAATTTAAGTTATATACTGTTGTAGATTTGGAGCCTAATGACAGCATTAATCAACAAGTAATTGATGAACTCCTTTATGATGTAGGGTGTGTCGCTAAAATCGGTTCCGCAGGTGGTAAAGAGTATTTCAGCCCAAGCGAAAGTTATTATAATTTGCTTCTGGAAGATAAAATTTCAGCTTTTAACAACTACGCTATGCTTCCCTTATTTGACACCTTTACAACCGTTGGGTTTGGGATACTCTCGAATGATTTCTCTAATATTACCTATAATGAAACTTATTTTAGAATTTACTTATTTAATTTATTCATTAAATACAACCTCTACCGATACAACAGTGATATGCGCTTGGATTCCGTCAAAACCAGAAATCAGTTTGAAAAGTTTTTAAATAACTACAATATAAGCACCATTTCGTATAATTTCCTTCCGAATCTAATTTTTGAAAAGCACCGAAAATCTATGTTAGTGGAGGAAGAATTAGCGAAATTTGAAGAACGAATCAATAGAATATCGCAAAGTATTCAGGAGGATCAACAAAATCGAATGAATACACTTATAGGTATTGTAGGTTTGTTTACTTCTATTGGTAGTGTTGAACCTGCAATTGAACTTCTTGAAAGTGGACGTGAATCCTTGGAATTCGAATTGGCACCGTTTTACACTATGGTAGTTTTTCTGGTTATCATTGTTTCAATTCCTGTATTATCTTACTTATTTCCGGAGAAGAAAAAGCAACTTATGCGTAAACTAAAGCGAAAATGATATTTGAAATTGGCGATAAAAATGCACTTTATTTATGCAAGCACTTTTCATTTATTGAGGAATCTGAAAGGGAGAGGTTAGAGAATTTTGCCGCTTCGAGTGCTGTCTCACAACGTTTGATGGAATTAGGCTCAAAGTTTCTTCCTGGTTTTTGCAAGGGCCCATTTTCCTTAATTGCCTGCTTAAATACACTTACTCCTCAAGAAATAATTCCGCAACGTGAAAACCGCATAGCTTATCTTTTTACATTTTCTGAACCTGTAGGCACAGATGCGGTAATTAAGATAGATTTACTTTCAGAAGATCAACAAAAACGAATAGTCAAAAGAGAAAGGGGAGGAATGCTAGTTTGGACATTTTCTAGCGATTCATTTATTTATACGCGTAATGTGATCTTGATTGCAGATGATCAGCAGGTCATTACATGTTTTCCCGGATGCTTGGCGCCACCATTGCCTTCCCACACACTTTCCGAGGAAGAATTTACCAAATCAACCAAATTTTGGAACGAACACGCATTTATCTACTATGAAAAGTACGATTAGTCTAATCCTGAGTTTATTTTGCATTGCTCCTTTGAGTGCACAAGTGCTTTCCGTTGACAGGGAAAATGGAGAAGATTCTATTCAAAAAAAATTCGCTTTTACCTGGACTTCTGGGGTGGCACTAGACAAACAAAAGAATAATATTTTGGAGATAGAAAGCGCAGAAGAATTGGATGTGTTTTTAAAAAACAATCAAGTGCTTATTCTACTCGGAAATAACGCTTTGCAAACCAATGGAGCGTCCATTTTGGAAAATAACGGATACTTCATGCTTCGTCTCCGCGATAACGATAAAAAACGGGTTTCACCTGATTACTATGTACAATTGCAATGGAACGGGATTTTAGGAATGCGGAATCGCAGTTTAGTAGGCGCTAATGCGCGCTTTAAGTTTTGGGAAAAGAAGAAAAGTGATCTGTATATTTCTACGGGTGCTTTCTATGAGCATGAATTGTGGAATCCAGCACTTTCTTCCTTTGACTTTGATAGCTCAGTTACAAGCGTAACGCGCAATTTGATTCGATGGAACAATGCCGTTAAAATGGCGCTGAAAATCACAGATAATATTGATTTTGCTGCAAGTAATTTCATCCAATTTCCACTAAATGAAAGCTTCAGTCATTTTTTAGATCCACGTTGGGCTATGAATGCCAGTATATTTTTTAAGATAAACAAACACTTGTCTATTAACTGTAATTACGAGCACAACTTAGATTTCTACAGAGCCTTACCCGTAGATACTTATTATTACAGCTTGAATTTTCAGTTGCAGGTAAATTGGTGA
>CAMDLY010000047.1 GCA_945902115.1 Lishizhenia tianjinensis | reverse complement strand
GTTCTTACGCGACGATTCGATAAGTGATCGATATCATCTATGTCAGCTTTAGAATTAATCAGTTGTATCAAATACTTGATGATATTGATAATGTCCTCTTTCGTCAATACTCTTGAATCTTCGCTTCCGCTTGATCCTAGTTTTTTATTCAAGCGATAACGACCAACTTCACCTAGATCATAACGTGCGTCAGAGAAGAATAATTTCTCAAATACTCCTTTAGCAGTTTCATAATCTGGTGGATCTGCATTTCGTAATTGACGATAAATATGCTCAACAGCTTCTTTTTCAGAATTAGAAATATCTTTTTGTAAAGTGTTGTAGATTATCGTGTAATCCGTGGAATTCGCGTCCTCTTTATGTAGAATTAGAGATTTAGCTCCCGAATCCATAATCGCGTCAAGGTGGTCCTCACCAATCATCAATTCACGATCCAATATCACTTCATTTCTTTCGATAGAAACAACTTCTCCCGTATCCTCATCAACAAAATCTTCGATCCATGTTTTCAATACTCTTGCGGCCAGTCTTCTACCAACAAGCTTTTTCATATTGGCTTTGTTGACTTTTACCTCGTCAGCCAATCCAAAAATCTCTAGGATATCACGATCTGTTTCATAGCCAATAGCTCTGAAAAGGGTGGTAACTGGCAATTTTTTCTTCCTGTCGATATAAGCATACATGATGTTGTTTATATCCGTTGCAAATTCAATCCACGATCCTTTGAAAGGGATTATTCTTGCCGAATATAGCTTCGTGCCATTTGCGTGACGACTTTGACCAAAAAATACACCTGGTGATCTATGTAGCTGCGAAACAATCACTCGCTCTGCACCATTCACTACAAAAGAACCCTTGGGTGTCATATAAGGAATTGTACCTAAATAAACGTCCTGAACGATTGTTTCAAAATCTTCGTGTTCAGGGTCAGTACAATACAATTTCAATTTAGCTTTTAGGGGAACCGAATAAGTTAACCCTCTTTCGATACACTCTTCAATGGAATAGCGAGGTGGATCGACAAAATAATCCAAAAACTCAAGAACAAACTGGTTTCTTGTATCTGTTATTGGAAAGTTTTCAGCAAAGACTTTAAAAAGTCCTTCACTGTTTCTGTTTTCAGGAGTTGTCTCTAATTGGAAGAACTCTTGAAATGATTTTAACTGAATTTCGAGGAAATCCGGATAATCAAATTTATTTTTGCTTGAAGAAAAATTAATTCTGGTTGAATTACTCATTGTTACCAAGGCTTTTTAAGTTTTAGTTACTTCAATACGAAATTTATATATGCTAAAAAACAGGAGAAGGCACCCGTATTGATACGGTGCCTTTCCTGTGTATGAAGACGATTATTATTTAATCTCAACTTCAGCTCCAGCTTCTACTAAAGCAGCTTTAAGTCCTTCTGCTTCGTCTTTAGAAACACCTTCTTTCAATGTTGAAGGGGCTGCATCAACTAAGTCTTTAGACTCTTTCAATCCGTTACCGGTTAGTTCTTTCACTAATTTAACCACTGCTAGTTTGTTAGGTCCACCGAATTTAAGTATTACGTCAAACTCTGTTTTTTCAGCAGCCACTTCTTCACCACCACCAACAGCACCACCTGCTACCATCACTGGAGCAGCCGCAGCTGGTTCGATTCCGTACTCATCTTTTAAAATTGTTGCTAACTCATTAACTTCTTTTACTGTTAGGTTAACCAACGTTTCTGCTATTTGCTTTAAATCAGCCATTTATTAAAATTTAAAAAGGTTTAAAATTATTAATTTACTATCCTCGGTCTTCGAGGGTTTTTAGGATACCAGCAATTTTGCTACCAGCACCTTTAAGACCAGACAACACATTTTTCGCAGGACTTTGCAATAAGCCAATGATTTCTCCAACCAATTCTTCCTTGCTTTTAAGAGCTTCAAGAATTACTAGTTGACTATCACCAACAAATATCGCCTCATCGATGTATGCTCCTTTTAATATTGGTTTCGCACTTTTCTTGCGGAAATCTTGTATTAATTTGGCAGGTGCATTTGCTATCTCTGAAAACATAATAGAAGTAGATCCTTTCAGCACCTCAGTGAGGCCTCCGTAATTCTTTCCTTCTACTTTATCCATTGCTTTTTGAAGCAGTGCGTTTTTTACCACACGCATCTTAATGTTCGCTTGAAAACATCTTCTGCGCAGTGTATTCACCGATTCAACTGTTAAATCTGCAGTGTCTGTTAAATAGACAATAGCTGACGACTGTAATTCAGCTGCCAAATTGTCGATGTATTTTGCTTTTTCTTCTCTTGTCATTTCACTAAGTTTTAAGCATTAACAGACTTTGTGTCAATTTGAATACCTGGACTCATCGTTGAGCTTAAATAAATGCTCTTGATGTAGGTTCCTTTCGCCGCGGATGGTTTAAGTTTAATCAACGTTTGGATTAATTCATTCGCGTTATCACGAATCTTTCCGCCGTCGAAACTAACTTTACCTACAGAAGAATGAATAATACCGTACTTATCGACTTTAAAGTCAATTTTTCCAGCTTTAACCTCTTCTACGGACTTACCAATTTCCATGGTAACGGTTCCTGTCTTAGGGTTCGGCATAAGTCCTCTTGGTCCTAAAATACGACCTAAAGCACCTACTTTACCCATTACAGATGGCATAGTTATAATTACGTCAATATCTGTCCAACCTCCTTTGATTTTTTCAATGAAGTCGTCAAGACCAACATAATCAGCACCAGCTTGCTTTGCCTCAGCTTCTTTGTCAGGAGTACAAAGTACGAGTACTTTGACGTCCTTACCAGTACCGTGCGGTAATGCAACGGTTCCACGAATCATTTGGTTAGCTTTTCTTGGATCTACTCCCAATCGCACCGCGATGTCTACAGAAGCATCAAATTTAGAAGTGGATATTCCCTTAACCAAATCGCATGCATCTGAGAGAGTATAAGATTTGGTCAAATCATACTTTGCCAAAACTTCTTTTCTTGTTTTAGAAACTCTTTTCATACTACCTATTATTTGGTTTTAGGGGCAGAACCACCTTTAACGTTAACACCCATACTTCTCGCTGTTCCTGCAACCATAAGCATAGCTGAATCCACTGTAAAACAATTCAGGTCGGGTAACTTATCTTCAGCAATCATTCGGACTTGATCCCAAGAGATTGTCCCAACTTTAACTCGATTCGGTTCTGCTGACCCTTTTTTGATTTTAGTGTGCTCAACAATTTGTACTGCTGCGGGCGGGGTTTTTAATACGAAATCAAACGATTTATCACCGTAAACGGTAATCACTACAGGAACTACCTTACCCATTTTATCCTGAGTTCTCGCGTTAAACTGCTTACAGAACTCCATGATATTAACCCCTTTCGCACCCAACGCAGGTCCAATTGGTGGTGACGGATTGGCAACTCCTCCTTTGATCTGCAATTTGATCAGTGCTGCTACTTCTTTAGCCATATATATTCAAATTATGTAGTCCAACATGGGTATTTTGACGGGAAGCTTTTATCATCAGACCCACTCCTACGGTTAATACAATTTATCCCTCTTTCTCAACTTGCATGTAGCTAAGCTCCAAAAGATTCTTTCGTCCGAAGATTTTAACCATTACTTTTAGTTTTTTCTTATCCTCGTTTATTTCGTCTACAACTCCACTGAAATTATTGAAGGGCCCATCTACCACCTTTACTGATTCTCCAACCACAAAAGGTATTTTGATTTCTTCCTCTGTTTCCGCGAACTCGTCAACTTTACCTAAAATTCTATTTACCTCTGCCAAACGCATGGGGACAGGTTTACCACCTTTTTCGGTACCTAAAAATCCTATGACATTTGGAATACTTTTAATCACGTGTGCTACCTCTCCAACCAATGATGCCTCTATTATGACATATCCTGGTAGGTAAACTTTTTCTTTATTGACTTTCTTGCCATTTTGTATCTTGAATACTTTCTCTGTTGGGATTAAAACTTGACTCACAAAATCCGTTAGCTTGGCACGAGCAATTTCCAACTCCAAGTATTCCTTTACTTTTTTTTCTTTTCCACTGACGGCACGTACTACATACCATTTTTTCACAATCTCTGCCATGTGTACCGTTTATAATTTGTTGTAAATCCAACCCATTAATCCATCCCAAAATCCTTCTTTGTTAATCCCCACCACGTAATCCATAGCGAAAATTATCAAGGACAACAAAACCGAAGCTATTACTACTAATATCGTATTGTTTTGTAATTCTAACCACGTCGGCCAAGTAACGTTGTGAAGTAACTCGTCGTATGCTTCCCTGAAGTATGTTCTTAATTTTGATACCACTTTGTCAATTTATATTTGTGCACGGGCGGTAGGATTCGAACCCACGACCAATGGTTTTGGAAACCACCACTCTACCAGCTGAGCTACACCCGTCTAAAAAGGGGAGTTCGTAAAAACTCCCCTTATTTAAACATTACCTAAACTCTTATTTTACAATCTCTGTAACCTGTCCAGCACCTACAGTTCTACCACCTTCACGGATAGCAAAACGTAAACCTTTATCCATTGCTACAGGTACAATTAACTTAACATTAATTGTTACGTTATCACCTGGCATTACCATTTCACGACCTGCTTCTAGGTTGATTTCACCTGTTACGTCAGTAGTACGGAAATAGAATTGCGGACGGTATTTGTTTTGAAATGGTGTGTGTCGTCCACCTTCTTCTTTCTTCAATACATAAATCTCAGCTTTGAACTCTACGTGAGGAGTTGTCGAACCTGGCTTACAAATAACCATTCCTCTTTTGATTTGAGTTTTTTCAATACCTCTTAACAATAAACCAACGTTGTCACCAGCTTCTCCTCTATCAAGGATTTTACGGAACATCTCTACACCCGTCACAGTTGAGGTTAATTTAAGATCACCCATTCCAAGGATATCTACAGTCTCTCCAGAGTTGATAATTCCTGTTTCGATACGTCCAGTAGCCACTGTACCACGTCCTGTGATTGTAAATACGTCTTCAACAGGCATCAAGAAAGGTTTGTCAATTTCGCGCGGAGGAAGTTCAATATACGTATCAACAGCATCCATCAAATCTTCAACTGTTTTCACCCACTTATCTTCACCGTTTAATGCTCCTAGAGCTGAACCTTGAATTACTGGAGCGTTGTCTCCGTCATACTTGTAGAAAGTCAATAACTCACGAATTTCCATTTCAACCAATTCCAATAATTCTGGATCGTCTACCATGTCAACCTTGTTCATAAAAACAACGATTCTTGGAACACCAACTTGACGTCCAAGAAGGATGTGCTCACGTGTTTGTGGCATTGGGCCATCTGTTGCGGCAACAACCAATATTGCACCGTCCATCTGAGCAGCACCAGTAACCATGTTTTTTACGTAGTCAGCGTGTCCTGGACAGTCCACGTGAGCGTAGTGACGCACGTCTGTTTGATACTCAACATGGGATGTGTTGATTGTAATACCTCTTTCTTTCTCTTCAGGAGCATTATCAATTGAAGAGAAATCACGAACCTCAGCAAAACCCTTTTTAGATAATACTGAAGTTATCGCAGCTGTTAATGTTGTTTTACCGTGGTCAACGTGGCCAATAGTACCAACGTTCACGTGCGGTTTGGAGCGGTCAAAATTTTCCTTAGCCATTTTACTTATTTGTTACTTAGTTAATAATTTACTTTACAAAAAATCGCAATCACACGCTAGTGAAGGCGAAAAATTTACCCTGAGCCAATGACGAGAATTGAACTCGTGACCTCTTCCTTACCAAGGAAGCGCTCTACCCCTGAGCTACACCGGCCTTAGTATTTTTGAGCGGGAGACGAGATTCGAACTCGCGACGTTCAGCTTGGAAGGCTGACGCTCTACCAACTGAGCTACTCCCGCTTAAATACGGTGCCTAGTGGGGATGGATGGACTCGAACCAACGATACCAAACGGTGACAGATTTACAGTCTGCTGCAATAGCCACTATGCGACATCCCCAACTTTTTAGAGCCGATGGAGGGATTCGAACCCCCGACCAGCTGATTACAAATCAGCTGCTCTGGCCAACTGAGCTACATCGGCAAAAATGTTGGATAATAAAAAAAAGAACGCGTTAAAAAGCCCAAGTATCCGATTTGGGATTGCAAAAATACGAAAGTTTTTTTTATCTCAAAGGGTTTTTCAAAAAAAATGTACGGAGTATAAAGAAATGACTCAACGAAACACTGTTATTTGTTTATCTTCGATGCTGGTATGCAAAGAAAGACTATTTATGTGCTTGTTTCCTCAGATTTAGTTACTGATAATCGAGTTGCCAAAACTTGTGAGGAAATGCATATTTTAGGGCATCGAGTAATTCTCGTCGGGAGGCAAAAAAAGAAAAGCCCTGAAATGACGGAGAGACCGTATCAAACGATGCGACTCAAGACATACATAGAAAAAGGTGCTCTGTTTTATGCATCGTTGAATTTGAGACTATTTTTTTTACTCCTATTTCGACGAGTTGATGGAGTCTATGCAAATGATCTAGACACCCTGCTTCCTGCGTATCTCATTTCCCGAATTAAGAAAATCCCACTTATATATGACAGCCATGAATTATTTACTGAAGTGCCTGAGCTTATTGAGAGACCCAAAATTCGTGCAATTTGGTTGAGAATTGAAAAGAGCATTTTTCCTAAATTGACTTACATAATAACAGTGAACAAATCAATAGCATCAACATATGAAAAAATTTATGGGAAAGATATTACAGTTGTAAGAAACGTACCGAAAATATATACCTCTCAAAATGCCTCAAGAAAGGCTTTAGGATTACCCGAAGATAAATTTATCATGATCATACAAGGAAGTGGTCTAAATATTGGCCGGGGAATTGAGGAAGCGGTGGAAGCTATGATTGGCCTAGAAAACGTTTTATTACTTATTGTGGGTGACGGAGATGCAATTCCCGCATCCAAAGAAATTGTTCAAAAAAACAAACTTGAGAATCAAGTTATTTATGTTTCACGAGTTCCTTATTTGAGTATGATGCAATACACCGAAATAGCAGACCTTGGATTGTCACTAGACAAACCCATCGGATTAAATTACGCTTTTTCCTTGCCAAATAAAATATTCGACTATTTGCATGCTAGCACTCCTATTTTGTGTACGAATTTACAAGAGGTAGCTCGCGTAGTTCACACACATCAATGCGGTATTGTTTTACCCGAATTAAGTATCGAAAATTTACGGAGTGAAATCCATAAGTTGACACTAAACAAGCCGGAATTGGATATCATGAAAAATAATTGTCTCACGGCTGCGCAAAAAGAAAATTGGGAAATAGAAAAGATAGCACTTATATCTCTAATTCAGCGAGCTTTCTCCTGAATCCATGTTAGACATCATATTTTTTAACTTAAAAATATCAAACATAGGAAGTATAAAAAACCCCCTTGACAATAGATAATAATTCAATGGATGGGTTAGTCTCAAACAGAAATGAATCAACCACGAAATTCTTGTTTTTTTCAATGAAAAATAAGTTTTACAGAGGCGATTCGAAGAAATGAATAATTGATCGTATTTCACCAGTTTTAACACCTGACAAAGATTCTTTACTGCATGTTCCGACTTACTTAAAAACGTTTCATTGTCGTCTAGTGATTTATTCAGCACAGGATTCTCAATATGACGAATAGGCACTTGCGCTTTCAGCAATTCAAAACCAAATAAGGTGTCCTCGTGGCCATAACCTGTTAGATTTTCGTTAAACCGAATACTTTCGAAAATACTTCTTTTTATTATGAAGTTATTCGTTTTGAATCCTAAATGGATATCATTATTCCGAATAGTTACTGGTTTACTTTCTCGAATGGTACTGTATTTCCAACGTAAGTAGAATCTTTTATTTGGTTTTTCAGACTGATATATACTGCCTCCACAGAGAACCTCAAGTTCCTTGTCTTTTAACTCATTAAGGTAATTTTCGAGAAAATAGTCCGAAATAACGGACGAATCCCCGTCAATAAATAATAAGTAAGAATATTTTGATTTTGATAAAAAGTAATTTCTGATACTCGCTCTTCCAATATTTTTATCCAAATAAATGTGCTTGAAATTTTTGTTTGTCGTTTCACCCGGATTCCACTTATAAATATCCGAGCCATCGTCAATTACCAGTAGCTCCGTTTCTCCATCCACCTTATCCATCTGCCCTAGCAAGGAAGCAACCAATTCTGTTACATCCGAATTATAAATTGGAATACAGATTGAAAGCATACAAATTAGGCCATAGTACTTGGTGTACCAAAGTTCATGGGCGGATAACCCTCTCCTGCAGATGCATCCTCAACAGCTCCAAAATTCTGCTCGTATTTATGCATATTATCAGTCAACGCTTGAAGAAATCTTTTGGCATTTTGTGGTGTCATAATTACGCGAGATCTCACTTTTCCTTTGGGCATCCCCGGCATAATCTGTACAAAGTCACAAACAAATTCTGCAGGTGAATGAGTGATAATAGCTAAATTGGAATATACCCCAGTTGCCAGGTCCTCAGACAACTCGATATTCATTTCATTTTGCTTATTTTCCATTTACGATTCTATTAAATATTCGTTTTCTTTAAAAATGATATCAAAAGACTCTAATTCTTCTAATATTGGTTCATATATTTCTTTCTTGACGGGTAAAGTTACTCCTTTTTCTTTCAATTCTTCAGTAAGAATCATTTTCGCACAAATGGCCACAGGAAGCCCCACGGTATTTGACATCGCAGTATGTAACTGATCTTCACCGATATTAATCATGGAAGATGTGATACCCATACGCTTTCCATTTAAGGTGTACTCAAATTCATGATACATTACCAACATATCTTTATCTTGCTCTGCTAAACTCAATTTTCTAACCAATAATTTTTCCAAGAGCTGAGCTGGACTCGCATCGGGAAAACCAAAGGATTCATCTTTATCAAAAATACCGAGTGATTCAAATTGCTCGTACAAGAACATGCGGTCTTCCCGCAAAAATAATTTAAATTTATCCTCAACTGAAATACCTTCATTATAAGGCAAAAAGGCATTTAAGAAAGACCTTGGCGTTAGTGATTCAGAATCAGTCATTCTATATGAATCATCTGTCATTCCTAGTTCGATAAAAACGTGGAAACCTTTGCAAAAATTGGGTCTACGCAACGTTCCGCGGTAAAGTGTTGGAATGGCATCTAACCCATACGTTTTTCGATAGGACAAAGAATCACGATTGGGATAACCTTCAAATTCTCCATAATTTGGAATAGTAATTTCATCTAAGCGATCAAATAATCGATTGTATGGAATGTATTTATATTCTCCGTTGTGGATGAATGAGGCTGCACCTCCTTGCCCTGCTAATACTACATTTCTTGGGTTCCAAGTGAATTTATAATGCCATAGATTATTGTCTGATTTCGGCGAAATTAATCCTCCACAAAAAGACTTAAAACTGGTAACTTCTCCACCTATGCCTCTGATATTATCGATTATTTTCATGGCACTCATATGATCAATTCCGGGATCAACGCCAATTTCATTCATGATCACAATATTCGCATGCCGAGCCTCAGCATCCAAGGCACGCATTTCCGATGAAATATAAGATGGTGTTATTAAATTTACGCGCAAATCAATACAATCTTTGGCAACATCAACATGAAATCTTGCTGGCAACATGGAAATAACAAGGTCTGAATGACCAATTACAGGACGGCGCTCTTGAGTATCTAATGCATTGAAAGATAAAGCTTCGGCAAACTTGGTTTGGCCTATTTTACGTTTTACCAACGCAATGTCTTTGTCGACGATTTTAAGGTACCAATTATTTTCTTCGGCGCGCTCTAGTAAATAGCGTATCATGGAGGAAGCCGAAAGCCCCGCTCCTAAGATTAAAATTGTTTTCATAGAACAAAGTTACGAATGCGCTTGAATCATTGGGCGAATTGCAGCAAATAATGCTTCTTCATCCCATGGTTTAGCAAGAAATGAGGCAAGTAAGTTTTCAGATTTCAATTCATCGACAGAAACTTTGTTTGCCTGACCAGAAAGCATAACACAATTCAAAGTAGGATATTTGAGTTTGAGCGAGCGTATTAATTGAGCACCAGTCATTTTTGGCATTTGATAATCTACCATTACAAAAATTACATCAATGTGCTCATTCATTAAGTCACCAATTCCCTCCAAAGCTTTATTTGGATCTGTAAAATATTCCAGTAACGTAAATTTCTGGTCAATAACCTTGCTTAGTTGAAAACCAAGCATTTGCAGGATATAAGGATCATCATCAACGCAAACTACAGCGTATTTTAACTCATTCATGCTGGAAAGGTAATAATAAATTTAGTACTATTAACATCGGAGGTGACACGTATATGGGCATTATGTTCTTCTGTAATATTCTTTACTATACTTAATCCCAATCCTGAGCCACTTTTTTTACCTTTGGTTGTATAAAACTTATTGAACATGTTTTCCAAAACAACAGCTGGAATTTGTGGACCATTATTCTCAAAAATCACAGATAATGTTTCAGTTGTCTTTTCAGCAAATATCCCTAGGTAGCGTTTCTCTTGGTCCTCCATGGCCTCCAAGGCGTTTTTGACTAGATTGGACCACAACTGAAATAATTTAATTTCAAATCCATACAATTCGATCGATTCATCAATTTTGAACTGCAGATCAACTTCTTTTTTTAGTTCATAATTAAAAATACCCAAGACGGTAGATAAATTATCTTTTAAATTAAAAACACGTTTTTCTTGCTGTGTTTCTCCTTTTATAAAAGCACGAACATCTTGCACAACTTTTACCGCTTTATCACTCGAGTTTTTTATGGAGGCAAGTTGACTAAAAACCATTTGAAGCTGGTAAAGAACCTCTAAATTCTCAATCCTATTTTCAGTTTCAATTAAATACTTAATCTCAAATGTATCTTCTTTGCTAACCCGAGCCTTCACTAATAAATCAGCCATTTTTTCTTGTTCAGCTGAATCTAAGTCGTGATTTTTTGATAAGAACTCAATCATTTCCACTTTTTCGCGGCGAAGTTGTAATCCACCAACAAACATTTCTACTTGATTGGTTTGAATACGGCTCAAAATATGACTTAATTGATTTTCAGTAAGCAATAAGATTTTTTTCGTAAAAATCGTTTGCACAATAGATCGAACATTATCTGAACCTACTTTAATGGTACTTAACGGCGTATTCAAATCATGAGCAATACCAGCGGAAATCTCTCCAATTGTTGCCATTTTCTCTTGTTCAACAATACTCATTGATAAATCGAGATTCTTCTTGGTGTTTTCAGCAACTCGCAGTTCTAATGTGGCATTTATCTCTTCAATTTCTAATTTTGAATTATTGAGATCACGTATATATTCTACACGATTATACACATTTACTATCATTTGAGAAAACAATACTAAAATCTCTTTTTCATCATCACTAAAAATTCGATGGTTTTTTAAAAGGTCAAATCCAACAAAACCAACGAGTCGATCCTCATCATGAATTGGAATGCTAATTAAACTTTTAATCCCCTCTTTTGCCAATAAATCTTTCACTTTTTCGTCAGTAACAATTTCGGCATTTTCAATTATTATGAATTCCTTTCTTTTATGGCTATCATACCATACAGGCATGGTATTCAATTCAATCAGTTTTTTTTCATTTATAAGCGATCTTATTCCTGGAGCAGACCATTCATATTCATACTTACAATATCCTTCCTCAATGAAATAGTTATAAATGTACGCCCGATCAGCTTGAATAAAATTAGAAAGTTCACGCAAGGAATCGTTTATGGTTTCAACTAACTGATCAATGGGTAAATTGATATATTTTGTTGAAATACGCATTACTAAATCTTGCAAAAGTGATTTGTGTTGAATCAATTTTTGTGCTTTAACATTTTGTGTCACATTGTGAAGGTATGCTTGGCTACCTATGATTTTATCCCCATCAAATAGAGGGATTGTTTTACCATTCAAATGCAACTGCTCCTTACTTTTGGATAAAAAGATACAAATTAAACCCGATACTGTTTCTCCCTCCGTCAACCTTGGAAAAACCTCTTTAAACTCCAATATAGATTCTTGGTGCAAGAATTCTGAAATAGGGTGGCCTTGAATCTCCTCTAATGTAAAATTCATTGTATCAAGCCAAGAATGATTCGCCCAAATCAAATTTCCATACATGTCTAATGTATGGATCATTTCTGATGCATTTTCTAAAATCCTCCGATTAAAAGCTTCACTATTACGCAACAATTCATTATCCAGAATTCGATCGGTAATGTCTGTTTCTATGGCAATATATCCAGAAACTTCATCGGCATCAAACAAAGGAACAATATGGAGTTCTAACCAATATTCTCTGCCATCTTTTGATCGATTTAGAATTTGTTCATTCACAATTTCATTCCGCGACAAAGCATCATTTATTCGCTGGAGAGTATCCGGATTGGAACCCTCAAATTGAAATATTTTCGGGGACTTACCAATAATCTCATCCAACTCATACCCTGTGATTTTTAATAAACTCTGATTAGCCCAAATAATTTTTTTGTGCTTATCCGTTATTATAACTCCGTTTAAGGCATGCTTGGCTACGAGAGAAAGTAGATTATTTTCTTTTGTTCTCTCAGAAACCTGATACTCAAGGCTATTTAAGATTTCGGTTGTTCGGTTTCTTTCTGTTTGTAGACTATCTGAAAGTGATATCAATGCACTCCCCAACTCATGAATTTCATTTGTGGTATTTAGTTCATTATTAAACTTAATTAACTGATTGCTTTTAATAGACTCTGAAAACTTAATTAATCCAATTACAGGTTTTACCAACCACCTTGCAAATAGATAAAAAACCAGTAACGAAAAAACAAAAAGCCCGATTAAGATAGTATACAGTGGGTAATTAAGTGATTTAAGAACCTCGTCAATTTTAGCTTTTGACGAAACCATGTAAATCTCACCCTTTAATAATTCAGATTTAAAAGGGTATTTCTCCACGATATATTTTTCCAGATCCAAATTCAGCACATCTAATTTGGAGGTGTCTGGATTTGCAAACAATTCTTTTTTTCTCCCCGCGGAATCGACTACTACTACCGATACCTTCTCGAAATCATCTGTTGATTTTGCTAACTCAAGCGCTTTTTTTAACCCCACCAAATTTTCATGATCCAATGATAACTCCACTGCCAGTGCAACACTTTTTGAAGCCTCTTGTAAATCAAATCGACTATTTTCTATGTATAGGTCTTCTTGCCTTTTAGAATAATAAAAAGCAATAATCATTATAATTACACTAATGAATAATGCGAAGGAGGCCCAAATTCTGAATGATAATGATTTCATATCACTTAATTTGTATTATTAATTGGCTGGGACAGGGTGTGTTTTGTTGAATAAATCCTATTGCCCCTGGTGTGTCTTGTATATAGGAAATGATGGCAGAATCAGACTCCAAAAATGTGGGTGGATTTGCTCTACCTTGAAAAACAAGAGAAAGCCAATATTTTTTAACGCCTTGCGGAGTAGTGTTATAAATTGACTTAGCCAAAGGTACTGAATGCTGAGATTGTGAGGAATAAAAAACAACTTTGACGGATTTTCCGGTTTTCCAAAGGGTATACTTTCCTTTAAAATAATCTTTAACTTGGGCCTCTGTTAGTTGAGTAATACCAGTACTACTTCCTATTAACTTATATCCTGCTAATGATGATTGGCTGTATGCAAAACTTGACACAACCAACTGAATTACTATAAATAATCGTTTAAAATCCATATGCAAACTGTACTTTAAATTCTAAATTATTTACAGACCCGTGACCAGCATTCAAAAAATTGAATGTATATCCAAATTGTGTTTTTACATTGATCATTTCTGAAAATTCATAGCGATACCCCATCCATAAGCGCATTATGTCATAATGATACGTGAATAAATCATTTTCTGCAATGGAAATCCAGTCAACAATCGCGTAGGGTACATGCTTCTCTTTTATTCGAAGTCCATAGTACGTATAATTCGAAAGATTATTTGCATAACCCAATGTATCGGTGTGGGTGCGATTAAACACAAACTCGTTTAAAAACTCATGCTTATTTCCAAAATAGGCAGTGGATTGTGATAATAAATTGTAGTGTAAATTCCCCGTATATTTTTCACCAGGACTATGTGAAGGTGCTACAGAATGTCCACTATGTGCTCCCCTAATAGATGCATCGGTGAGAAAATCATAAAAATAAGAAATGCCTATTCGGAGATTATCAACTGGTTTGATGTGCATGGATAATGTTATTGCGGGACTTAAATTATCATCAAACGCATCGGAAGAACTAATGCCATTTCCAACAACAGCATCATACCCGAAATTCCATTTTCCTAAATTTTGACCTTGGAATTGAACACCCAGGTTATGCAATGGAATTAAATAGCTAAATGAAGTTGGTCTATCAATACTTGGGAAAAAAAGTCGACCATGGTGGTATACATCATTCCAATAATTAATGGGTGTGTGAATTTTTCCAGTTATCACAGAATGATTTTTATAATAATCAAACTTTAATCGGGCACGTTCAATACTCGCCGAAAAAGTGGTTGGGGTTCCTTTTGTGTACTTCATTACAAATTCTCCTAAAAAACTTATCCGGTCATTGAAAAATGTATTGACAAATAAATCATGTTCTCCCAATTCAAAAGAGGAATTAGTAGGATCAGCATTTGCTTCAAAATCATGCAGAAAATTATAATTCATGTGACCATAACCATTTACCACGCTACGTAAACGTTGAGACCAAATGGACATACTGCACAAGAGACAAATCGATACGAATAGTGTGTTCTTCATTCTATTGTTTTATTTATTAAAATTGGTTTTAGAATCTTGAATAATGTAGCTTCGTCCCATGGCTTATGAACGAAACAGGTAAGTAATCCATCTTCCTCTAATTCAGCAACTTGTACTGTATTAGCCTGCCCCGACAACATAACACAAGCTAAATCAGGTTTTTTTAACTTAATTGCCCGTATCAACTGAGCGCCATTCATACCTGGCATTTGAAAGTCAACAATAATAAATATCACATCTATTTTCTCTGAAAGTAATTCGTCAAAATTATCCAAAGCTTCTTGCGGGCTCGTAAAATACTCCAGTAAAGTACATTTAGTATCAATTATTTTTTCAAGTTGAAAACTTAACATTTGAAGAATATGCGGATCATCATCCACACAAATCACTGCATATTTTAGATCTTCGATCATTTCTTAAATTTTACGATAAATTTGGTGACTAAATCGTTTGAAAATAAATCAAGTTCTGCATTATGCTCTTGGAGAACGCTATTTATAATACTTAGTCCTAATCCTGTTCCGTTTTTATGTCCTTTTGTGGTAAAAAACTTTTCAAAAATCCTATCTTGAATTTCGTGCGGAATCATAGGTCCGTTATTTTCCACACTGATTTGAATATGGGTTGCAGAGTTCGAGGATATAATACGTAAAAGTCCCTTATCCTTCATTTCACTCATTGATTCAACCGCATTTTTGATTAAATTAGACCAAAGCTGGAATAATCTAATATCGATTCCTAAAACTTCAATTTGAGAATCCACGTTAAACTGAACCTCAATATTACTTTTTAACTCGTAACTGAAAATATTCAATACTGTTGCAATATTCTGGTTCAGATTCACTGTTGATTTATCAGAAGATTTTTGCTCTTTGATAAAACTTCTTAAATCGTTGATTACCCGCGAGGCTTTTTCACCTGAGGAGAGTATGGTATCTAAGAAGTTTCTTGTCATTTGAATATGAAATAACAAATCGAAATACTCTAAAGGATTGTCTGACGACAAAACTTTTTTTATTAACTCGATATCGCTGACAGCAATCCTATTTTTTACAAATCCGTTGGCAAACAGCTCGATTTCTTTATTACTAAATTGTGGGTATGTTTCAGCAAGAAAACTATTAAATTTATTTATTTCTCGTCTTTGTTGTAATCCCCCAACAAAAAATTCGATTTCTGTTTCAGTAGCCCTTTGACAAGCCAAACTAATTTGATCTTTGGAACATTTCCAAATGGTGTCTTGAAATAAAGCTTCTAGGGTGTAACGAATATTTTCTGCACCACTTTTTATGGCACCGAGAGGCGTATTTAAGTCGTGAGCTATTCCAGAGGAAATTTCTCCAATGGTAACTAATTTTTCCTGATCGGATATAGATTTTGCGAGATCAATATTTATCTTGGTTTTCTCTTGCACTTGTCGTTCTAGCCCTGTATTAATCTCCTCAATTTCTTTTCTTGCTTTTTCTATTTTTCTGAAATTCTCTGTTCTTCTAGAAACGTTCAACAACATTTGCGCAAATAATTCGAGAAGATCTCTTTCGTCATCGTTAAACGAGCGTAATGCTCTAACTGAATCAAAACCAACAAAGCCTATACAACCGTCCTGATCCGCAAGCGGCAAGGCAATTAAACTTTTAATATCTTGACCTTCTAATAAATCTCTAAAAGTGGTTTGAGGTAATTCCGCTATATTTGATACGATAACGGATTCTCCCTTTAAATGTTTTTTAACCCATACTGGAGTATCCGTAAAAGGGATTTTTTGAAGATTGGCAATTTGCGATTCAATGCCATGCCCACACCATTCATATATATTGGAAGAAGTTTCAGTATGAAAATCATACTCAAAAACATATACCCTGTCTACATCGACAAATTGACCAATACGTGCTAATGATTCATTGATAGAGCTATTGACAGATTCTATCGGTATATTTATATATTTTGAAGATACTTCAACCAAAATACGCTGTAAATTAGCTTTGAGTTCTATCTCTCTTTCCGAATTTTTTCTATCCGTAATATCCCTAGAGGCTGAAATAAGGTAAGCCTGACCATCAATCTCTTCGCAAACCACATTAAGCTCTACAGGAGTTTTCTCTTTCGTAAGTAGATGAATATTTTCTAATTCAACTTTAAACACTCCGTTTTTACGAATAAAATCAACGTGTTTGGGCCATACTTGTTCGTTTTCAAAATGCTTTTCAAAATCGCGTACATTGTAATTACTAACCTCATTCATGGGTATACCCAATCTCTTTGATGCGGTCTCGTTAATGTATATCATGTTTCCCTCCAAGTCGGAAACTTGTATAGCATCTGTTGTTTTATTTAGGAAGTTCTCCAAAAGTTTCAATTGCTTGTTGGATTGTATCAATTTTTCCTCGGCAAGTTTCACTGCTGTGATCTCCATACCATAACCTACAACATATTTTATGTTTCCTGAATCGTCTTTCAACGGCCCGATTCTTCTTTGAATAACGTCTCTGTTGCCTTCCGAATCGATTTTGTCATCAATCCAATCTTTAAAAGTACCACTGGACATTACATCATTGAAAAACTGTCTACGTCGATCCGCTAATTCTGTAGATATACCTCGTAAGGCACAATAATCGTAATCATCTTTGCCGATCATGTATGACCTGATTTCCGGATTTTTGATTCCTTTAGGGTTAACAAATAGGTACTTGTGGTCCGTGGAAAAGACGGCAATATCCGTCGGGATTGAATTTAATACAAATTCATAAAATTCCTTTTGCACTTCAATTTTAGACGACAATTCTTTTAGCTCTTCCTCTTTTCGTTCTACCTGATTAATAAAGTTGGTTATATCCGAAGCATAAATATTCAAATAACCTTTATCTTGAACATTTCGAAGAGAAATGTTATAGTGGTGTTGATTCCTTTTAGAAATAAATTTTATGACATCTTGTCCATGCCTAAGCAATTCCTCCAAATACCCTTTCAACTCCAAATCACCGATGCCCTTTTCTGAAATTTTAAATTCTTCTTGAAAATACTTTTTGGCCGCTTCATTGATATAGGAAAGTGACAAATCGTTGTTCAGTCGAACGATAGGATTAGGATTTTCTGCTGGAAATCTCGACAACAAATCTATTTCATTTTGACTACTCTCTAATTTCCTGTTTTTTTCTAGTACATCCTTTACTAGCCTTCGAGCATCTTCTATAGAACGCTCAGTGGATTGTTGTAAGAAGATGAATTCAGCAATGTAATCATGTTTTGAAAAGTCGTTTAACGTTAAATGGTAATTTTTGAGGCTATATGTTGCATTAACAAGAGGAATTGGAGCTACAATAAAATGATTCGCCTGCTGCTTTATGGAAAACTTAAAACGCTGTTTTCCATCAAGGGACTGAAAGAAATTCAACCGATTTTGCACAGGACTTGATTCACTAATCCAATATTGCCAGTCAAAAGGAGCTAAAAATTCGTAAAAATCGAAAAAATTCGCTCCTTCGATAAGTTTTGGCTCTACTTTAGAAAGTTTTTCACCAAACTTTTCAACTTTTCCTTCGACGGATAGAATTAAATAAAACGGGTTACAGAATTCTAGAGAATCAACTAAATACGCTCTTTCACGCGCTAATTCTGCATTTTTCTTTCGTAATTCAAGCAAGTTCATCACACTTTTTGAAAGCGTCTTCAAACTTGTTAGTTGCCAATCACTTAAAGATTTAGGCGTATCATCA
>CAMDLY010000046.1 GCA_945902115.1 Lishizhenia tianjinensis | reverse complement strand
CAATACAGTCATGACTTTCCCGGAAATTTTGTGCAGCAAGAATTTTTACCTGAAGATATCGCTGGCCACAACTTCTTTCATCCGGGTAGTTCTTCCAAAGAGAAAGAAATTAATGAAGCCATGCAAAAGCTATGGGAATCAAAATATACGAGGTGATGGCGGCGATTTTATACCACCTTATTGTTTTTCCGTTGTCGCTCCTTCCTCTTTTTATATTGTATAAAATTTCAGATTTGCTATTTGTGCTTTTTTACTATATTATTCCGTATCGTAAAAAAGTGGTACAATCCAACCTTAAAAATAGTTTCCCAAATGCTAGTCCAAAACAGCTTAGAAAAATAGAAAAAGATTTTTATCGTCATTTCTGCAAGCTGCTCGTTGAAGGCATTAAGAACTTGAGCATGAGTCAAAAAGAATTACAACAACGTTTAACAGTTTCCAATCCTGAGCTAATGGAGTCTTTGTTAATTAAAGGGAAATCGGTAATTCTAATCTCAGGTCATTATGGTAATTGGGAGTGGCTAATTACGGCCCAATCAACATTATTTAAGCACAAAGCTTTTGGGATTGGCATGCCGTTGACGAGTAACTTTTGGAATGCCAAATTAAATGAGCGCAGAAGGCGCTATGGCATGACGGTGCTGGATGCGAAAAATTATAAAGAAACGCTAAAGAATAGCCCTCAATCTTTTGCGGTTTTAACCCTAGGAGATCAAGCTCCTCCCACTTCTGAAAAAGCTTATTGGACAAATTTTTTAAATCAAGATACACCTGTTTTATTCGGTACCGAATTTATGGCAAATGAGTTTGATGCAGCAGTCGTTTATTTCTCTATTCAACCAATAAAACCTGGCTTTTATACCATGACTTTGCATCTTGTGACAGAAGAACCTCGCCAGCACCCTTTTGGATTTATTACCGAAAAACATACAGAAATGCTCGAAAAAGATATTCAGAAAGCTCCTGCTTTTTGGCTGTGGTCACACAAACGTTGGAAAAGAAAGCAAGCAGACGATTTGATAGCACTTCGTAATGCACAGCAAGAAGCTTTTGACAAACGGTTTAGATCTTAGTACGTTTCGATTAAATTTTTCGACTCAAAGAAGACCACCCACCGCCATTGTGAACCTCTTTAAAACCTTGAGCTAACAAAATACTCTTTGCTGAAGAGCTTCTTATCCCGGAAGCACAACATGTAATAAGTACTTTATCATTAGGAATTTTATTCAACTGAGCATTCAAACTTTGTAAGGGAATATTTAAACTTCCTTTGATATGCCCCGATTTGTATTCGCTAGTCGTACGGACATCCACAATAACGGCACCGTTTTCAATTATTGATTTATAATCAACAGGTTTTCCAAATAGTTTTGAGAAAAATGACATCTTACTTCAATTGAGCCTTCACTTCCAACCAAGAGCCTCCGTTTTCGCAATCGACACCAAGTGATCGAAAATAATGCATTGCCTGGCCGCTTCTATTTCCAGAAACGCAACAAAAAATGATTGGTTGAGGTAAATTCATGATTTCCTCCGCGCGCGAAACTACTTCTTGTAAAGGGATATTTATTGAACCTGCTACATGACCGCCGACAAATTCTTCTGCCGTACGAACGTCTACTATTATTATGTTATTGGCCATTTTGTTCAGACTTTGAGTAAAAAATTTCATGTATTAGCTGGAAAAGAAATCCACCAATAAAAGCACCAATTATAACAGTTATCATAACATTTGATGTAATGGTACATCCCCCTTCACAAGGAAAAGCTAGGTAATAGAGATATCCACCCAAACCTCCTACTAGGTAACCAATGACAGTAAATAATGACGTTCTTTCCATAATAAGATTTTAAAATTAACTAGATTCCTGGTACTGTTTGTATCTTTTGATATACAATTATGAGAAATTTATCTAACTTGGTTAAATTTACAAAAAAAAAGCATGAAACACGTCTCGAGAGAATCCATTGATAAGGCAATAAATATAGTCGACAACCTCAATGACGAGCAACTAGAGGAAGTCACACAAAAATATATCGGACATCAGGATATATTGTTCGATTATGCCATGTCTGCAGCAACGGAATATAAAAATGAGGAATTAGACGGTTTGTTGGTCTATTATTTTTGTTTGATTAGCGAAAGTTTTCATCAAGAAGGTATATCATTAAAAAAGATTGAAGAGGAAGATATTGACGAGGTTCACGAACCTTTTTTCGATATGCTTGATGAGTATTTCGAAACAGAAAATGAAGAGTTGATGGAGTCCTTTTGCGATCAGCCACATTTAGCGATGCTTATGGCCACTGATGTCTCTACTGCCGATGACGATGGTACCGATATGTCAGAGGAGACTGCCACACAACTTTATGTTGTAGCATTGGCTATGATTGCAATCATGAATAAGGCTATTTTATAATGCATTCACCATGCTGAAAATTGATATGCACTCTCACATTATCCCGAAGATAATGCCAAATTGGACGAGTAAATTTGGGTATGGTAAATTTATTCACCTTGAGCATAACACCGATGGTACAGCTGACATGATGCAAGGAGGACAATTTTTTCGCAAAATAGAAGAAAATTGTTGGGATGAAAAGGTTAGAATACCTGAATATGAAAAATTCAACACACAAGTTCAAGTAGTCTGCACAATTCCTGTTATGTTCTCTTATTGGGCTAAATCTCAAGATTGTACTGAGTTAAGTGAATTTCTTAATGACCATATCGCAGACCTTGTTTTGCGATTCCCCAAGAATTACATCGGATTAGGAACCGTTCCTATGCAAGATGCTGAGGCGGCTATTAGAGAACTTGAAAGAATTAAGTCAATTGGATTAGTTGGCATTCAAATAGGTTCTAACATCAACGATGAGAACTTAAGCGAGGATAAATTCTTCCCCATATTTCAAGCCTGCGAGCGCTTAGGTTTAGCAGTAATGATACACCCATGGCAGATGATGGGTTTTGATAATATGAAAAAGTATTGGTTGCCTTGGCTAGTTGGTATGCCTGCGGAAACATCTAGGGCAGCCTGCTCGCTGATTTTTGGAGGAGTATTGGAAAGATTACCCGAGCTTCGTGTTTGTTTTTCGCATGCTGGGGGATCGTTTCTACCCACACTTGGTCGCGTTGAACATGGATTTAACTGCCGCCCAGATCTCGTAGCAGTTGACAATAAAAGAAATCCTAGAGAATATGTCGGAAAGTTTTGGGTGGATTGTATCACTCACGATATTGATGCGTTGAATTATATCTTAAAAATGCAAGGCTCAAAGCGTGTATGTCTAGGTTCTGACTACCCATTTCCATTGGGAGATTTGGAAATCGGAAAATTTATAGAAGAGAGTAGTCTATCACAAGAAGTAAAAGAAGATATATTTTGCCATTCTACCCTGGAATGGTTAAAGCTTGATAAAAGTAGATTCAGCTAAGCTTAGTCGATTTCGTATTTCAATCGAATGGTAATATTCGCTGTTTTTCTCCTTGAAGTAGTATTGAAGCTCCCTCCCCACTCGTATTCTTCTGAAGAATTCTCTGCTGTTATTTGAAAGACACCCATATCAGCATTTTTAAGATTACCCAATTTTCCTCCACCATTTTCAGCAATTTTACCTGCTCTTTCGTAAGCATCTATGGTGGCCTCTTCAATCATCTTTAACTTTAGTTCTGCTAGCTTAGTGTAATAATATTCAGGAGATTGAGAATTCAATTCAATGCCAGCATCGATCAATTCTGATACTTCCCTTGACACTTTCTCTACTAATTCAACATTTTTAGACTGTACCTTTACATTTTGAGTAATGTTATATCCAGAAAAATAGGTGTTACGGAGATTTCCGTTATCATCGTATTCATTACTATACTCTTTTTGTATATTGGCCGCCTCAATGATTATGTCACTTTCCACTAAGCCCTTTCTTTTTAGATAGCTTTTGAGCATTTTTAGGTCATTATTTAACTCTGCGTATGCCAATTTTAAATCCACATTTTTTCTACTGAAGGATGAATTCCAAGCAATCAAGTCAGAATCAAAAGACTCCTCGCCCATTCCCACAACACTAATTGTTGGCTCTGGCTTTCCCTTTGACATATAAGCATTCCCTAGTAAATAGCCTGTAATAATTACGGAAAGAGCAATTAGAATAGTAGCGAAGTAAGTTTTTATAAAATTCATGTTACGCAATTTTGATGTGAATGTAGTTAATATTAGAATACATTACGAAATGGCAGTTATTTTTTTTTGATTTCACACCACAGTCTATGCCTTATACATCAGGGGCTTACTATTAGGGCATGCATGATTTAAGCACAAATACGCTTAAGTTAGATAGGTAATCTCCTGGAAGAGCCAAGTTTCATAAAGTATTTCTCAATATAAAGGTATACGAGATAACTTATTACCAAGGTAAGGATAGTGGCTATAATTAATCTCACTAGGTGTGATAGTTGAAAAGTATGCATGCTAAATCTTCCGACAAGTTCATAAACAATTGGGTGGAGTAAATAAACGGAATAACTCGCCTCTCCTAGTAAGGAAAGTGGTTTGTGTATAAACTTTGCTGAGGGTAAAGTTAGTTTATAAAAACAAAAACAAATAACAAAGCAGCATGCTGTAAAAACCAGTCTGTGGAAACCTATTTCAATATTAAATTGTTTGCCAGAAACGGGATAAAATATGAATATCAGCAGTGTAAAAATGAGTAGAGATAATAAGAATCGATTGTTAAAACCTTTGTTATGAAAAAATAACCCTATCAAAAAGCCCCCTAAGAATAGAAATACTTGATTAAGTGGGTTGATGTAATTTCTCCATTGATCTACTTTTTCTACATTTGGAAGCTTTACAAATGCGAAATATAAGTATAGTCCCAAAAGAATAATTGAAAGCACTAACATGAGTATTTTATACTTTTTTGTAAATAGGATAAAAAATGGAAAAAATAGGTAAAAAACGAGTTCATTACCTATGGACCATATTCCTGGTGAGAAATAAGTATCCCATTTTACAAATCCGAACAGTCCTGTAAGATTTAAGAATAGATCTGTAAGATCAGGTGATTTTCCGGATAGGTAAATAGCGACAAAAGTCACCAACCATAAAAGGGGAAAGATTCTAAAAATTCGCTTTTTAAAAAATAAATATAAATCATGCCTACTTGGAGTCATTTTATCATAATACACATAGTAGAGTGTCAGGCCACTCAGCACATAAAAAATAGAAACACCATACACGCCCAACCTACCCAAAAATGTATCAGCAGAAAAGTTACCCGACCCCCACATTGCGAAGTGATAAATCATAATTCCAAAGGCAGCAAGCCCTCTAAGATAATCTAAGTTGTAAAGTCTATTCATGGTTTGTAACTTAGGTAACTCCGCCCGAGGTAAGCGATGATTCTTGAGCTTGCAGAAAGTTAACCCAAAACATATACATCATTCGGTATGTTTTTAGAAACAGTGTACGCTTTTGATGTTACCAAAAAACATCAAATGAAGCTCCTATTTTAGGTAGCACCGTCTCAATATATCGCTTGTTACCCTCTGGATAAAAGATGCGCAAAGAATATAAGTCTCCTTTATTAAATAAACACTTTTCATATAAATAAAATTTACCCACAGTATTTTCTTGACCATGTAGGATGAAGTAATCTTTTTGAAGGAATTCACGAATTACAAATGAATGATGCTCTTTTGTTTGTGAAAATAAACTGTCAATGTCATATTCAAAGGTTCCAGCCTCTACGGAAATTAACACATCAGCAAGGTTGGTATCTACGTAATACGTAATGGCCCCTCCCGCCACTACAGCTCCTTTTTCAAAATGCGGTGGTAATTCGAGGGAATAACCATAGTTCTCCGATTTGAACTTCTTCCATTTTTGTTGAGCATAAGAATGGTACTGCATAAACATTATGCAGACTAGGAGTACATGGGATAAAGCTTTTTTCATAGGGTCTAAGAATAAAATTAGTTGTTAGTAGTGAGTTATTTTTATTGATTATTGAAGGCTATCGCCGAAATCTTCATTTTTTGATAGGCGATTTGAGGCATATTTAATTTGTAAACCCTGCAAGAAATAGCGTAAAAACTGGTCTTTACACAAGCGATAATGCGGATGCGATGGATTTCGAAAAAAAGCACTTAACTCATGCTTACTGATTTGAAAATTTAAAAGTTTATAGCTATCAAGGATGTCTTCATCACGGTAATTCAACGCAATTTTTAACTTTCGAAAGATGATGTTGTTGTTCAAATTCTTTTCTGCAAGTGGTGCCTCACCCTCTTTTTTACCTCTTTTGAGAATTATGAAACCATTTAAGAAATAGGCCAATTGTTGGTCATTTAGATTTTTAAAATCTTCATCGTCCTCTTTTTTTAACCAATCGCTGACTTCTGCTCTGGTAACTGTTTTACCAGCTAATTGAAACAACTCAATCATTTTACCATCGTTAAAATCGAATATAAATCTTAATCTTCGTAAAATTACATTGTTGTTCATCCTAATTATATTACCGTAATGGTTTTCTCGATATTAAGGCTATGTTTTAACTGGTTAATGAACTGCAGGAATCCCCCACGACTTATTTCGAATTTACGTAAAAAATATGTAAAATCAGTAACCAAGATTATTTAGTGACTTTGGTTTGCTAATTAAAATTCACCAAAAGTGACATTATAGCCCTTTGATTATATTGTCATACATGTCGTTAAACAACATGCCATCGGCTGTTCTTTTTTTGGATAGCTGTTTAAATTCAACCAAGGCCCAAAGTACAAATTCCATTAAAAACGGAATATCTTTTGTTGCGACACGTGGCTGGTATTTGGCGATCAGACTTGTCAAGGGCTCAATGGCCTGAAGAGCGTTAAAATAAACCTTCTCACTAGCCTCGTCAGTTAACTCAAGGGCATCGGCTTCAAAAAACCAATTTAACACAGCATCATATGGGGTTTCTTGATCTTGCTTTTTCAATTTCTCTATTTTTGGAAAGTACGTCAGAAACAATGTTTTAGTAGCTTCACCGATTAAGTGATTAGCCACAAAGGCTGTGCCTTCCTGTTCCCCTTCGTATACAAGTTCGACTTTACCAGTTATAGAAGGAATCATACCCATTAGATCACTGAAGCGAACCGAAGTTTTATTTTCACCATTTAAAATGGCTCTTCTTTCTGCGGTGCTTACAAGATTTTCATAGGCTGTGATACTCATTCGCGCACTCACGCCACTTTTATGATCTATGTATTCACTTTCTCTTGCTTCAAAAGCGATTTGTTCTAATATATCTTTAGCTAACTCAGGAACATGCACTGTACAATACCTATTTTCTAACTTTTCTGCCTCCTGGTTGGTAATCGTTTTTGCTGTATTGATATCTGGAGCATAATGCGTCAATATCTGAGATCCTATTCTATCTTTCAATGGTGTAACAATACTCCCTCTATTCGTGTAGTCCTCTGGATTCGCTGTAAACACGAAGTGAAGATCTAAGGGGAGACGAAGCTTGAAACCACGAATTTGTATATCCCCCTCTTCTAGAATATTGAAAAGAGCTACCTGAATTCTCGCTTGTAAATCCGGGAGTTCATTGATGACAAAAATACATCGATTGGCCCGTGGGATCATCCCAAAATGTAGAACCCTTTCGTCAGAATAGTTCAATTTTAAGTTTGACGCTTTGATAGGATCGATATCACCTATTAAATCTGCGATGGTAACATCCGGGGTAGCTAATTTTTCGAAAAATCGCTCCGAACGGTGCAACCAATAAATGGGTGTTTTATCCCCATGCTCAGCGATGAGGTCTTGAGCGTAACGACTTATTGGATTCAATGGATCATCATTCATTTCGCTGCCCGAAACAACAGGAATGTACTCATCCAATAAATTAATCATCAAGCGCGCGATTCTTGTTTTACCCTGACCACGTAATCCTAATAGATTAATGTTGTGTTTTGATAAGATAGCACGTTCAAGTTGAGGGATAACAGTTTGTTCATACCCATGCATCCCCGGAAAGGTGGGTAATTCATTTTTTAGCGCTACAATCAAATTATCTCGTAATTCTATTTTGATGCTTTTGGAAACATATCCTGCTTTTCTCAGCTGACCGAGAGTCTTAATAGTTGCGTTCATAATGTCAGTTAATTCGTTTTTTTCTATTCGTTTCGTAATCGTGAAAAATCATTTCTCCTAAACCCTTCAATCCAGTATAGAATGCTTTACCCTTATTTGATTTGGTGAAGTGTTCTATAAAAGACTGTAAATAAGGGTCTTGAGCTATCATAAAAGTCGTAATCGGAATATGCATTTTTCTTGCCTGCGCAGCCATGTTGTAGCATTTTTCTACGATGAAATTATCTAAACCATTGCTGTTTTTGTAATATTGCCCGTCAGGTAAACGAAGACAGCTTGGCTTACCGTCGGTAATCATGAAAATTTGTTTATTGGTATTACGTTTCCTGCGTAGAATGTCCATAGCTAGTTCCAAACCTGCCACAGTATTTGTATGGTAGGGTCCTACATTCAAATATGGTAGATCTTTGATTTTAATAGGCCAAGCATCATTTCCAAAAACAATCACATCAAGCGTATCCTTAGGATATGATGTAGTTATAAGCTCCGCTAGCGCCATTGCCACTTTTTTCGCTGGAGTTATTCTATCCTCGCCATAAAGAATCATGCTGTGGCTGATGTCTATCATTAATACCGTACTCATTTGCGACTTGTGATGTGTATCTTCAACCACCAAATCTTTTTCAGTGAGATGAAAATCACCAATTCCATTGTTTATTTGGGCATTCTTTAAACTCTCTGTAACAGAAATATGCTCGATGGAATCTCCGAACTGAAAATCACGAAACTCTCCTGTAGATTCATCTCCTTGTCCAGTTTTCTTAGATTTATGATTTCCAGCACCACTCTTTCTAATATTTCCAAAAATTTGATTGAGAGCGTTCTTTCTCAACACACGTTCTGTTTTTGCCGTGATCGATAATTGCCCCTTACCATCGGGTTGAATTTCTTCACGCAAGTATCCTTTCTTTTTGAGGTCTTCGATAAAGTCCTCCATCGTGTATTCCGCTGTAGTTAAAGAATACTCTTTGTCCAGTATTTTTAGCCAATCGAGGGCTTCATCTACATCTCCAGAGGTGTGCGTAATGAGTTCGCTGAAAACATCAAAGAGCTTATCGAAAGGAGACTGCTCAGGCGCTTCGAAAGGGGTAAAAATATATCCTGATTTAGGCATTCAATGGATTTTGAATTAAACAATAAGAAATCTAAAAAGTTCCATAATCGGCCATATCAGTTTTAAACCTGCGTTTTTCCTGGATTTTCATCTGGTTTTAGGGCAACAAAAGAATGAAACTTACTTTTATTATGCTAAAATGAAGTAGTAAATCAGCGTCCAAATACCACAAAAAAAGAGCGCTATTAAAAGCGTATCGGAATTTTTCTTCAAGTCCCTCTTAACGAGTAACCTATATAGGACCCAAACTATAAAAAAAATTAAGAAAAATATTGGAATAAACATCCTCATAGATCTCTGGTCTTTTAAGGTAGCCGAAATACAATCTAGTAGGAGATAAAGTTAACGGGTTATTTTAAAAAAAACTACATTGACTCGATTATTCTTCAAGTTTGTAATTTTCTTTTTTTTCTTTTGTGAATTGTTTCTCGTATTTATTATGAATAACAAGCATAATCAGTCCGAATAAAACAGCGCCAATAATCATTAAAACATTTACAATTCCGCTAACGGAAAACGATATTCGAATTAGGATAGTCGAAATGATAAAACCTGAATTTCTTATCACACTGTGAAACTTATCCGTATGGAAAAAGGAAAAGAGTAATAATATTACATCCGCAATACCTTTTCCATTCATAGAGATTTTGATATCTCGATCTCTTGATGCTTTGGTAAAAATTAAGTTAGTCTTTAATGAATTTCTCTTTGATAATTTCTCCACTGATTGTTTCCATCACACAAACATACATGCCACTTTCCAATTGCGAAACGTCCATTTTATCTGCTGTCATATCCGTTTGAATAAGAATATTCTCACCTGTCAATGAATAAATTTGAATGGATGCAAATTCTTCTGAATCCGAAATAGTTAATTCGTTTTGAACGGGATTTGGGTAAAGCATTATTTCGTCCTTTTGAATCGTTTCGATTCCCACTAAAACATTGTGAAACAACACATTGTCTATGTAAACGATACCATTTCCTACTGGATTACCCGAAAAAATCAATTGTGCAATATGGTTGTTGGCTGCGAGGTTCACGAATTCGGTAAATGGAATGTCTAAGGTCATCCAGTTTTCCAACGTTGGCGTAAAGGCCAATTCATGTTCTGTGTCGTCTCCACCGGCATAGGACAAATCATTTCCGAAGTCGACGAGTTTGATACGCAATTCAGTCATGTTGGCTGTCCAAACATTCAAATACAGATGCGTCATACTAGAAACATTCAATATATTGCTGCCCGTTGTTTCAACACCAACAAAATTCAATAAACTGTATTTTTTGGTATCGTTTCCTTGTATTTGGATATCGGTCAATGTTCCCTGAGACCATGCAGTTTGCCAAGTGTTCACAGGAACATTTGTATATACGTTGCTAAACATTGAAATCACATCGTTTGCCGCGAAATTTGGGTCTGGTGCAGGTGTCATTGGTGCTGGTAGAGGAGGCCCCGCTGTACCAAAGGAAACATTATCGAAATAGCAAATATTGGTTGAAGTTCGGTTTTGAAAGTCTGGAAAAACAATCAATTGATCAATTCCGTTGGAAGATGGTAGCCCAATTATGGGAGTGAAGTTGAACGTTAACTCTTCCCATTGATTAATCAACGTGTTTGCCACTAATAATTCTCCAGTTGATGCTCCTGAAGCAGTCGCAAATTTGATACCCACGTTGCTGATAACGGGCTTATACACCATAATCTTCACAATACAGTTTGCTGGACTCAACGTAAAAGTTCCTAGGTCCATTCCATGAGCGCTTTCCACCCCAGCATATGGCATACCGCCTTGTAGTGCTGTGAATTTTGCTACTCTTGAAGACGTATTAATTCCACTTGGATCTGGATTCCCCACAATCTCTAATGGGGGATTATCGATGTTTTCAAAGACTGTCCAAGACCAAGTTGAACCAAATTCTCCTGGTTCAAAACTAATGGGTCCATTTTGAGCAAGGGAAATCAATGAATTTAAAATAATAAAGGAAAATAATAGTTTTCGCATAATATAAGTTTTAGTTAAAAGTACTATAATTCATTTATAATCGAAGAATTAATTGCATACAATAAAAATTTACTTGAGTTAAAACTAAAATTCACCAATGGTTTCAGGCCTTCTCGGGATGTTCAGCTGAACTAACTAATTCTTTTTATACTATCTAGTTGCTTCTCAACTTGAAGATTAAATAGTAGTACTTGAAAGTAGTCAACATTGAATTTGAAAATATTTTGCAAGGGTATTTCTAATAAATATGACCAAATGCAGCGAATAACACCAGAATGAGTGATTAGCAAAACTTTTTTATGTTGTTGATTCCTTAACTCATCAAGAAATAGCTTCACTCGTTCAGCAAGTTCCAGCAGGTTCTCTCCATTGGGGGTTTTTACGTTTACAAAGTCAGCCATCCAATTATTCAATTCTGCCTCATTAAGATCTTCCCACTTCTTATTTTCCCAATCACCAAAATTCATTTCCAACAAGGCATTTTCAATACGGATCTTCTCGCATTTTAAGGCGGATGCCAAGTCAGTACAGCGCTTTAAGGGACTGCAATAAACAACATCAAAATCGCTAGGTAATTGGTTTTCATAATAGGTAAAGTCTTTCGGGAAACTTTCAGCTAATGACACATCGCTTTGTCCGTAACAGGTGTCTTTCCCAACGGCAACGGGAGTATGACGGATTACATAAACTTCCATAAACCTAAAAAAGTTAAAAGACAAACACATTCAGCCACTTGTTCCACTGCGCCTAGGCAATCGCCTGTATAGCCTTGAAGCCACTTATTAAAATAACGTTTTGAGTATAAAAAAAGTGCTGCCAATGGGATAAGTACTAGAGAGAATTTCCAGTCTACAAAGGATAAGGAAATTAATGGAAGTAGTCCAAATAAATACGCACCCACTATTTCTCTATAGCTGTGTGATTGTGCTATCGGCTTTGCTTTACTGGTTTCATCATCTCGTGAGTATGCTGAAGTAAACACTATATTGATTGCTGTTAATCTTGATAATGAATGATACGTGATAAAAATTAGGGCAATAGTCAAGAAATTTTCGTTTTCAATTTTTGAAATTGTGCCACTGAGACCAAGAAACTTAAGCGTAAATAAAAAGATCAAAGCAATTACACCGTAGGCACCCACTCTGCTATCTTTCATGATGTCCAATATCTTTTCCTTTGTCCAGCCTCCGCCAAATCCGTCGAAGGCATCTGCTAAACCATCTTCGTGAAACGCACCCGTCACTAAAACTCCCGCAATGAGAGAAAATAAAACTGAAATATTGAGGTCAAAGACTTGAGAACTTAACCAAAATACGATAAACGAAATCGCACCGACAATCCAACCAATCAACGGAAAATATCGCGTAGCCTTATTGATATATTCGGGGGAGTGATCAATATTTTTAGGACACGGAATTCGGGTGTAAAACATCAATGCGGTAAAAAATATTTTGATTTCCTCCTTCATTTTAATCTTTATTACTTATGCCGGCGGCCTCAAAACTTGCCATATTGTTCAAGAAAGTTACTGCGCTTTCAATAACTGGAAAGGCTACTGCACAACCAGTGCCTTCGCCTAGCCGCATGTTTAATTTTAATAAGGGCTCCACATGGAGATAATTCAGTAAATTTTGGTGCCCATACTCATCGCTTAAATGACAGAATACGGCATTATTTAGAATGGCAGAATTCAATTTAAAGGCCGCTAAAAAAGCATTAGAGGCTATAAAACCATCAACTAAAATCAGCATATTGTTTTCAAATGCCGATAGCATGGCCCCGCTCATTTGCGCTATTTCAAAACCACCAAATGTTTTCATTACTTCTTTCGGGTTTTCAAGTTTTCCGTGAAAAGCTTTAGCTTGTTTGAGTATGGCAATTTTATTATCGAATTGTGTGTCATTTAATCCTGTGCCTCGTCCTACGCATTTTTCAATAGGCAAATCGCATAAATAACTCATCAACATGGTAGCAGAAGAAGTGTTCCCAATGCCCATTTCACCAAACCCGATAACGTTACATCCACTTTTATTTAGGTCATTAACAATTTCTTTTCCTTTCTCGAAGCATTGCTGTAATTGGTCATCAGTCATGGCCTTTTCAGTTAAAAAGCTTTTTGTTCCTTTTGCAATTTTGGCGTGTATTAAATTCGATCCCGCTACAAAATCAAAATTTACCCCAGCATCGACCACTTTTAATTCAATTTTGTTTTGCTGGCAAAAAACATTGATTGCCGCTCCTCCTTGTAAAAAGTTCATTACCATCTGGAAGGTAACTTCTTGAGGGTATGCACTCACCCCATTTTTAGCTATGCCGTGATCGCCTGCAAAGACCACAATTGTTGGTTTTAGTAGTTGTGGAGACAAGGTATCTTGAATTGCACCAATTTGTAATGCAAGCCTTTCTAATATCCCCAGAGATCCTAAGGGTTTTGTCTTGAAATCTATTTTATGTTGTAGTTCCTTAAAATCCATGATTCAAATGATTCGATTAAAACTCGCCAAAAAGAGTATCAAAAAAGTTTAAATTAGTTGGCGAAGTTAAGAATGATTTTTAATTTTTAAAGTTCATAGTCAGTTTCTAAAACTATCGAAAGGACTCAAATGTTCCGGGTATTTCTATTTCATAATCAGGTCAACTTCATTCGATCCAAAAGTCCCCAACAGAATATGTCTTTGCTTTTCCACATATAATTACTCGATCGCCTTTGTCTTCACAATAAAGCATCCCCAATCTTTCAGAAACTTGTTGAGCATTTAGTTCTTTTTTATGGAGTCTTCTCGCCCAAAATGGATTTAAAGAACAATGTGCTGAACCCGTCACTGGATCTTCTAAAATAGACGCTTGTGGGGTAAAAAATCTTGAGACGAAATCACAATTATCTCCTATGGCGCTTACTATAACCCCTCCGGTCTCAAGATTAATTTGATCGAATAGTTGCCTGTCTAGGTGAATATTCCGAATCTCTGTTTCATTTTCATGTACTAATAAATAGTCTCTCGACTTATATACCTCTTTAGGTTTCAGATTTAACGAGTTTAAAATTGTCGTTGTAAGAATATCGAGAACGGGCATTCTAGCTGGAAAGTCCATTTTATACATCCCCTCTTCAATGCTGACGAGTAAGTCGCCACTGAGCGTTTCAAAAATAATTTTATCCTTTTTATAGTCTAGTATGGAAACTAAACAATGAGCGGTCGCAAGCGTTGCATGTCCGCACAAATCCATTTCAATTTCCGGGGTAAACCAACGTAAATGAATTTTATCACCTTTATCAACAAAGAATGCAGTTTCAGCCACAGCATTCTCTTTTGCGATTTTCAGCATGACATCGTCCGGTAACCAATTATCTAGCGGTACTACACAAGCAGGATTACCTCCAAAAGTTTTGTCGGTAAAAGCATCTATTTGATATAATCTAAATTTCACTGAAGGGATCAACATTACACCTCATATTACGCAAAATTAATGGAGGTTTTTTAATCCTAAAATTAGCGTTCCTAAGTTAATAACAAATAGCACATGTACATTGGTTGGCTTAAATGTGGAAAAACAGACAAATTAGCTTGACTATGAAAGTAGAAAATTAGTTAATTTAGGACCGTGAATAAAGAGAAGTTTATAGATATTCGTCGATTAATAAAAAGTAAAAATCCTAAATTACTGAAATGGTTGCCGGGATTTATGGTAAACTATTTAAGACGTATCTTACACGAGGATGAGATTAACGAATTCATCGATAGAAACGGTCATCTTTACGACGATGTTTTTTGTGAAGCTCTTATTGATTATTTCAAGATCAAAATAGTTATGGAAGGATTAGAAAACCTACCCTCCGAAGGCCCGGCAATTGTTGCCATGAATCATCCGTTGGGTGGTATGGATGCCATTGCTTTTGTGGTTGGAATAAAAGAAAAAAGAAAGGATGTTCAATTTATCGTAAACGACCTCCTCATGAATCTTGAAAACCTAAAAAACCTTTTTGTAGGAGTGAATAAACACGGTAAAAATGGTGCCTCAGTACGACAGCAAATTCGGAATATTTTTGACTCAGATAAATTAGTTTGCATTTTTCCCGCAGGAATGGTTTCTAGAAAAATCGAAGGAAATGTTACTGATCTTCTTTGGAAGAAAACTTTTGTTCAATATGGGAGAGAATTTAATCGCCCAGTCATACCGGTATACATAGACGGTGAATTGACAAACTTTTTTTATCGCCTGTCAAAATTCAGAAAATTCATCGGAATAAAGACAAACATTGAAATGTTGTATTTAGCCGACGAATTTTTCAAACAAAAAAATAGAACAATCACTTTTACCATTGGAAAACCGATTTATGGGGCTGAGATCAATCCCGAATTATCGGATGCTGATGCCTCTGAATGGTTTCGAAACCATGTTCATCAATTTAGAAAATCGAAATGAAAAAGATAATCAATCCTATTGAAAAGTCAATTTTGAAAGCTGAACTTACAGCAGACAAATTTATACGGCAAACGAGAAAAGGAGGAAATGAAATTTATAGTGTAAATCAGCATAACTCACCGAATATTCTGCGTGAAATCGGTCGATTACGGGAAGTTACTTTTCGGGCTTCTGGGGGTGGCACTGGGCAAGAATTAGATTTGGACGAATACGATCTAAGAGAAATGTGTTACCAGCAGCTTATTGTTTGGTCTCCAGAAGATGAAGAAATAATTGGAGGATATCGATACATAAAATGCAAAGAGGCCATAGATAGTGATGGTGAAATACACCTATCTACCGCGCATTACTTCAAGTTCTCCCCTAGCTTCATTAATGATTATCTACCTAACACCATTGAATTGGGAAGAAGTTGGGTAAGACCAGATTATCAACCATCCGTAAATCCCAAGAAAGGTCTTTATGCTCTTGACAATATTTGGGATGGATTGGGTGCTTTGGTTAAATTTAATCCTGACATTCAGTATTTTTTCGGAAAAGTGACGATGTACCCCGAATATAACCGTCCCTCAAGAAATTTCTTACTGACTTTTATGCATCATTTTTTTCCTGACAATGAAAATTTAATGGTCCCCTACCATCCGTTATTAATGGATGAGGATGTATCAGTTTATCTTGAGATAATCAACCAACTTCCTTATAAAGAAGCTTTTAAAGAATTGAATACTTTTGTTCGGGAACATGGTGAATTTGTCCCTCCATTGGTAAATATTTACATGAGCCTATCCCCTACTATGAAAACTTTCGGGACAGCCGTAAATGCAGATTTTGGTAATGTGGAAGAAACAGGAATATTAGTGACTATAGCGGATATATACGAAGATAAAAAAGAACGGTACCTGAATTTCTAAAGTTCGATATTATAACGACTTAAAAATTCTTCGGTATTCCTGATTCCAATTCTATTTTTTAACCGTTCTTTCAATCTACCAATATACACGTCTACGTGGGTTTCATTGAGTTTTTTGCTGATATAAAGAGAGGGTTTACCGTAATAATATTTCATTTTCAAGATCAAAATATCTCTTTTATCCAAAACGCTTAAGGCTTCATCTAATGCGTCCTCAAGGGACACAATTTGTTTTTTATCAATAATTGTATCTGTTTGAGATTCACCATCGCTGTAATTAGCGCGGATTAAACTCGACCGTTCTTCGCTGACAAATTTTAGTTGGCGTTTACCATTTCTTTTTCTGAGGATAGAAATACAAAAATTGTTGACAACAGTGGATAGCCATGATTTTGTATCGAAGAGATCGGGTTGTTCGGGATACAACAAACCAATTCGGTCATATAGGTGTATGCAAAAATCTTGATAAATATCTTTTGCATCTTCTCTATCGGGAAACTTGTCAATGATTAGCTTAAAAAATAGATTTTTATAGCGATTAATGCATTCCTCAAAAATAACCTGCTGAAGCCTTCTATCCATTATTCATATATGCTCAACCTCGGTGAAACTAAGTGTTCTATTCCTTTTATTTGGTCTTCAAGTTCTGCTAAAGTCATAAAGGACAAACAATTTAGAATCAACTTAAATAAGCTTTCCAAATCTTTCTCCTCTTTCCTGATTAAATAAGTGGGCATTTCATGTTTTTTTAGGCAATAAACCAAATTTGAAAGTTCTTTACGAATATCCTGGGCATACATCCCAATAGGATATAAAAATAAGTTGGCCGCATCCTGTGTTTCAGGAAAATAAATAGGTCCTCGAAAATTGGTAGGGTCCTCATTTAACTTAGCAAACAAGAAAGCTTGATACAGCAATTCACTGGGATCTCCAACTATAAGTGAACTAGTAAATAGCGAAGAAATATTATCATTTGCTTTAAACTCTGTAATTAAATCTCCTAAAGTGTATTCACTCATCACTGGAAAGGGAGTAGAGTTAACGAATAAAACGTTGGTTGAATGCTCATCAAACGGATCAGCCGCCTTGTATTTCAACTGAACAATGTTGTATCCGTGTTGGTTTTCAAGAAATACTTTTGCGTGTAAATCGACATGATTACCAATTAAAATAATGTTTTGAGTAGAATTTTGCATAGACTTGTTTTTTATTTCTAACGCATCTTTTTACTAAAAATAACATTTATTTTTATTTCAATGCAGCAAAGGATAATTTTTATCTTTGATTGTCGTTATAAACAGTAATGAAATATTTATTCCTTTTACATTTTTCACTCCATATAACACTGTCTTGGTGTCAATATTACGGCAATAATATTTTCACTTCTCTCACAAACTTAAGTACTGCAAAATCGAATGGCACTGGTTATTCACTCATTGGCCTAAGGTCCGATGATTTATCTTATGCGGTAGACAATCCAGCTCTTTTAACCAGCGACCATAGAGGGGAATTTCTAATTTCAAACACTCTGCATCCTGCAGGGGTAAATCAAGGAATTCTCGCTTATGCATTTTCGTCAAAAAGCTTAACTATTTCCCCTATAATTAAATACAGTGCTTTTGGTGAATTTATCCAGCGAGATGAAAATGGCATTGAAACCGGAGAATTTAGTGCGTTGGATTACTCAGTCGGTTTATCCCTTTCTAAGGAAATCAATCCCTACATGGCAATTGGTGCTTCAGGAAATTTTATGGGTTCTTACATTGAAAACTATTATGCTTTTGGTTTTGGCGGATCTTTTGGTGCATTTTTTATGGGTAAATCCAAGTTGTTCAGTGGGTCTATTTTAGCTAAAAATATTGGATTTAAATTTAAAGACTATACAAATTCTCGAGACGAAGTGTTACCCTTAAATGTTCAAATAGGTATTTCGTATAAACTTAAGCATGCGCCATTTAGATTTTCTCTTCTGTTAAACGAGTTGAATCGGTGGAATAATATGTATACCGATCCTAACATACAGCCTGAAATAGATGCTCTTACGGGGGAAACAATCCCTGTAGACAAATTAAACGTTATCGAAAAATTTGGGCACCACGTTGTCCTGCAAGTTGAGCTACTCGCCAGTAAAAACTTTC
>CAMDLY010000045.1 GCA_945902115.1 Lishizhenia tianjinensis | reverse complement strand
AAAATATCTATTCTCACTGCTCAATTGTGTTCAATAATTTTATTAAAGGAACAATATTCAAATAAAAAAATGAATTAATTCGGTTTTTTTTATCCTATTACGTATAATCACTTAGAAATCGAAAGTTTCCATGAATTTGGTAGTAAAGTTTCCCTTATTAAAGTCTTCATTCGCCATCAATTTCTGATGAAATGGTATGGTGGTTTTCACTCCCTCAATAATATATTCATCCAATGCTCTTTTCATTTTCAAAATAGCCTCCTCACGTGTTTGAGCTACAACAATTAGTTTTGCTATCATGGAATCGTAATTGGGTGGAATAGTATATCCAGAATAAACATGAGAATCTATTCTAACGCCATGGCCACCTGGGCAATGGTAATCAGTTATTTTTCCGGGTGACGGTCTAAAATCAGTATATGGGTCCTCGGCATTTATTCGGCACTGTATGGCATGCATGTGAGGATAATAGTTCTTTCCTGAAATTGGTTTACCTGCAGCTATTAATATTTGTTCTTTAATTAGATCAAAATCTATGACTTCCTCTGTTATGGTATGCTCTACTTGAATCCTAGTATTCATTTCCATAAAATAGAAATCTCTATTTTTATCAACCAAAAACTCCACGGTTCCTACACCCTCATATTTTACTGCTTTAGCCGCTTTTATGGCCGCCTGCCCCATTTTCTCGCGTAATTCATCAGTCATAAATGGAGAAGGTGTTTCTTCAACCAATTTTTGGTGACGACGCTGTATGGAACAATCACGCTCAGACATGTGACAAGCATTTCCGTATTGATCACCCGCAATTTGAATTTCAATGTGGCGTGGTTCTTCAATGTATTTTTCCATGTAAATACCATCATTACCAAATGCAGCACCTGCCTCTTGACGAGCAGAATCCCAAGCTGCTTCAACATCTTCCTCTTTCCAAACGATGCGCATTCCTTTACCCCCACCCCCTGCAGTGGCTTTGAGTATTATTGGATATTTAATTTCTTTAGCCGTTATCTTAGCATCTGCTACATCCTTTAACAGGCCTTTTGATCCCGGTATGCATGGCACTCCAGCCTCAATCATGGTTGCTTTTGCAGTTGCTTTATCTCCCATGCCTGCTATTTGCTCAGGAAGGGCACCAATGAATTTAACACCATTTTTTTGACAAACACGGGAAAACTCTTCGTTTTCAGATAAAAATCCATACCCAGGATGAATGGCATCAGCATTTGTAATTTCTGCTGCAGCCATAATATTTGGAATAGAAAGATAAGACAGTTTACTAATTGGTGGCCCAATACACACTGCCTCGTCTGCAAATCTTACTGGGAGACTATCTTTATCAGCCGTAGAATAAACTGCGACTGTTTTGATACCCATTTCTTTACAGGTTCTTATTACCCTCATAGCGATTTCACCACGATTGGCTACTAATATTTTCTTAAACATAATAGAAAATGATTAAAAATTTAAGCCGGATCTACTAAAAATAACGGTTGATCGTAATCAACAGGTGAAGCATTGTCCACTAATACTTTAACGATTCTACCAGAAACCTCTGATTCAATTTCGTTGAAGGTTTTCATTGCTTCAATGATGCATAGTTTATCTCCAACTGATATCGAAGATCCAACATTTACAAACGCTTCTTTGTCAGGCCCTGGAGTCCTGTAAAAAGTTCCAATCATTGGTGACTTAATTGTAATATACTTCGAATCATCATTGCTTGAATTGCTCTCGCTAGGCGGTGCTGAAATAGCCACAGGGCTCGCAGCAACGGGAGCGCTTTGTATTACTTGTTGCGGTGCTTGCACATAAATAGGTTGTTCTGAAGAATTCGCTGAGCCACCGTTGATAGTCAACTTGAATCCCTCTCTCTCGATGTCTACTTTTCTAATTCCTGTTTTCGAAACTAGTCTAATCAAATCTTTAATTTCTTCCAAGTTCATAGTGAAATTTTTAGTAAAAGTAATTGTTTTTATGAATTATAGGCCCATTTCAAGTAAACGGCACCCCATGTAAATCCTCCCCCAAATGCTGACAATACTAAATTATCTCCTTTTTTCAATTGTTTTTCATAATCCCAAAGACAAAGCGGTAATGTGCCTGCAGTGGTATTACCATATTTTTCAATATTAATCATAACTTTTTCTTTTGGCAAGCCCATACGACTGGCTGTGGCATCAATAATACGCAAATTTGCTTGATGCGGAACTAACCAATCTACATCGTCACTCGTAAGATTGTTCTTTTCCATAATCTCTGCTGAAACTTCAGCCATGTTGGTTACTGCAAATTTAAAAACTTGTTTCCCTTCCTGCTTCACGTAGTGCAAACGCTGCTCTACGGTTTGAATACTCGGCGGATTTGCAGATCCACCAGCTGGCTGCACCAAAAACTCGCGTCCGGAGCCATCACTCTTTAAAATAAAGTCTTGAACTCCAAGGCCTTCCGTATTTGGTTCTAACAAAACTGCTCCTGCACCATCGCCAAAAATAACACAGGTTGTCCGATCTTGGTAATCCAAAATGGAAGTCATTTTATCAACCCCTACCACGATAACCTTTTTGTATTTTCCTGTTTCTATAAATTGAGCCGCCGTTGAAAGCGCATAGATGAAGCCTGAACACGCTGCAATCAAATCGAAGCCCCATGCATTTTTCATTCCTACCTTGTCGCATAAAACATTTGCAGTACTTGGAAAAGGGTAGTCAGGTGTTACCGTTGCAAGAACCACTAAATCAATATCCATGGCATCGGTATTCGTTTTTTTCAATAAGCCTTCAACAGCTTTCACCGCCATATCCGAAGAAGCACCATTTCGAAGGATTCTACGTTCTTTAATTCCTGTTCTCGTGGTAATCCATTCGTCAGTTGTATCTACAATTTTAGCAAGGTCTTCATTTGACAGAATATCTTCAGGAACATATCCTTGAACCCCTGTAATTGCGGCTGTTAGTTTATTCATAATTAATTGAAAGCTTCATTTACTTTTGTTGCCAATCCTGAATTTGCCACTTCGAAAGAGTGCAAAATCATATTTTTAATGGCGATGTTATTTGATATCCCATGGCCAATGATCACATTTCCTTTAACACCAAGTATAGGCGTTCCACCATAGTTTTCGTAGTTGAACCTATCGAAATACTCATCAGAAATACCTCTTTTTTTCATGAGTGTGTAAATTCCCTCAGCTTGTTTAAGTGCAACATTTCCAGTAAATCCATCACATACAATTACATCGGCTTTACCCGTAAAAAGATCTCTACCCTCGATATTTCCGGTGAAATTTATTTCGTCAGATTCCGCCATGAGTTTGTAGGTAGCTATTGTCAAAAGATTTCCTTTTGATTCTTCCTCTCCAATATTTAATAAAGATACACGTGGAGTCTCAACACCTAGTACATGTTTAGAATATAAGCTGCCGAGTACTGCAAATTGATAAAGTACGTCAGCCTTGCAATCTGCATTCGAACCAACGTCTAATAAAATTGTTTTTTTACCGTCAATCGTTGGTAAAGTTGAGGTGATACACGGCCTAATTACTCCTGGAATTGTATTAAGCTTATACATAGACCCTACCAACATTGCTCCCGTATTTCCGGTGCTTGCAAAAGATTGAATAACCCCTTTAGATAACAAATCAAAGCCTACAGCAATTGAGCTATTTGGCTTTTGAGGTATGGCTCTTGTAGGGTGATCATGAAAAGTTATGATGTCAGGAGCATGAATTATTTCGAGTTTCGCATTAGATAGCTCGCCTTTTAATGACAACTCGAGCGTAATTTTATCTTGGTCACCAATCAAAACAATAACAGAGTCCTCTGGTAACACCTTTGATGCTAAAATAGCACCCTCAATGTTCACCAACGGGGCAAAATCTCCTCCGGAAATATCAATACCTACTTTCATTGAAGAAGAGGAACTGATTATTCAGCAGTTTCTTCCTGAAGTTTTTCTGCCACCACTTTTCCTTTGTAGTATAGCTTGCCTTCATGCCAATGAGCGTGGTGAAATAAATGAGGTTGTCCCGTAGTTGGACATGTCGCAACATTGTCTGCAACGGCATTTTTGTGGGTTCTTCTTTTGTCTCTTCTCGTGGTTGAAATGCGACGTTTAGGATGTGCCATAACTTTTTATCTATATTAATTTAAACCTTTTAAGGCCGACCATCTTGGGTCGACATCATCATCTTTTTTATTCGTTTCTTTCACCTGGTACTTCGCAATGAGCTCGACCATTTCTTCGTTGCATTCACCCTCTTCGTGCACCGGACGAGCCGGAGTAGCCAGCGAAATCATTTCATACAGTTGGTGAGACACATCTAATTCGTAGGTGTCGTAGCTTACCATAATTAAATTATCGTCATTTGTTTCTTCTTCTAAAGAACCAAACTTATAAATAACATCAAGTTCAGCATCAACTTCAACTAACACAATCTCGTTGCACCTTGAACAAATTTGTTCCATGTGACCGAAACATTCAAAATGCGCAATCATCATAGTTTCCTTTTTCTCGAGGTCTAACCAAACCTTCACTAACCCTTTCTCCACTAAAGAGTACGGGAGCGATGAAAAGAACGAATCGTTTACATCAAATTCATACTCATGTGTGCCAACTTTAAGTCCTGCAAAAGGTATTTCAAAAGCACTTTTCATATGTAAGTCATGACGAAAAACGGAGGGCAAAGTTATGTAAATAATTTTAAACTAAAAAACCTTATTCAGCGTCGTCATCTTTTTTATCCTTGAGCGCTTGAATCACCAGCGGATTTCGAGACATCTCTTTTTGAAAACTTCTATTTTTCCAAATATCTATGGCTTGAAAAATTGCCGATCTCATACTTTGCTCGGAAGCCAAGCCTTTCCCTGAAATATCAAATGCCGTACCATGGTCAGGTGAAGTTCTGATTATAGGTAAACCCGCTGTGTAGTTTACTCCATCCTCAAAAGCAAGGGCCTTGAATGCCGCAAGACCTTGATCGTGATACATTGCCAAGACTCCATCAAACTGATTTCTAGCATGTGAACCAAAGAAACCATCTGCAGCAAAAGGGCCATAGACCAATATTCCTTCATTTTTGAGATTTTGTATAACTGGAGATATTACTTGTTGTTCTTCTGCGCCAATTTTACCATTTTCGCCAGCATGAGGATTCAATCCAAAAACTGCAATCTTTGGTTTAATTATATTGAAATCTTTTTTTAAAGTAGCCTCTAATAATTTCACTTTTTGGGTAAGTCTCTCTTTGGTTAGGTGCTTACTAATCTCAGAGACCGGAATGTGCGTTGTAACCAATGCCACTCTCAACTCTTGTGATATCAAAACCATAAGTGCTTCGTCAACACCAGCCATTTCTGCAAGATACTCAGTATGTCCCGGAAAATTAAACCCTGATTTTTGAATATTTTCCTTAGAGATTGGCGCAGTTACTAAGAGGTCAATTTTACCTTCCGAGAGATCTTGTGTGGCTTTTTCTAATGCCTTGAAACTAATCATGCCTGATATTTCGGTAGGAACCCCTGGAGTAATCTCCACCTCTTCCGAAATTACATTAATGAGGTTAATTTTCTTTATTTGAGCTTCTGTAGCAGATTTTATTGTTTGGTAATTTAAGTCAAGTAAATTCAGGGATTTTTTGTAGTAGGAAATAACTTTATTCGTGCCATACACTATTGGTGTAAATGAAGCTAATATTCTATTGTCTCTTAAAGCTTTTACAATTACTTCAGGGCCGATTCCATTTATATCTCCAATAGTAATCCCCACAACTGGTATTTTCTCTACTCTATCCGTCATTTCTTGAATTGTAATTTAATAAATTGGTATAATAATCTTACTCCACTTCCCGTTCCTCCTACACCCTTGTAGTTTTCTTTTGCATCTAGCCAAGTTGGTCCAGCCACATCCATGTGAATATATGGTGCTTTGACAAAATGTTCTAAAAATTTTCCGGCTGATATCATTCCGGCATTAGCAGTCCCTATATTTTTTAAATCTGCGATTTTAGAGGTCATATGCTTTTTGTAGTCTTCCCAAAATGGAAATCTCACCACTCTTTCGTGCACAGCATTTCCCGCTTGTTCCAAATTTTCAAAATAGTTATTTTTAGCATTCCCCATTACTATACTCGCCTCAGTACCTATTGCACGAACAGCAGAACCCGTCAATGTTGCAGCATCTATAACTAATTCAGGATTAAATTTATCGGCATAGCTCAAGGCGTCAGCCAAAATCATTCTGCCCTCTGCATCCGTATTCAAGACCTCTACCGTTGTGCCATTGAACATCGTAATAACATCCCCAGGAGTATATGCGTTCATTCCAGGACGATTATCTGTGGCAGGTACAAGAACAATTAAATGAACATTTAATTGTTGGAGAGCTGTTAGGTAGATCGTTCCAATTACTGCAGCTGCTCCCGCCATATCACTTTTCATAGTGTCCATTGAACCAGGAGTAGGTTTTAAACTTAAACCTCCTGTATCGTAAACGACACCTTTTCCAACTAAAACCAACGGCTGTTTATTTATCGGTTTTTTTGGTTTATACTCTGCAATGGTAAAAGAAGGTGGGTCTATTGAACCTTTATTTACGGCAAGTAGGCCTCCCATTTTCAGCGCCTCAATTTGAGACTTCTGTAGCACTTGGACAGAAAAATTTGCCTCTTGCCCTAGTTTAACAACCTCATCTGCTAACTGTGTAGCATTCAAGTGAGAAACGGGTGTATTTACTACATTTCTGGCCCAATAAACTGCTTTAATTGTATTGTTTAACTCTAAAATTTCTTCTGTGGTTTGTCCCTCGTTTACAATGATTGATTCTAATTTATTTTTTTCTGGAAGGCTAAAATGTTGTAAAAACTGATAATTAGCTAATGCCATTCCCTCGGAGAGCACCATAGCTTTTCTCTCGTTAGAATGAACCCTTATTTCTGAAAATTCCTTGGCTACCAAACCAACGATTTCTGCACCAATTATTCGTAATTCCTCGTCATTTTCAGTAGGCGAGATGACAAAATCATAGGATTTTACTCCTTTCAAATAGTCCCACTTTTGTCCATTTTCATGTGACAGACTTTTGGATAAAGTTTTTAACTCTTCAGATAGATTTTTACTTACTGATTCTCCCAATAACCAAATATTCACTAGTGATTTATCTGATTTAGTTGACTTTCTGATGTGCGTCATTCGCGATTTTTTTAACAAAGATAATGTAAAACCCTATCAACAACTCTTTATTCAATAGTGTCAAGGTGCTTGGTCATAAGTCTATGTAAAGGATAATCAGACAAGTTTTCCCATTTGACCCATTCCATATTTTCGTTATTTGCTATATCCTCATTGCTTCCTTTAAGAAATCTCGCTTGAATTCTCTGATGAGATAGTATATGTGTGATGGGCTTTATCTCGCACTGATTTTTTTCAATAGCCATGCTTTCCCAAATTTGTTTTGATTCAAATTCGGTCATAGGAAATTCAAACATTTTTTTCCAAACGTCATTATCTTGTCTCTGACGCAGCAGAATAGACCCATTTTTTTCAATGATCCAATAGATGAAATAACGTTCCTTTATTTTTTGGGTTTTTATTTTTAGGGGGCGTAGCTTTACCGTGTTATTTTTAAATGATAGGCAATGAATTCGTAGTGGACAAATTTCACAATTTGGGGAACTTGGTTTGCATTGTAAAGCACCGAATTCCATAATTGCTTGATTGTATGTTGCCGGCCTTATCTTGTCTATCAGTTCATTGGCAAGACTCTCAAAAATCTTATGGTTCATTGATACATTTATTGGTAAGTCAATGTCGTATAATCTGCTCAATACACGGAACACGTTGCCATCCAAAACGGCAACAGGTTCGTCAAAACAAAATGAGGCAATTGCAGCAGCTGTATATTTACCTACCCCCTTCAATTTTAATAATTCTGAATAGGTATCAGGGAAAACCCCATTGAATTTATAACATATGACCTTCGCTGTTTCATGTAGATTTCTTGCTCTACTGTAATATCCCAATCCTTGCCAATTAGAAAGAACATCTTGCTCAGTGGAATTGGCCAGTTCTTGAACATTGGGGTAACGTTCGATAAATTTAATGTAATAAGGCAAACCCTGATCCACACGGGTTTGTTGCAAAATAATTTCGCTAATCCAAACAAAATAAGGGTTTGAATTGTTCCTCCAAGGCAAATCACGTTTAACGTCCTGATACCAAGATATTAATTCATTAGGTAAATTAGTCATTTAAGTATTTGAGCAAATTAAATAGGTGAAAGTTAAATATATAAAAAACCATTAACTACTTTTGTGTCATTGTAACACAAAGAAAAATTAATTAAATTAAACAATATGACAAAAGCGGACATCGTAGCGGACATTTCCGCCGAAACAGGGTTAGAAAAGGCAGAAGCCTTGAGAGCAGTTGAGGCATTTATGACCAGTATCAAAACATCCTTATCAAAAGGCCAAAATGTTTACCTCCGAGGATTTGGGAGTTTCATTGTGAAAGAAAGAGCGGAAAAAACAGGAAGAAATATTTCAAAAAATACAACAATTATTATTCCGGCCCACAATATCCCTTCATTCAAACCGGCAAAAACTTTTGTTGAAGAGATTAAAAATAAAGTTATAGTCAAGTAATTTTTTTAAATTACGAAAAATTAACTATCTTCGCACTCCCTATTTGGGGGGTGCTTTTTTGTTTTAAATTAACAGTTAAATATACATATTATGCCAAGCGGTAAAAAAAGAAAGAGACATAAAATGGCGACTCACAAGCGTAAGAAAAGGCTTAGAAAGAATCGTCATAAGAAGAAGAAATAAGTGAGTTGCGGCCTGCGACCATCTTATAATTGTTTCTCTAATCATACATTGTGAACCTAGAATTAGTAGTTGACGCTAGAGTTAACGGAATTTGGATTGCCCTCCTGAGGGATGGTAAATTAATTGAATTACACGAAGAACGAGGTGATTCCGATTTCGTTGTTGGCGATATTTATCTAGCAAAGGTGAGAAGGTTGTCTCCAAGTTTGAATGCTGCTTTTGTCGATGTAGGTCATGAAAAAGACGCTTTTCTTCACTATTTCGATTTGGGAACGCAATTTAGGTCCTTTTCTCGGTACGTCAAAGAAACTCTAAACGGAAAGCAAAATGTACCTGATCTTCAATATTTCAAATTAGAGAAAGACATTGAAAAAGCAGGTAAAATTTCAGATGTTATTTCTTCTTCACAATCCATACTTGTTCAAGTAGCGAAAGAACCAATTTCAACTAAAGGTCCTAGATTGTCTGCTGAAGTAACAGTAGCAGGAAGGTACCTTGTACTTGTACCATTTTCTGAGAAAATTTCTATCAGTCAAAAAGTCAAAGACAACGAAGAACGTAACCGATTAAAAGAATTGATGGATCGAATCAAACCGAAAAATTTCGGAGTGATTATTCGTACCGTCGCAGAGAATAAGTCTACAGCTGATTTGGAGGGGGATCTACTCAATCTACTAGAAAAATGGAAGACAATTTTTCAAAATCTTAAAACTAGCCAACCCCCAAAAAGAGTTTTAGGTGAATTAAATACCACTTCTTCCATTTTACGTGATTTACTGAATTCGAATTTTACGAATATCCATGTCAACGATACGAAGCTTTTGGGGGAGATGAAAGAATATATATCTTCTATATCGCCAGGAAACGAAAAAATAGTTAAACACTACGATGGAAAACTAGAACCGTTTGAGCGATTTGGCATTAACAAGCAAATCAAAACTCTTTTTGGAAAGAAAGTGCCTTTACCAAGTGGGGGCTACCTCATCATTGAGCATACTGAGGCAATGCATGTCATTGACGTGAATAGCGGGAATAGAAAAGACGCCAAAGGGCAAGAATCAAATGCTTTAGCGACAAATCTTGAAGCTGCAGAGGAAATTGCTCGAGTATTGCAACTACGAGATATGGGTGGTATTATCTGTATAGACTTTATCGATATGCACGATAGAGAGAACAATAAAGCTCTCTTCGATAAGCTAAAAGAGGTTATGAAGCAGGATCGTGCAAAGCACAACATTATTCCTCCATCGAAATTCGGAGTGGTAGAAATAACTCGTCAACGCGTTCGTCCAGAAACAGATATTGAAACCTCAGAAACTTGTCCAACTTGCAACGGAAGTGGAGAAGTACAAGCGAGTATACTTTTCGCTGAAGAAATTGAGTCAAACTTACATTTCCTTATCAGCGATAAAGGTGTTAAAGACTTCACGCTGTATGTTCATCCTTATCTAGAAGCGTATTTCAAGAAAGGAATCATGTCACGACAAATGAAATGGTTTTTGAAATATAAAAAATGGATTCCCGTGAGCGGAATAACCGGCAACCAACTCCTTCAATATAGTTTTGTCACAAAAGATAATGAAGAAATCACCTTGTAGTTGAGTGGAATACCCTTTACTTCTTGTTAAAATTCAACGATACTGCGCTTATCAAGAAAGATGCAGTGCTGAAGTAATCCAAAAGCTTCATGAACTTGGAGCTTCAAAAGATGATCTCAAGAAAATATTACATGAACTGAAAGTAAATTCTTTTCTCAATGATGAAAGATTTGCCATATCATATGTGGAGAGTAAGTTCAATCAAAAAAAATGGGGGGCCAATAAGATTGCTCTACACCTCAAACAGAAGGGGTTTTCACCGGAAATAATCAGTAAGTCATTGGCAACTATTTCAGAAAGCGACATATCAAACACGCTCTCTTCGTTATATGAAAAAAATTGGGCTTCGCTTTCCACTGAAAATAATATAATCAAAAGAAAACAAAAAACCCTTCGATATCTGCTATCAAAGGGTTACACGTATAATCAATTAAATTCTTTACTTCGCTTGGATGATTGAGCTCGCGTTCGTAATCCATGGACTTGGACCTCCGCTCATGTATCCCGTTTGACCTAAGGGCATTAAGTCCATTCCCTCTTTAGATTTTTCTGGACGAACAAAGTGAACAGTTGGATACCCTGCAACATTGAATTGTTTTTGCAACATTTGGTTTTGTCTTTTAGTATCATCCGATTGTGGTTTTGATCTTGGAAAATCTAACTCTACTAAAACTACATTTTCACTTGCCCATTTTTTAAATTCGTCTTTAAAAAACACTTCCTTTTGTAGACGCACACACCAACCACACCAGTCGCTACCTGTAAAGAATAACATCATTGGTTTTTTGGTTTTTTGAGACTCTTTTTTAGCAACCTCAATATCGGTGTACCATGTAAGTTCTCCCTCAGATTTCTGTGCTATTAAGATAGAGTTTCCTAGAAATAAAATAGCTGATAAGATAAATATTTTCATTTTGTTTATTTTAATTGTCTCAAAATTACAAAAACTAAGCCAAAAAAAATGATCTTATTAACAGTTCTCTGTTTCAATTATTTCAGGGCTTAAACTGATATTAAACGGATTCCTTATAAGTTTGTAACACACAAAACCAATGATATGATGAAAATCGCAATTGTATGCAGCATAATTTGCTTAAGCATTTCTTCACTATACGCTCAAATACCCACACAAACTGTTAGAGCCAAGGTATTTGATAGCGAAACAAATTTCCCTCTGATTGGCGTTCGTGTTGAAATAAATTTACCAACACCTATTAGAGCCGGTTCTGACTTAGAAGGCAATATTGTCATGAAACAAGTTCCTGTGGGAAGACATGACCTAGTGGCCTCGGTAATTGGTTATGAATCGAAAACGGTAACAATAGAAGTAACATCCGGTAAAGAACTTGTAGTCACCATTCCCATGTCCGAGCGCGTCACACAAAAAAATGAGGTTACCTTGTCGGGAAAAAGAAGAGGGGAAGTAATCAATGAAATGGCTGTATTGTCTGCGCAGCAGTTCAGTGTGGAGGAAACCAATAGATATCCCGGGTCTCGAATGGATCCCGCAAGAATGGTCTCAAACTTTGCAGGTGCTCAAGGATCGGATGATTCCCGCAACGACATCGTAGTGCGCGGAAACTCGCCTTTAGGAATAGTATACCGCGTAGAGGGAATCGATATTCCGAATCCATCGCATTTCGCGATTACAGGTAGTTCAGGTGGGCCTGTTTCGATTTTAAATAATAAAATTTTAGGGAATTCGGATTTTTTCATGAGTGCTTTCCCTGCAGAATATGGAAATAGCACCTCGGGTGTCTTTGACTTGAAACTGAGAAATGGAAGTAGTAACCTGCACGAATTTACTGGTCAATTTGGACTATTCGGGACAGAAGTGTTGGCAGAAGGCCCCATGGATAAAAAAGGGAAATCAAGCTACCTGGTAATGGGGAGATATTCGAGTTTAGCACTTTTCCAAGGAATAGGTCTTAAGATTGGAACAGATGCAGTACCCGTATACGGTGATGCCGCTTTCAAATTTAATTGGAAACTAAAAAAAGGCGGTCAGTTGTCTTTCTGGGGGATGGGTGGTAAAAGTGACATAGATATTATGATATCAGAGCAAACCAAATACTCCACAGAATTTTATGGTGAAGGGGATAGAGACCAATTTTTTGGAACTGGAATGGTAGTTTCCGGACTAAACTATAAAAAGACTCTTAACGAAAAAACATACATTTCAGCGACACTTGCGGCGTCAAAAGAAGAGCAGCATACAAGGCATGAATATCTTCGTAGATCATTAAACATTACAGGTGCAGATACTACCATAAAAGTTGACACCTCCTATCAAATGCTTAGATATGATTTCAGTATATTAAAATTGTCAGGTTATTTTGCCGTGAATCACAAAATCTCCAAAAAACACTTAATCAAAGCGGGTATTAACTTTGACAATATTTCCATGAACTTACAGGACTCTGTCTTAAATGATTTAGACGACCCAACTAGCTGGAAAACACGATGGGACTACAAAGGCACAGCCTTTCTTATACAACCCTTTGTGCAATGGAAATGGAAAGTAAACGAGAACATGGACGTAACTGCAGGTTTGCATGCTCAGTACTTCACCTTGAGTAACAGTATCAGCCCCGCGGAACCACGAGTTGGATGGAAATATAGAATGGCAGGAAATCAAGCAATCTTCGCAGGCGGAGGCTTACACAGCCAGACACAACCATACTACACCTATGCTTACGATCCAGACAATGACGGGAACCCCCACAACCTAAAAATGGATTTCTCCCGAAGCCTTCACAGTGGCGTAGGATACGAGAAATCATTCGGGCCAGGGTTGAACTTCAAAACAGAAGCTTATTACCAATACTTATACAACCTGCCGATTAGCATGAATGAAAATGCATTCTCGTTGGTTAATGCAGGTGGAGGATTTTCACGTGTTTTTCCAAACGATACGCTTGTCAACGAGGGTAAAGGAGTCAATTATGGCTTTGAATTTACGCTTCAAAAATATTTTAGCAAAAGTTTCTTTTTCATGGCATCTGCAAGTATTTACGAGTCAAAATATCTAGCGAGCGACGGGATTTGGAGAAATACTTCTTACAAAGGAGCTAATATTTCCGACAACATTAATTTATCTTATGTCTGGAATGTACTTGCCGGAAAAGAATTTAATATCGGAAAGAAACATGTGATTGGTATTGGAACGAAAATCACCCGAGCGGGAGGGAAGCGTTATGGCTATGTCGATATTGCTCAAACGAATGAATCAAAAGAGATTCTCTTTTCAGACAGCCTTTTTAACGAGCGCACCTTTGCAGACTACTTTCGTGTCGACTTAAAAATAAACTGGCGAATGAATACCAAACACCTGACGCATGAATTTGGCTTAGATTTGGTGAACTTATTAAACACCAGAAATCTACTCAGTTTGGCATATGCACCGCGGATTGACCCCAACGATATCTCTGACCCTATCGCAGAGAAAGTGCAATTAGGCAGATTACCTATTTTCTATTACAAAATAGACTTTAAACTCGCTGGTAAAAAAGAGTGAAAACATCCGATATTGGGGTATTAATTGACAGAAAAAATTACTCCGAGAGCAGCGTAATACTTCATTTTTATACCAAAAGTCAAGGGAGGCAACAATTCATTTTTAAAGGCGCGAAAAAGAAGAAAAACCCTCTGCTTGCTTTAGGAATTTATGAAATCACCTTCGCGAAGAGACCGGAAAGTGAGCTAGGTATTATTCAAGAGCTTTCCCGTGTGTCAGGAATGAATGAAATATACGACCATCCTCAAAAATCATTGATTGCATTTTTTGTGGCTGAAATTCTTAAAACAAGTCTGAAACAGTCCAATCAAGACACGCCCGTGTTTCAATTCCTCAGCAAAGAAATTATATCTTTAGAAGTTTGTCAAGACTTATTTACTTACCCCCTTGAATTTCTTGCGAGATTCATCGCTCAATTGGGGTATATGCCTCAAATAGAAAGTGAAATGGGTAATTATTTCGACCTGAACAAAGGTGTCATTGTATCACAACCAACCAGTGGAACAATTCAAATGAGTTCAGCACAGTTGGAACAGTTAACCTTTTTGTTCATTGGAGAAGGGAATAACCATTTTCTCGATAAAGAACTTGTAAGAAGAAATCTTGATCTCCTGATCGATTATTCATTATTTCATATTCCTGGATTTCAAGTTAAAAACACAAGAGAAATTATCCAAGATATATTGTATTCTTAAAAGCTCAAAAGGAATTTATCTAGTAATTCTGCCAAGGAATCAAAAGCACTAAAAGTAAGTTCGTTAAAAGTGTCATAAACATCGTGATAATGCTTATTCGGCCCCATAGTATAGATGAAAAATGCAGGGACCCCCGCTTCCGAGAAAAAATAATGGTCTGAATTTGCAGCAGGTCCTCGGGGCTTAACGACAGGTAAGGCTTTAGTTTTCTTATTGATTTTTTGCAGTTTTTTAAACTCCTTGGGAAGCAGTGTGGCGTTCACAACGGTAATGCCCTCTTCCCCACTTCCCATGATATCAAGGTTTAACTGAAAACGAATGTCTGCTAAAGGGACAAGTGGGTGTTTTACCATATATGCAGAACCTAACAGGCCGACCTCTTCTCCTGCAAATGCTACGAACAAAAGGTTGTACTTTCTTTTTTCCTTCTCCATCATACGAAGAGCTAACTCCAACATCATAGCCGTACCACTTGCATTGTCATTCGCTCCTGGAAAATAACATTCACAACCCATTCTTCCCAAATGATCGTAATGGGCGCTAATCATAAGTGTTTTATTCGTGGATTTAGTGGCGGGTAAAAATCCGACTATGTTACGGGCCGTGTGTTTCTGTATATACTCGTTGCGGATAGCCAGGCGGATTGAAGAAGGAGAATTAAATAAAGAATCTTTTAACTGCACAAAAGCATATTTCAACTGATTTTGGCTAACCGACCATGTAAACTTTTCATTGACTAACTCAATCAAAGGGCGATAGTTTGCAATTTGTTGTAATTGCTTCCTCAATAATTTAAGGGAATCCCCTTTGTAATTTGTAGAGTTAACCACCAAAACACTATTTTGTGGCAGCGCATCGACCTGTCTAGTCAAACGAACGTAATCTTGAAACAAGTCGTCTCTTGTCAAAATAACGGGTGTAAACTCTCCAAATGAGGATCCGGAAGCGGGGTTTACAATAAATCCCACACCAGGCTGAATAATTTTATGTTCAAGGATTACAGAACATGAATCAGGAAAGCTGTTCACTGCAAAACTAAATACTTGTGCATAGGAATTATCAATTGGCTGTAATCCTATTTTCTGAAATGTTTTTTCAATATACCCTGCGGCTTTGTAATCGCCATTTTGCACATATCCTCTGCCGTGAAATTCCGGGGAACACAAAGAGTCCGTGAAGAGCATCACTTCCTTTTTTTGAGAAAAAAGAATAAAAATGTTAAAGAATAGAAGTAGACTAGTGACCGAGCGCATCTGAATGCCGCTGACAAATACGTTGAACAAAATCCTCCACAGTATCATTATCCATTTCCCAGTGATATTCATCGGCGTTGTTTGCTAAAATAGCCCTTGCTTCGTTCATATTATTGCACGCATCGAGGGCTTTAACTGCTTTGGCGAAGGCATCACTTGAACCGTCAAAAAGTGAATTTATGAAAAGCAATTTATCATTCAAGGTGAACGATCCAATGAGCGTCTCTAATTTCTCGGGAGTACTTTTTGAAACGATACGCTTCTCTAATGATAAGAACTCCAATTCCTTTATTGAATAAGATTCCTCAGTATGACTGGCTAAAGGTTTTATTTCGTCTTCCTTTGCAGGCATGTCCGTTATTTTCACCTCTTCTGTGGTAGCTATATCCTCAGTCTCCTCAATCACTTCGGTGGAGTCTTGCGCATCATCAATAAGCTCCGTGTCTTCCTCTTCTTTGATTTCGTCCTCTTTACCAAGCAGGATTTCTTGAAATAAGCTTGGTTCATTCAATGGATTTTCAATATCAACGACTACTACCTCCCGTGGATTTAGCACTTGTTCTTCTTTCTCTTTTGGCCTTACTTCCTCCTCAACGATTTCAGCAATAGCTGGTTCCTCAGGAACCAAAACCTCAACTTTTTCCTCTAGGTTTATTTCAATCGGAGTAATCATTTCAGGAGTATTCTGTGTATCAAAAGATTCTAAAACTAAATCGATAGGAACATGGATACGTTCTGGAAAAATTTGTTGCTCATATAATTTGTATCTAATCACAAGCAATCTTTCGTGAATTTCTCTGGCAGATTGAACTATCTCGTCCATTTCTATACTAGAAATAGCACCATCATTCAATTTTTTAATTCCTTTTTCAAGCTTGGTCAGTAACGATTTCATGCAGTAAATTTTTCAACAATAGTAAGTAAGATGTTAACCAGGAGTTTGAATAACCAAATAAACTCCCGATTTTCGAATTCAAATTTAGAAAACAAGAGAATAACAGACGCAAGTTTTTCTTTTTTTTCTTCATAATGAATGTTAACAACCTAACCTGATATGTTTTTAGAACAATTTCCAAGTGAAGGAAGACAAAACGGATGGATCGAAGTCGTTTGTGGATCGATGTTTTCTGGAAAAACAGAAGAGCTAATTCGAAGGATTCGAAGAGCAGAATTTGCCAACCAGTCATTGATCATGTTCAAACCTGAAATAGACAATCGATACAGTAAAGACAAGGTTGTAAGTCATCAAGGAACAGCTTTTCAAGCGATTTTGGTTAAAAAATCGAGTGAAATTTTAGAAAAATGGAATGGAGAACTCGTTGTGGCTATTGACGAGGCTCAGTTTTTTGACGACGATCTTGTAGACGTTTGTAATCAGTTGGCTAATCGAGGGGCAAGGGTGATTTTAGCTGGCTTAGACATGGATTTTCAAGGCGTCCCCTTTGGTCCAATGCCAAAACTATTGGCGGCAGCTGAATATGTGTCTAAAGTACATGCCATTTGCGTTTCTTGTGGTAACTTAGCTCAATTTTCGCATCGAACGGTGGAGGAGTCAGAGCAAGTTCTGGTTGGAGCAGTTGATAAATATAGGCCCTTATGCCGTTCATGTTATTGTAAGGCAACACTTTGAAATTAAATTTATCTTTTTCTGAGTTTTTCATCCGCGTGAAGGGGCTGAAAGTCATAGGAAATTGGTCAGCAAACGTTGACCAAGTGGTCTATGATTCTCGTAAAGTTTCAAGTGCAGAAGGACAAGTGTTTTTTGCATTACAGGGAGATTTCAGAAACGGACACGATTTTATCGAAGATGCCTACGAAAAAGGAATTCGCTTATTTGTCATTGAAGATTTAGGGGAAGTAAGGCCTGACGCTTGTTATGTAGTGGTGGAGAACTGTCTTAAATCCCTGCAAGAGTTGGCGAAAACACACCGTGAATCCTTCAATATCCCCGTGCTTGCTATCACAGGAAGCACCGGCAAAACAACCGTAAAAGAGTGGGTATATCATCTGTTGAAAGGACAACTTCACATAACCCGTAGCCCAAAAAGTTATAATTCTCAACTGGGTGTTGCTTTGTCATTACTGATGATTACTGAAGAAACACAACTTGCTATCATTGAGGCAGGGATTTCAAAACCGGGAGAAATGGAATTGCTAAGAGAGATGATTCAGCCTACTCTGGGTATTTTCACCAACATTGGATCAGCGCACCGAGAAAATTTCGAAAATGCGGAACAACATCTTAGCGAAAAACTAAGCTTATTTAACAAGGTTAGTGTTTTGTTTTCTCTGCAGAAATTAGAAAATCACGACTTAAGTGAAAAAACTCATGTTTTGGATCGAAAGGATCTCGAACCTTATCTTAAAACACTCCCGTTTTCCGACGAGGCGAGTTATCAATCTGCCTTGCTTGCTACAGGCTTTGTGAAATACAAGTTCCGTATCGATAATGACAAGATTAACTCACTACCTCGATTGGCTCTTCGCTTAGAAACATTTGATGGGATTGATAATTCCCTGATTATCAATGACACATATAATCTTGATTTAGACTCTCTAAAAATCGCCTTAGAATACCAGCTCAGCATAGCAAAAGACAATACAAGGATTGCAATCATCGGGTTAGACAAGGATAATCAAGGCCTCAAGAAACAGGTAGTCGAGGTGCTTCAGGGATTTCATCCTATTCAGATATTCTTCTGCCATGAAGGCTTTAATACGTCTGATATGGCTATCAACAGTGCTATCGTCTTGGTTAAAGGCCAACGTGCCCAACAAATGGAGAAAATAGCACAAAAGCTAAAACTTAAGCACCATAAAACACAACTCGCCTTCAACTTAAGTGCCGTAAAAAATAATTTAAGTATTTTCAAAAATAAATTATCCGCTGGTACAAAGTTATTGTGCATGGTCAAAGCGCAGTCCTATGGAGCTGGACTAGAAAAAATGGGGGCATTCCTCGAAAAATGCGGTGTAGATTATTTGGGAGTGGCTTATTCAGACGAAGGGGTAGAATTAAGGATGGCGGGCATCAAATTGCCCATTATAGTTATGAATCCTGAGGAGGACGGGTACGAAAACTGCGTGCTCTATAATCTTGAACCAACGGTTTATTCTCAAACGCAACTGGAGGAGTTGATTAAAGAAATGATTTATCTTGGAAAGGAAAGACTGCCAATCCACTTAAAAATAGATACTGGGATGCACCGTTTAGGTATTTCCCCTAATGAACTTTCTGAAGTTCTAGAAGTTATTCAAGCACAGCCTGAAGTTGAGATAAAAGGGGTCTATTCGCACTTAGCAGAAGCGGAGAACACCTCATCAAAAGCATTTACCGAAGGACAAATTACCACTTTCAGTGGATGCGTTGAACAAGTGCTAAACAAGTATCCAGACATCATCGTTCATCTCTGCAATTCTGAAGGTGCTTTAAATTTTCCTGAGGCACACTTTAACATGGTGAGAGTTGGTATCGGTTTATATGGAATAAGTAAAAACCCTTCATTCGCTGCTTTATTGAAACCCGTAGTAGAATGGAAAAGTGTTGTTTCCCAAGTGAAAGAAATTTCCCCAGGCGACTCCGTCGGTTATGGCAGAAGTTTTATCGCCGAAGAAAACCTAAAAATCGCTGTGATCCCCGTAGGATACGCAGACGGCATTCCTCGTAATTTGAGCAATGGGAAAGGCGCTGTCTTTATCCATCAACAGCGATGCGCTACAGTGGGAAGGGTTTGTATGGATATGATCATGGTAAATGTTACGCACCTAAGAGTAGAGGAAGGAGACCGGGTAGAAATTATCGGAAGCCACCAAACACTCGAACAATTGGCTCACGACATGGGAACCATACCGTATGAGGTCCTCACCGGACTCTCCAAACGTGTGTATCGAACTTATTTTGAAGAATAACGTAATGCAATATAAATTAAAGCAACTAAACAAAAAATATGAAAAATCTAATCGCACTTTTGTTCTGCATATTGACCTTTGCAGCATTTTCACAAACCAACCCAACTGACTCCGTTTACGTGGTTAAAAAATCAAACGGTGTTGAAATAATTGGAAAATTAATTAGCGATGATGGACGCGAGGTGTTATTAATGACAGATAACTCAGGCAAGGTCTACATTTATAAGTCTGATATAATTTCAATGAAATTAATTGGCAGAAACGAAGTTGTTAAGGGTGAATACATTGAAGATGGCCCATTTACTACAAGGTATGCATTCACCACCAATGCTTTTCCCGTTAAAAAAGGCGAAAATTATGCAATGGTCAACCTCTATGGCCCAGAAATACACTTCGCTGTTACCGATAGATTGAATTTAGGCGTAATGACGACGTGGTATGGAAGTCCTTTTGCGTTGGCTGGAAAATACTCACTTCCTTCAAATAATAAGAATATAAGATTCTCTCTAGGCGGTCTCGCTGGAAGCTCTGGTTTTATTATGAATTTCAAAGGGT
>CAMDLY010000044.1 GCA_945902115.1 Lishizhenia tianjinensis | reverse complement strand
AATTTAAGAGATAGTCAAGGAAACTTGCTATACACTGCGACATCGGCCCCTCAAAGTTTAGCTGCAGGAGCAACAGCAACATTCACGGTACCTAGTTTCACGGTAAATGCCTATGATAATTACAGTGTTGAATACGTTTTTTCGGCGTCAACCGATCAAGTGCCTCAAAATAACTCAGCAATAACAGGTTTTGCCCGAACGAAACAAACTATGTCAAGAACATTCGGTATAACAGGTTCATTAGGAATAGGAAATAATGCCACCGCTGGGGTTTATGATAATGCAATATTGGGGCAAACATATACATTATCAGCAAATGATTATTTAGATTCAGTTCAGTTTGTTCTAAATGCAGGAACTCCTTCAAACCAGCCAGTGAGAGTTGATATATATGCTACTGCAAATGGAATTCCTACAGGAACCCCTATAGCCAGTACTTCAACATATACAACAACTGCTGCGGATAACACTTCTGGTGTAGTATTAAAATTGCCTATTCAAGGAGGTACTCTTCCATTAAATGCTGGAACATACTTTTTTGGTGTAATTGAAAATGCTGGAAATATTAGATTAGCGACTTCAACTAGCTACCATACTCCAAACAGAGCATTTTTAAAGTGGGATCAAAGTCCTGCAGGGGCAGCAACATGGGCAACTGTAGAACAATTTAATTTCTTTGTTTCGTATGTAATAAACCCCATATTTCAAACTTGCTTGCCTGTAGGAATTATCGATACAGTTACAGCGGCTTCATGTGGTGTTGCAGACGGTGCAATTAACAACGCTATTTCCGGAGGAACGGGTTCTTTAAATATATTTTGGTCCAATGGACAAAATACCGATGACTTAACAGGACTATCTAGTGGTGTTTACAATATCTCAGTTACGGATATCAATCAATGTGTTACCTCCGAAAATATAGTTGTACCTAGTCTTTCGAATTTAACAGTTTCTTCTGCCTCCGCAGATGTGAACTGCGCCAATACAAACACAGGACAAATAATATTAACTGCCACAAATGGTTTAACTCCATACACTTACAGCTGGTCCAATAATATTGCTGCTAGCGACAGCGCTAGTAATCTGGCCGCCGGATCTTATACCTGCACTGTAACGGACGCTACAGGTTGTACGGTAATAATTTTTGATACGCTTACGGAAATATCTCAAATTGAAGCGCTCACAAATTCGGTAGTTGTTTGTACAACTTCTTCCACATCGGATTTAACGGTGAGTGCGCAAAATGGGATTGGCTCCTACAGTTACTCGTGGTTAAACTCGTCTGTAACCACACCAACTTTTTCAAATGCTCCTGTTGGTAATTACATTTGCGTAGTAACTGACTCTTTAGGATGCACGGATACAGTTACTGCGAATGTGGTATTAACTGATTTTAGTGCTGTTGCGACGGGTAATAATCTATTATGTAATGGTACAAATACCGGTTCAGTATCTGTCCTTGCAACCGGGGGATTAGCTCCATATGTATATGATTGGACTAATTCAACGTCATCTTCTTCCGTGTTAGCTGGTTTATCAGGTGGAACATATGAATGTATAATAACCGATGCCAATAATTGTCTTTATACAGTAAGTAGTGCAGTTATTGAACCAACAGCATTCTCATTCTCTGCAACAACGACTGACGAGGTAAATGGAAATGACGGAAGTATTGACATTACTGTCAGTGGAGCTACTGCACCGTATACCTATTTGTGGAGTAATTCGGCGATAACTGAGGATCTAAATGGTATTGCCGGGGGCGATTACATAGTAACTATAACGGATGATAATGGCTGTACCTTCACGGATACAATCACTGTTGAATCTACGATTGGAGTGAATGATTTACCTGGTACAGAACAATGGACTATGTTCCCTAACCCGGGCACGACAAGTGTCACCTTTACAGGTTCACTATTCGGTTCAGTTGAGGTATGGGATGTGAATGGAAAGGTGGTTCAAATAGCGTCAATCTCCGATAATAATAGAACAATCGATTTAGCATTTCTCCAAAGAGGGACTTACATGATTAAATTCAACAATTCTGTGAAACGCTGGATTAAACAATAATGAGTTTAAATTGTCTAGAAAAGTGGTCGGAGTTCTGACCACTTTTTTTTTCATACTATAAATTTAAGCCGATGAAAGTTCTCGCGTTTGGGGCATCCAATAGCACACATTCTATTAATAAGCAATTAGCAATCTATACAGCTGAACGAGTAGGTGGCTCCGAGCTAAATATCATAGATTTAAACGATTTTGAAGTTGCTATTTTTTCTCCAGAGCGAAATACGTTGAGTGGAGTCCCAGAGGCGATAGTTCAATTTGTGGAGCATATTCAAGGGGCTGACCTCATTGTTATTTCCTTCGCTGAGTATAATAGCTCCTACACAGCAGCGTTTAAGAATATTTTTGATTGGGCAACTCAGTGTAAGTACCAACTATTTGAAAATAAAAAACTTTTTCTAATGGCCACATCGCCAGGAACGCGAGGCGGATTAACCGTACTTGAATCGGCAATTGATCGTTTTCCGAGACATGGTGCAGAAATAGTGGGGAGTTTTCTATTTCCTGAGTTCCACAAAAACTTTGATCCCGAAAAAGGAATAACTGATGTAGATTTACTAAATTCACTTCATCAAAAACTCAAAAATATTTTTCTAGGATGAAATCATTTCTTTTTATTGTTTTTAATTTACTGCTCAGCACTTCATTATTTGGTCAATTATTGTGGAAAATCAGTGGAAATAATTTAAAAGATGAATCCTATCTTTATGGTACTATTCATGCAGTCCCTAAAGATAAATTCGTTGTCACACCAATATTGAGCAGTGCATTTGAAAGTTGTGATGCCCTTGCCTTGGAAATAGACTTGAATATGTCCCTAAAAGAACAGATAGGAATGGCTCAACAAATTATTTTACCAAAAGGAAAATCGTTAAGGGATTACCTAAGCTCAGAAGAATTTAATAGATTTCAACGGTATTGCACAGACAGCTTAGGTATGAAAAAATCAAAAATTAAAAAATACATCAGACTCAAGCCATTTTTCATCTCCTCTGTCCTTCTCCAAGAGCAGCTCGGGAGCATTGAAGGATACGATCAATACTTTAATAAAGAAGCAAAGAACCGTAAAATACCTAGTTCGGGGTTAGAAACATTAGAATATCAACTTACTATGGTAAATACTATTTCCATAGAAGAACAAGCCGATATGCTCATCGAATCGCTGGGTAGTGAAATGATAGAATACAACAAAATGTTAGACTTATATTTGGCAAATGACCTGAATGGACTCAGTGAGATGATCAATAACGCTGAAATGTCGACAGCATCCTTTATGGAAAATTTTCTCACACAGCGCAATAAAAATTGGATTCCCGTAATTGAAAAACTAATTTCCTCTCAAAAAACATTTATTGCAGTCGGAGCTGGTCATCTTCCAGGTGAATTTGGTGTGATTGAATTATTGAGAAAAAAGGGTTATACCGTGGAACCAGTTAATTAAATCAACCCTCATCAAAACTGGTTAGCGAATTATAAGTGACTTATATAAAAATTCCTGTTGTTTCAATCGGCTTGACCTAATTTAAACGAAGCGTTTTAAAAACTTAAAGTATTTATACGGCGGATATTTGGCTGCCAAATCAAACCATCGTGAGGAGCTCATTATACCCTTGTAATGTGTAAAAGAGTCAAAACTAGACTTCCCATGATAACGCCCCTGACCACTACTCCCTACTCCTCCAAAAGGCAAATTATTGTTTGCAACGTGAAGTATACCGTCATTTATACAGCCTCCACCAAACGAAAGTTTTTCAAACAAGGATAGACCTGTTTTTTCAACTCCATAATAATACATGGCCAAGGGTTTTTCTTTGCTCGTCAATTGAGTGATAACCTCATCCATAGTATCAAAAGTTATTATCGGAAGTATAGGACCAAATATTTCTTGTTGCATAATATCATCGCTAAAAGAAATATTATCAATCAAGGTGGGAGAAATAAATAAATCCTCTGGATCACAGGTACCACCGAAGCACACCTCTTTATTTCGCAAGTAGCCAGACAAACGCTCATAGGCCTCCTTGTGGATAATTCTATTGTAGTAAGGACTTTTCTGCATGTCATCGCCTAACATCTCTTTCCAATTCTTTATAATTTCTGAAATCAGTTGATCTTTCACAGAGGAGTGCACAATAAGATAATCTGGAGCAATACATGTTTGACCGGCATTTATCGCTTTTGACCATGCAATTCTTTTTGCCGATAAGGGAATAGATGCAGAAGAATCAACTATGCAGGGACTTTTACCGCCTAACTCAAGTATTACGGGTGTTAAATGCTCCGAGGCAGCTTTCATTACAACCCTTCCTACAGTGGGACTGCCGGTGAAAAAAATCACGTCAAATTTTTCTTTTAAAATGAATTCGTTTTCTTCCTTACTTCCGTGAATAACTTTTATATACTCCGGTGGATAAATTTCAGATAAAAGTTCATCGATGACTTGAGACGTGTGCACTGAAAAAGGAGATGGTTTCACAAGGGCACAACAACCTGCAGAAATTGCCCCAATTAACGGATTTATAGTTAACTGAAAAGGATAATTCCATGGTGCAATTATCAACGAAATCCCAAGGGGCTCTGGCTGAATGTAACTTTTTGAAGGCAATAAATGCAAAGGTGTCTGCACACGAACTCTTTTTGCCCAACTACCGAGCCTTGAGATATGTAAATTTAATTCATGAACAAGAAGTGATATTTCTGTAAAATACACTTCAGCTTCTGATTTTCTTAAGTCTTTGTGAAGTGCTTCTAGAATTTTTGGTTGATAACGTTTAATGCCATTTTTCAACTTCTTTAATTGCAATTTTCTGAAAGCTATTGATTTCGTTTGTTGTGAATTATAAAATTGACGTTGTGCGGCCAATAGGTCAATAAATGTTTCTCTGTCAATATATCTATTCATAACCTATTTATTAAACTTGGAACAAAACCAACTCCCATTTATAAAAACACTTAGGAGGCTTCGAGGTATAAATTTCAATTGTACCTTTTATCCATGAGAGGAACAATTCTTACAAATACCTGAAACTGTTAAAAATGCTTCTTTGAAAAAATAACCCTCAGGAAGCGATAGGGATATTTCATTATTTTCAAGACAGGACAACTCTTTACACGTGATACAACTGAAGTGTACATGATTGTGTGTGTGGTGAGACGAACAACTGTGACAAGGAGCATAATTAATGACCCCATCCACATTGACAATTCGATGTACTGATTTTTCATCGGTTAATCTCTCCAATACACGATAAATTGTTACTCGATCGCAAATACCACCGAGTGATTTTTGAATATCTGTGTGTGAAACAGCGCGATTTGCCTCGATAATAAACTTCAAGATCTCTGCTTTAGCTTTTGTATTTCTTGTAATTTTCTTCATTTAATGCAACTTTGTTGCGCTAAAATTTATAACTTTGATGCAAGTTTACAAAATGGTACGGAATTTCTTAGTAATTATCACCTTGTTTTTCACTTTGAGTTTGAATGCTCAAATTATTGTGAAAGTTAATGACAGTTCAAACAATACTCCTATCAAAGGCGCTCAGATATACGTTTTTGAATTAGATCAGATTTTTTACACCAATTCAAGTGGTAAAACTCTATTCACACCGGGTAAGTTATCTGAATATCAGTTGAGAGTTTATGCCACAGGATACGAAGGAAAGGTATTGACATGGGGAGGAGAGTCTACGTTGTCTATTTCTCTTTTATCATCTCATATTGACTTACACGAAGTAACGCTTTCTGGTTCTATCCTTCAACGGCAAGATCAAAATCCTTTTCATATAGAAACACGAAAAATTAGTGATCTCGCTATTCACGCGCCCATGAATATGGGAGAGGTATTAGCAAAAATTCCTGGAGTTTATCAATCGAGTCTTGGAAATGGAATTTCGAAACCAGTCATAAGAGGTATGCAAGGAATGCGTATCGTAAGCTTGGTAAATGGATTGAGAATTGAAGGACAACAATGGGGAGGAGATCACGGAATGGGAATGGCAGAACTAGGTCTCGGTTCGGTTGAAGTTATTAAGGGTCCGTCATCTTTATTATACGGCGCTGATGCTTTAGGAGGAGTAATTTACTATAACGATGATGTTTATGCTCCCGCTAAGGTTCACGATATACAACTGCAAACACTTTACAATAGCAACACTAGAGGGCTTGTCAATAGGGCTATTTACAAAACTTCAGGTAAGAAGTGGCGCCTTATGTTGGGAGGTAGTTACTCCGATCATGCAGACTTCAAATTGCCGAGCGGTCTTTATGCTAAAAACTCAAGGTTTGATGAAAATGTACTCAAAAGCTCCTTTTCATTCAATGCAAAGAACAGTGTACATCATCTTCGTTATACTTTCAACCGAATGATTACGGGGATTCCAGGACATACGCACGATAGTTTGGCAACGTTTGCAGACTTCCAAGTTGAGGAACAGCGTCGACGATATGAATTGCCTGCTCAATTCTTTTCTAACAATTATTTTTCAAGTGAAAATAAATGGTTTTTCAAAAAAAGCGAACTGATGGCATTGGTTGGTTTTACCAGTAACCAGCTCATTGAATATGATGAAAAAGTGACAATACCAAGTCTTAGCATGACTTTAAACAACTACCTATACACGGTGAAATGGACAAAAAAATGGACACCACAGCTCAAAAGTGTTACCGGAATTCAAGGAATGTATCAAATGAACAGCAATGCCACAAATGCCACTGACACCCTAATTCCCAATTCGAATACTCTTGACAACGGTGCATTCACGATATGGATTTTAGAACGAAACAAATGGAATTTCCAAGGTGGTCTACGCTATGATATACGCTCACTCGTTTCGCTACACTCCTTCAATGGAAACGATAAGCTAAGCAGGTTGTACCAAGGTGTCAATGCCTCAGTTGGATCAATTTACAAAGGGAAAAATTACTTGATAAAACAAGCCGTTTCAACAGGATTTCGTGCACCACACTTAACCGAATTACTCTCCAACGGATTCCACCACGGCGCTTTGAGATTCGAAATAGGAGATATAGATTTGAAGCCCGAGAGAGCTAGCCAGTATGATTTTACCCTCGAATGGAATAAAGAACACCTCGTGCTGATAGTAAATCCATTTGTAAATTTTATTCAAAACTACGTATACCTGCAGCCAATGGATTCAATGGTGGAGGGAATCAAAGTTTTTGAATACCGTCAGCAGGATCAAGTACTATTTTATGGTGCAGATATTGGCATACATTACCACCCTCACTTTGCACATAAATTACATTTTGAAAGTTCAATATCGTATGTCAATGCCTTCTCAGGATTTGATAGTAGTATCTCTCTAATTCCGCAACCACGCTTGTCCAATACAATTAGGTTCGACTTAAATTTCGGTAAGTTCGTTAAGATTAAAGATTTGACCTTGACACACACCTATTTTATGGCTCAAAACAACGTGGCAAACAATGAAAAACCCAGCAGTGCTTATAACTTATTAGATTTTTCAGGTACTCTTCAGTTTTTGAAAAAATCTAACCTAAGCATGAATGCTGGAATAAAAAATATTTTAAACGAGGAATACATAGATCACCTATCGAGACTAAAAAATATAGAAATGTATGCTCCCAGCAGAACCTTTTTTATTAGTCTTAAATGGCACTTCAACAACGCAACCCAATAAATCAATATAAATGAAATCAATTATTATTACCTTCTCAGCAGTTATCATATTAGGTTTAGCGAGCTGTAACAAGAACAAATGTGAAGAATGCCATTACGACAAGGCCGGACAAGAGATTCCGCTAGGTGAGGTCTGTGGCGACGAGATGGAGGCTTTAGAAGCGAATGGCTACACAGATAGCACGGGTAATTATGTTGTGCATTGTGCCCATTAAATATTCCGACTACAACATTATTAAATCCGGTTTATCCGGATTTTTTTTTGTTAATAAAGTCGCAACTTATTATTTGTTTCAACGCGTATTTCTTGAACTACAAAAAGGCTTGATATCAAGCCTTTTTTGTGCTCTTTTTTTTGTTTACATTTGATATACACGTTAAGCTATTTAAAAATGCGAGTAAAACTCATACTTATATTTTCCCTTGCCTTCGGAAGTATTTCACATGCGCAATGTATAGACTCCTCGCTCATTAATCCAGAAATGATGTGCATGACTATTTACGATCCAGTTTGCGGCTGTAATGGAATTACATACAGTAACTCTTGTCTAGCCATAAATTATGGTGGAGTAACTTCATTTACAATAGGGGAATGTGGGAATTCTAATTCCTGCGTAAATATATCTCAAATTGATAGTACAATTTTTTGTCCTACGGTGGTAGAACCAGTGTGTGGTTGCGATAGTGTCACCTACAACAACAGCTGCGAAGCGCAATACTATGCCGGAGTTACTTCATGGACTAACGGACCTTGTCAAAATCAAGTTGAATATGCGGATTCGTGTGCGGATTTAAGCAACATTGATTTTGGTCCTTGCGAGATGATTTTAGGTTATGGATTAATCAATGGCGTATGCACTACAATAAGCGGCTGTGGTACTGTAGTTAACAACATAGATTACGCACCAGCAATTTTACTTACCAATGAAATGTGTCAAAACAACTGCGCTGAATTTGAACAAGCACCCTCATGTTCTGATTTAAGCCTCATTGATTTTGGTGTGTGCCAAATGCCTATCGGATATGGTATTGTAGACAATCAGTGTACCACGATCTCAGGATGCTCAAGTATTTCTGGCAATGTAGATTATATTAACTCACTTTATGCTTCTGCTGATAGTTGTCAGCTCTGTCTTTCTAGCCAACTGAACACTAGCCAACCCAAATCAATTCAACTGTTTCCAAATCCGGTAAATTCAGTTCTTCACATAATCTCAACAGATAATTTATCATATAGTATTTATATTACTGATAATCAAGGTTTGCAAATCATAAAAAATGATCTTTTTACATCGAAAATAACCCTAAATACAGAAGGTCTGAACGCTGGAATTTATCATGTATTTATTGGTGATGAAAACAACAATGTCCGTGTATTTCGTTTTGTAAAACTCTGAAATAAGGTAACTAAATAAGTTCTTTATATTTGTAGTAAGAAGTGATCATCAACTTTTAATCCGTTACAACTACTTATACATGAAATTGAACTTTACACGCATTGAAGAGCCCTATGTTTTTGAACTTTCCAACGAAAGAGGCAACACGGTATTAATTGATGCAAGCGAAGACATCGGTGGAAAAAACAAAAGCTTAACCCCGATGCAATTATTGGCAGGTTCCCTTGCAGGATGTATGTCTATCGATGTGGTACTTATTTTATCAAAACAAAAAATTAATCCTGCATCTTTCTCTATTTCCATTGAAGCGCAGCGTAAGAAGGGCCAAGCCTCCCCTTTTTCGGCTATTCATTTGAAGTTTGTCGTTAGCAAAGATGTTCCAGAAGACAAATTAGAAAGAGCCATTCGCTTGTCGAAAGAAAAATATTGCTCAGTTTCGCTATCGCTTAATAAAGATATTCTCATCACACACTCGATAGTGTACACTTAAATCTTAGAAATCAGATTGAATTATTGTCTTAAATACAAACAATTCATTTGTCTTTCTCTTAAGATATACTTAAAAACTTGTGATAATGAAAAACCCCAACAATACGTCAGGGCTTTTTTGTAGCGCATGCCCTGACCGATTGAAATGAGCGTCCGGGAGACCGCGATTTGAATGCTGACGTTGAAGTCAGCATTCTGACAACTTTTGTATAAGCAAAAGTTCGTCTGAGCTCGGGACACCTTCATAGTATTTCAAGATAAATTCAATGGTCCGTTTAACAGATAAATTCTTCAGTTTACGCTCTAGTAATTTGGCTTCGGACTTTGTTGCTTTCTCTCCCTTCCAAACGAGTATCCAAGGAAATCCAGATTGCGTTGCTCTTTCATACCCATTATTATGTCGATTTAATCGATCTTTAATATTTCCAGTTTCTCCTTTATAAAAAGAATTTAGTTTCTTCGAGTATAAAATATAGGCATAGAACATCTCTAAAAAATAAAACCCCAACAATACGTCAGGGCTTTTTTGTAGCGAGACCGAGAGTTGAACTCGGGACCTTTGGGTTATGAATCCAACGCTCTAACCAACTGAGCTATCTCGCCATTGGAGGCTGCAAATATAAGGAGTTTTTCCTTTTCCGACAGCACTAATTTAATTTTTCTGTGTACTCTTGAATTTTTTCAGAAAGCACTTTCAGTCTTTCGATAGAAAAATCGAAGGGAACACCTGCTGTGCGATATATTTCGGGCATTGTCTGTGTATAACCAATTGCCAAGGCCTGTTTATAGCTTTTTAGTGCTTCGTCTTTATTTTGCATGCTATTCACCCATACACCCAACGCACCTAATTGTGCGATTCCATATTCAATGTAATAAAACGGAACTTCAAACAAATGAAGTTGTCTCTGCCAAGAAGTTTTTTGTACCTCTTCATACCCTGTCCAATCTACTAGACCAGTTCCGAATGCTGATGACAAGGACAACCAATAGGCATGTCGCTCAGAAATAGTGTGTGACGGATTGGTATATATCCAATGTTGAAAGGCATCAATTTGTGCTATCCATGGAAGAATTTTCAATATATCTTCCAAGTGTTCTCTTTTTGCACGATTTAGATCCTCACTTTTAGGATAGAACTCATCCCAAAGATCCATGGTCAACAATTCCATCGACATCGAAGCCAACTCAGCCACCTCCGAAGGGAAATTTTTGAAAGCTGTCATTGCTAAATCTCTGCTTAAAAAAGAGTGAACCGCGTGACCAGCCTCATGCACCATCGTCACCAAATCCCTATGAGCACCTACAGCATTCATAAAAATAAACGGTACGCCGATTTCATACAAGGGGTAATTATACCCTCCAGGAGCTTTACCCGGTTTAGAATCTAGGTCCAAATGTCCCATTTCTTGCATGGTATTCAAGCAATCTACAAAATATGAATCCAACCTTGTAAACATAGAAACTGTAGCCTGTAGCATCTCATCACCAGATTGAAAAGGTTTCAGTGGCATCTTGCCTTCGGGATCAACCTCTAAGTCCCATGGCTTAAACTTGGACTTACCTAATTTCTCCAATTTCTTCTGTTGGATAATCTTTACGAGCGGAACGATTTCTTTTTTTATGGCCTCATGAAAAGCAAAGCAATCTTCTTTTGTATAATCAAAACGACCCAAAGAGACAAATTTGTAATCACGGAAATTCTCAAAACCAGCATTAAGAGCTAATTCATGGCGTTTAGCTATGAGGACAGAATATAATTCATCTAACTTTTGACTATCTTTACGTCTACGCTCAACCATTTTAATGTAGACACTTTTGCGAACGTCCTCAATTGGATCTTTAAGGAATTGGCTAGCCTGCGGCATAGTAAGGGTCTTTTCTTCATGCTCAATACTCTGAGCCCCACTGATTGAACCAAATTCTTGGGATTTCTCATTCAAGAATGCCTCAATTGCCACATTTTCATCTCTAAAAATAGACAACGCCGATTTCACTGACCTGAAATAAATAGCATAAGCCGGATCAGTTGAAAAATGCATGATGTAAGAACTATCAACCATCTTTCTATTCAACTTATCTTCTATTGGTGATACGAAAGGTTGTATTTCCGTAACGAATGCCGTATACGCGGCAGCATTATTCTTATCGTTGGTATCAATTGACATACGTATATACCTCCACGCCAAGTCTTCCTCTAAGAAAGCTTCTAACTCACTTCTATCCTCTAACCACCGCAGTGCGCTTTGATTATCATCAATCTTCCTTTCTTCAAGCGACTCAAAATAACACTTAATTGATTCCCAATTTTGGACAAGACAATCTTCCGCAACAAAATTGCGTTTCGGTTTTTCTATGCGCATTGTGTTGTTTATTTTCCTCTTGAACTTCCTGTTTTCACAGGTGCAGCTTTCTTAACAGAGGCGGATTTCGGAGCTTTAGCAGCCATGTCCTTTCCTGGAGATACTGTTTTCTTTTTTTCTTTTTTCGGAGCTTTTATTTCCTTTGACTCCTTAACTTCTTCTACTACTTCAGCTTTATCATCGATCAACAATCCAGCATCATGCAGTAAATTAAACCACTGAAATAATTTCCTTATATCAGAAGTATAAACCTTATTCTCGTCGTAATTAGGCAATAATGTACGTAACTCTTTTTCCAAAACTGGTATATCCTCTTTATGGGACAATGCCTTGCTACCTGCATACTTTTCCTGCATGGTTTTAAGTACTTCGGTGAGTTTAACGTCCTCATCATAGGTAAATACACTAATGTCTTCAAGTGTTGAAATACGCTCTGAAGCATATGCCGGGAATCTTTTTTTATCCAACATAGATTCAACGATAACATTATTCTTGCCTTGAGCAACAATTTTAAAAATACCCGGACGTCCCGAAATTGCAATTATACCCTTTAAACTCATATTCAATTTTGTTTCGCCAAAAGTAGAAAAAGTTTTGGTAGTAAAACCAACCAATAGCCATTTAGTTTTTACAATTACGCTTGTAATCTCGCCAATAATCCCCCTTAATTCCTGATTTTTTTATTTACCCAAGCTCAAAAATGACCATACATTATAATTTCTAGGGTTCCTTATTTCGACTTTCGATATATATCCCTTTATTATCCATACCTTTGCGCCTAATTATAAAATACATACATGACATTCGAAGAGCTGGGGTTAAGGCGAGAGGTGCTGAAGTCGTTAAAAGAATTGGGTTTTGAAGCACCTACCCCCATCCAGGAACAAGCAATTCCTTATTTATTACAAGAGAATTGCGATTTTGTCGGTCTGGCGCAGACCGGAACAGGAAAGACAGCCGCATTTGGCTTGCCTTTAATCAATAATATAGATACTCATTCAAAACTCCCTCAAGGGCTTATTATTTGTCCTACACGCGAGTTATGTTTACAAATTTCTAAAGACCTACAGACCTATGCAAAATTTATAGACTGCTCTATTACAGCAGTTTATGGAGGTACAGATATACGAAAGCAAATTACTGATATCAAAAGAGGAACTTCAATAATCGTAGCAACACCAGGTAGATTAGTTGACCTAATCAACCGTAAAGTTATAGTATTGGGTCAAGTAAAATATGTCATATTGGATGAAGCAGATGAGATGCTTAACATGGGGTTCAAAGAAGATATAGACGCAATTCTTGATACCACACCGGTTGATAAAAACGTCTGGTTATTTTCCGCCACCATGCCTAATGAAGTTGCTAGAATTGCTCGGACATACATGACAGATCCATTGGAAATTTCAATAGGACATAAAAATCAAAGCAACGAAAATATTGATCATATCTACTATATGGTTAAAGAGAGAGATCGTTACGAAGCTGTAAAAAGATTGATCGATTTTAACCCAAGTATATATGGCTTGATTTTTTGCCGTACAAAAAACGAAACTGCTGCAGTTGCTGCAAAACTCGCAAAAGAAGGATACAACGCCGAACCATTACATGGTGATTTAACGCAAGCAATGCGCGATACCGTGATGGGACGATTTAGAAGTAAGGAATTACAAATTCTAGTAGCAACTGATGTTGCCGCGAGAGGACTCGACATCGACAACATCACTCACGTCATTAACTACAATTTACCTGACGACATAGAAAATTACACGCATCGTAGTGGAAGAACAGCTCGAGCAGGCAAGAAAGGAGAATCTCTTGTTTTGGTTAACGGAAAAGAATTATTCAAGATAAAAGCCATCGAAAGGCAGATGCGATCCACGTTTACAGTCGGAAATATCCCAAATGCTGAAGAAATTTGTGAGATTCAATTGATGCGCCTTATTGAGAAAACTATCAATACCGAAGTAAAAGAGCATGACATTAAGAAATTCATGCCTCAAATTGTTTCTGAATTTGAATCATTAACAAAAGAGGAAGTAATTAAGAAATTTGTTTCTGCTGAGTTCAATCGTTTTATAGACTACTATCACCGCGCAGGAGATTTGAATGCAAAAGCAGGAAGAGATGATAACAATGAAAACAGAGGAGATCGCGACAGAGGAGATCGTGACAGAGGAAATCGCTCTAGAGAAGAGGGAAAAACTAGATTCTTTGTGAGCATTGGAAAAAGAGATGGTCTTAATCCTGGAGCTTTATTACGCGTAATTTGCGATGCCACAGCTCTTAAGTCTGATAAAATTGGTAAAATTGATATTATGACGTCTTTCTCATTTTTTGAGGCAGATGAAGAGTATACTGAAAGAATACTCCGAAACGTCAATGGTCAAAATTATGAAGGGCATAATGTTTCTATAGAGGTTTCTGCGGCAAAACCAGCAAATTCGGGAGGATCTTTTAAAGGAGGAAAGAAATTTGATTCACCAAGAGGAAGCGGACGTTTTGGTGGTGACGCAAAAAAAGTAGGAGCTCCTAGAGGAAATGAAGATTTTAATAGAAAACGAAATAGACGATAACCAAAAGGATGGAAATTAGAAACATTGCAATAATTGCTCACGTTGACCATGGTAAAACCACTTTAGTGGACAAAATGATTGAGGCTGGAAATTTCATAAATGAAAGAGACCGCCCAACGGGAGAACTCATTATGGATAATAATGATCTAGAGAGAGAAAGAGGTATTACGATAGTATCAAAAAACGTTTCTGTTACCTACAAGGGGACGAAAATAAATATAATTGATACTCCTGGTCACGCCGATTTTGGTGGAGAAGTAGAACGTGTATTAAATATGGCAGATGGTGTTTGTTTATTGGTAGATGCTTTTGAAGGACCAATGCCTCAAACCCGATTTGTTCTAGGAAAAGCACTTTCTATGGGCCTAAGACCACTTGTGGTAATTAACAAAGTGGATAAACAAAATTGCACGCCAGATGAAGTTCAAGAAAAGGTTTTTGACCTTATGTTCGAATTGGATGCTACCGAGGAGCAACTGGATTTTCCTACGATCTATGGATCTGCGAAAAATGGTTGGATGTCCGAAGATTGGAAAAAACCTCAGGATAATATAACACCGTTATTAGACCGCATTTTAGCATACTTTCCACCAAAAACAATTGAGGAGGGTAATACGCAAATGTTAATCACCTCATTGGATTTTTCTTCCTATGTGGGGAGAATTGCCATTGGTCGATTAACTCGAGGAAATGTCAAAGAAAACCAACCTATTCTTTTGGCAAAACGAGACGGAACCCTTGAGAAACACAGAATCAAAGAAATTTTTGTTTTCGAAGGGATAGAACGTGTAAAAGTTTCAAGTGTTCAAGCTGGCGACATTTGTGCGGTTACAGGGCTCGAAGGATTTGAAATCGGTGACTCCATTTGTGATGTGGAAAACCCTGATCCACTTCCAACAATCCAACTCGATGAACCCACGATGTCGATGTTGTTTACCATCAACGACTCTCCATTTTTTGGAAAAGAAGGGAAATTTGTCACTTCAAGGCATATCCAAGAAAGATTATTTAAAGAACTTGAGAAAAATCTTGCATTGCGCGTTATAGAAACTGACAAGGCCGATAGATGGATGGTCTACGGTCGCGGAGTCCTTCACTTATCCGTACTGATTGAAACGATGCGCAGAGAAGGATATGAAATACAAGTTGGACAACCTCAAGTAATTGTCAAGGAAATCGACGGGGCGAAATGCGAACCGGTTGAGGAATTAACTATTGATTTACCCGAAGAACTCAGCGGAACTGCTGTAGAAGCAGTTACTATCCGAAAAGGCGAAATGACCAATATGGAGCCTAAGGGAGGTAGAATGATTATACAATTCATGATTCCATCAAGAGGAATTATTGGGCTCAGAAGTTATTTACTTACACAAACCGCGGGAGAAGCCATCATGACACACAGGTACTTAGAGTACCAGCCCATGAAAGGTGAAATTCCGGGAAGACAAAACGGATCACTTATTTCTCTGGAACAAGGATCTGCCATACCTTACTCTTTAAATAATTTACAAGAAAGAGGTAGGTTTTTTATACATCCTAATGAGGATATTTACGAAGGTCAAGTCATTGGTGAAAATTCCAGAGCAGGCGATTTATGTGTCAATGTTACCAAAACAAAAAAATTAACCAATATGCGCGCCTCAGGTTCTGACGATAAAGTGAGAATAGCGCCTCCTAAGGTATTTAGTTTGGAGGAGTGCCTTGAATATATCCAAGATGACGAATATGTTGAGGTAACACCCAAAAATTTTCGCATTCGTAAAGTATTATTGAAAGAAACTGACCGCAAGAGATCTGGAAAAGCATAGTTTTGTAATAATCTGCTTAATTTTTCGTTTATTGGTGTAATGTTAAGAATTCTAATTTTAAGCTTATTAGTCTCTCAAATTGCTTACTCACAACAGGCTAACTTTTGGTCTCGTTCTGAACTCGGTATTAATATTGGACAGATGTATTACATCGGTGAACTTAACCCGTACATACCTTTTTACAAGAGTCAAAATGCATTTGGCGCCATGTATAGACTTAATAGGAATGCACGCATGTCCTACAGATTCAATTATTTATACGGTAGTCTCGCAGCATACGATTCAGACTCAAAAATAACACAACATGTGAATAGGAATTTAAATTTCAAATCTAACATTCACGAAATTTCAGGAGGAGTAGAATTTTATTTTAAATCGTATCAATTAGGGAATGACCGTTACAGAGAAACCTTTTATTTTCTTGCACAAGTAGGATTGTTTTATATGAATCCCAAAACAGAATATAACGGGGAATGGGTAGCGCTTCAACCTTTGGGTACAGAAGGGCAAACAGGTAAAAAACGCTATAATAACTATCAATTATGCATTCCAATCGGGATGGGTTATAAATTTTCTATTGGAAAAATAATGGCCTTTAATATAGACTTATCCATTCGTAAAACTTTTACAGATTATATTGATGACATTGGTGCTAATATCTATGCAACGGAAGATGCGTTTGTTAATCACGATGAATCTGAGTTGAGTTATGCCTTATCTAACCGCACGCTCGATGGCTCTCGAACAGAAAGAAGAGGAAATAAATCTACCAGAGATTGGTACGTATACGGTGGCGCAAGTATCACCATTAAACTCGGAAACGGAAATACGTGTTGGGATTTTAAATAGGATATTACTTTAACGATTGCTCGTATAATAGAGCATAGCTTTCACAACTTTTTACCTTCTTCATCGAATTGACAAGCTTTTCCTGAAACTCTTCATCTGAATCGTAGCTATTCAATTGATCGTATTTCTTTTGAAAATCACCCATACACACATTCCTATCTAACACCAAAGAGTCCGTCATGCAGTGACATATATCCAAAGCCATGTCATCAAAATCTTTTTCATCTGCCGAACAAGCGTAAAGAAAAAGCAATAAAACTATTCCATATTTCATTCAACAAGTATACAAATTACCATTGATAACCAACACCCAATTGTAGACCAAAAGAAGAATATGCAGTTTTTATCAATCCATCCTCTACGATATTAGAGATTGAAGTTCGAATCGTAGGATTAAGCATGACCTTATAACCTGAAGTAGAAAGGTATTCAATCAAACATCCAGATTGCAGAACACCAGAAAATTTATTCGCCCTGTAATTCCTCACCATGTAATCTGCTGAAGGATCATTAAAAATTACATAATCTCCCATAGCAGTATTAATTGATATGCCTAATGAAACGCCCATATATGGTTGGAGTTGCCACTTATGAAAGGTATAGTTGAATCCAATATTCAATGGAAGGTTGAGATAGGAATATGTATTTAATTGCTCAATACCTAATGTGTCACCAAATGAAATTCTTTCTCCCCATCTGATCAAGTCTAAGCCTGACGAAATTACAAGTTTACCATATTTTGCTTCCATGCGTATTGACATATCCCAGGATGTAATCGCTGATTCAATTGATTTTCGGTGATTCACAAAATCTTTGAGATCTTCTTGCGTATATGACGATGTAAATGCTAGCTGTTGTGCATCTTCAATCGTTGGCGTTCCTGTTCTGGAATAAATGTGACTCACACCATTGAGTAGGGACATCGAAAATTTCCATTTTTTCTCGACAGGTTGTTTTCTAGGTGTTGAAGATATTGTTTCAAGCAAATTGCTCAGCTGTATTGAATCTTTTTTGAGAGTATCACTATTCGCTAAATTTAACTCTTCAATTATAGAGGTTGTGAATGTTAATTCTGAATCTAAATTATTATACCTTGGCTCAACTGGCAGTAGATTTATTTCGCTAGATAGTACCTTGTCAATAGCCCAATCCTTCTGTTTATTTTTATTATTCTCAATTAGTTTAATGACATTATTGGATACTTTTTCATTCGAAAGACTTCGATATACCTCAAGATTACCCTTTTTAGTAATTTCATTAATTTCATCCTCTACCCCTTGTGTTTTAATTTCATTCTTTTCTTTCAATAGATTTGTATGAACTGGTTCATTCGTCGTTCTTGCTTCCATTATATTCCATGACGACCATCCAACAATGGAGATAATAATTACAAGTCCAGATAAATACCATTTCCAATAGCCCAAAGTCCTTTTTGATTTTGACTTCGACAATCTACTGTCTAAATCATCCATGAAAACTTCACTCGGTATTTCATGTGTAAATTCATTAAACGTTGATTTAAACAGCGAATCCAATTCCCTATCTGTTTTCATAAGCATTTTCCTTAGTAAGTAATTCTCTTAATTTCTTTCGCGCGATTTTGACATGCCACTTCGATGTTTGCTCGGAAATCCCCAACATGGTTCCTATTTCTTTGTGTGCATAACCTTCTATTACATGTAAGTTAAATACAGCTCTGCTAGGAGCTGATAAATTGTAGAGCAGTTCTTGCAAATATTCTTTAGAAAAAGTATCGTCAATTTCAGGACCAACTGCCTCTTCTACCAGATAATTGTCGACGAAAACAAATGCAGCCTTGTACTTTTTATTTCTTCTAAAATCATCTATGATTTCATTTTTGATAATCTTTCGGATCCATGATTCAAAATACTTGTCGTCAAACGTAGGCAAGTGTTTTAATATCTTCATAAATGCATTGTTAACCAAAGTAACCTGATCTTCTTCGTTGGCATGAAATCGCCTGACCATACCAATTAATACGGGAAAACACAAATTATAAAGTGCAATTTGCGCTTTCCGGTCTTCTTTAAGTACCGCAGTTACCAGAGATTGTTCAAGTAGAAGCATTTACTAATAAATGTAACGTAAAAAAAAAGAAGAAGAGGTGTTACGACTTTTTTAAACCTTTCTTGCTGCTTTCTTGTTAAATTTGTAGACAATTGTCAATTGCATATGAGAAAGTGGGAAACGATAAAACAATATCAAGATATTAAATTTGAAATCTTTGAGGGAATTGCCAAAATAACGATCAATCGACCTCATGTTTACAATGCCTTTCGTCCAGAAACAAACTTCGAAATGCTCGACGCGATGGTAATTTGTCGAGAAAGACAAGATATCAATGTTGTAGTTTTCACGGGAGAAGGTGATAAAGCCTTTTGTTCAGGGGGAGACCAAAATGTAAAAGGTATTGGTGGTTATATTTCGGAAAACGGCATTCCAAGACTCAATGTATTGGATTTACATAAAGCCATACGCTCACTTCCTAAGCCAGTTATTGCAATGGTGAATGGTTATGCTATTGGAGGAGGGCATGTATTGCATGTCGTTTGTGATTTAACAATTGCAGCGGACCACGCTAAATTTGGGCAAACTGGCCCTAAGGTTGGTAGTTTTGATGGCGGATTTGGTAGCTCGTTCCTTGCCAGACATGTGGGACAAAAAAAGGCAAGAGAAATTTGGTTTTTATGCAATCAATACACCGCTGAAGAAGCAGAAAAAATGGGAATGGTGAATAAAGTTGTTCCCTTAACTCTACTTGAAGATACCGTGGTGGAATGGTGCAAACTAATCATGAAACGCAGTCCATTGGCAGTGAGAATGATAAAGCGGGCCATGAATGCTGAATTAGATGGTCAACATGGTCTTATGGAATTAGCAGGTGACGCCACCCTACTCTACTACCTCACTCAAGAAGCTCAAGAAGGCAAGAATGCATTTCTTGAAAAAAGAGATCCAAATTTTCAACAATATCCAAAATTTCCCTAACTATGACAATTCGAGATTTAGAACCAAAAGCACTTTGGACACATTTTGCAGATTTAAACGCAGTACCGAGACCCTCAAAAAAAGAAGAACGCGTAAGAGCGTTTATGGTAGATTTTGGAAATAAGCTGAAATTAGAAACATTGGTAGATAAAATAGGCAATGTTATTATTAAAAAGAAAGCGACCCAAGGAATGGAAAACAGAAAAACTGTAATCCTTCAGGCGCATCTCGATATGGTGCATCAAAAAAATTCAGCTACTTTTTTTGATTTTGACAGTCAAGGTATCGAAATGATTGTAGACGGAGATTGGGTTAGAGCCAACGGAACAACTCTTGGTGCAGACAACGGGATTGGTGTAGCAGCGATTATGGCCATATTATCCTCACAAGATATACAGCACCCTGCAATTGAAGCATTTTTCACAATTGACGAGGAAACAGGAATGACAGGTGCCATGAAAATGGATGGAAAAATGTTCAGTGGAGAAGTTTTATTGAATATTGATACCGAGGATGACGACGAACTTTCTGTCGGTTGTGCAGGCGGAATAGATACCAATACCACTTTTTCCTACGAACAAGAGGCTATTCTAGAAAATTCTGTCGTCATTGAACTCTCAATTAGAGGATTACTTGGCGGGCATTCTGGTATGGATATAGACAAAGGAAGAGGGAATGCAAACAAGTGGATGTCAAGAATTATTTGGGAGTTGGCTCAGTCTACAGCTATTCAGTTGATAAGTTTCGACGGTGGAAGTCTCCGAAACGCCATTCCTAGGGAGGCAAGTGCGAAAATTGCTCTCAATAAAAATGCTTTGACCGATTGTGAAAATCA